>CAZPZF010000049.1:0-16545 GCA_964590705.1 uncultured Spirochaetales bacterium | reverse complement strand
GCGGATTATTCGGTACAGAGGAGGGGCTGTGCAGAATGTATCTGGACAGCCCCCTTTCAGTTTGCCTGCCTGCCGTATCGGTCGAGTCGGTTGACCCCGCTATTTCTCTTCTTTGGACGCCCCAGCCTGCGCCTTTTTCAGCCCCTGGACCCACCTGATGGTGCGGATGAGGATGAAGAGGCAGATCACCAGGATGGCGATACCGTCAAGGATGAAGAAGATGTTCGTGAGAGTTCCGCCGAAACCGGAGAGAGGCGGCCACGCGGAAGGCGTGCCCTTGCTGTACACCCTCACCAGGATGGCTATGACGAGCAGGATGATCGCCGCGCCGATGACGAAGATGTCCGTTTTCGGGGTCTTTTCGGTTTTCTGGGGATTCTCGAAGATGGCGCGGAAGCCAGGGCCGATGCTTTCGGGATTGTATCTCTTGCACAGGCTCATGATCACGTAGATAGCCACGGAGAGGATGATACCGATGAAGATCGCGGGAACGCCTGCGATGCCCGCGCCGTAGAATACGGCCATGCCTCCCCCGGAACGGAACACCAGGAAGAGGGTGGCGACTCCGCTGACGATACAGCCCCAGAACGCCGCAGGTTCCGTCATCCGTTTCCAGTAGGTGCTGAGGAGGATGAGCGGGGTAAGGGAGGCGCAGAGGACCATCTGGGCCGTGATCGAAGTCATGAAGACCCCGCTGCTGCGCACGGTGGGAGCGAAGAAGAACGCCGCCACGGCGATGACCGCGGACGCGATCCTCGCGACGGCGATCATCTGTTTGTCATCGGCGTCCTTGCGGATGAAGCGCTTGTAGATATTCTTGGAGATGATCGCTGATGCGGCGTTCAGATAGGTCGAGACGGTGCTCATGACGGCCGCGGCGATCGCGGTGATGAAGATCGCGACGCCGATGGCGGGCATCGCGTCGTTGGCTATCAGGAGAATGACCGTGTCCGTGGCTGAAACGCCCGGATGGAGCACGGAACCGTACATGCCCATGATGACCATGATGCACGCCCACAGAGTCACGATCACGAGAAAACCGAGCGCCGCCCTGCGTCCTTCCTTGGCGCTCTTTGCCGACAGCATCCTCTGCATGTACCCGAGATCTATGGGTATCCAGAGCGATCCTGCGAGTCCCATCGAGACGAGACCCAGGATCGTGACGCCCTGCGGCAGGGTGAACAGGTCGGTGAAGCCCGGCCACAGTTTGATCCCCTCGGCGGGAGCCATGCCCGTGTTGCCCATGACCGCGGAGAAGAACTCCGTGAAGGTCCCGAACTTGATGAAGATGGACGGCACCAGGAACGCGGTGCCGAAGATGATGATCAGCCATTGGATCGTATCGGTGAACACGACGGCGTTGAGGCCGCCCATGACGCAGTACGCCACCGTGATGATCGTCACCACGATGCAGGCCAGGTACAGGGGCACGTCGAATATGGTCTCTATGACCAGGCCGCCCCCGAAGATGCAGATGGCGGTGCTGATGACGGCCCAGCCGATCTGCCATACGCTGAGCAGGACGGTGAGCCTGCCGCTCTTCGGGTAGCGTTCCTCCCCGAGATCCACGATGGTGGAGAAGTTCAGGAGCCGGTACCTGGATCCCAGCCTGGCCATGAGGGGATAGATGAAGATATTGACCAGGATGAAGTACCAGATCATCGGCGAGAGGCCGAGGATGTAGCTCGTCCCTGCTATCCCGAGAGTCTGCTGGGCGTTGGCCAGGGTGGCGAGCATGGTCATCGAGATGACGAACCATGGAATCCCTCGGGATCCGAGGATATAGTCGCTGAACGTTTTTGTCCTGTTTTTAAAAAAGAATCCGAGATAGACCATGAAGCAGAGATAGACGACGAGAACGATTAAAATCAACGTTGTGTTCCCCATGAGTAACCTCCTCTTTGCATGACTTTTCGCTGCATTGGGAAACCCTTTCCGTCAGTCCGATCTTGACCGACAGCAGGCAGACAAGGCGCGGGCTCCGCGCGCCATCTCAGAG
The DNA here is from genome assembly GCA_964590705.1 of uncultured Spirochaetales bacterium. Taxonomy (GTDB): domain Bacteria; phylum Spirochaetota; class Spirochaetia; order CAZPZF01; family CAZPZF01; genus CAZPZF01. The sequence continues at coordinate 14,546 of CAZPZF010000049.1, read as the reverse complement.
TATAGCGGTTCCCTTCCGGTTTTCAACGGATGCGCGCGTTTTTCTTAGTATTGACTGTTCATGCGCGGGGCTCTACACTCACGATACCTTGACCACGGCGTGGAGCGAAACCATGAAAGCGAAACGGATCTCGAAAGCGGCGGTTCTCATTCCGGCAATTCTTGCGCCGCTCCTGACGGTTTTCAGCGCCTGCGCGACTCCCCGCGGAACGGGATCCGTTACGGTCGCCGCAAGCGCCGGTTCCTCGTATTCGACCCAGTTCCCGCGCGCGGGGCGGGACTCCCTGATGGCCGATACGGCTCCCCGTTCCGGCGTTCCCATGTTCTTCGCCTGTTCCCCGAGGCTTTCCGACAGGGAAGCGGAGCTCGACTTCTGTCTGACCGAGGCCGCAGGACAAGCCTCCCGGTTCGTGGCAGTGGAAGCGGAGGCCCAGATCTACCGGGAAAAGGGAGGCGTTTCTTCAGGCATGGTCAGGGCCATGTCTGTCCGTTTCGACCCTGAACTCGCGGAATCCCTGAAACAGGACCTGGTTCTCCTCGAGTCCGCCCGGGACGACGAAGGCACCTGCGCCCTGTACTCGCTTCCCACCCGTTCGCTGTCCATCGGATTCGCCCCCGCGGCGAGCCGAAAGGGAGAGCCCGCCTGGATCGCGCAGCCTCCCGATATCCCCGGATATCTCGTAGGCGTCGGTTCGTCTCCCCGGAAACGGCTCTTCGGAGATTCCGTGAACGCCGCGGACGAGAAAGCCCTCGAGGAGCTGATAAAACAGATATCCCTCAACATCGTATCCGGCAGTCTCTCCTACACCGCCCAGGGCATGGGCTCCTGGGGCAAGGAGACGGGAACCGAGTACTCGAAGGCGGTCGTTTCCGGGTTCTACATCCTGGCGCGTTTCCGCTCCGAAGGGGGTGACACCTTCTACTCCCTGGCCGTCTGCGCGGCGGGCGCTGCGGCGGGACGGTAGGGGCATCCGCCCGATGAATGAACTGATCTGGTTCCTGCTCTTCGCCGTTACCTTCGGATCCCTCGTCCTCTGGTACCGCCTCTTCGGCAAAGCCGGTCTGTTCGCGTGGATGGCCTTCTCCGGGATCATCGCCAACATCCAGGTGGTCAAGACGATCGAGCTGTTCGGCGTAACCGCGACCCTGGGAAACATCATCTACGCCTCTTCGTTCCTCGCCACGGACATCCTGAGCGAGAAGTACGGCAGGCGCGAGGCGAACAAGGCTGTCGGGATCGGGTTCTGCGGGATCGTCTGCATGGCGCTGATCATGAACATCGTGCTCCTCTTTAGCCCCGCGGAGACAGATTTTTCACAGGGAGCCCTGTCCACGATCTTCTCCGTGATGCCGAGGATCGCGCTGGGGAGTCTCGCGGCGTACGCGGTCTCCCAGACGCACGACGTGTGGATGTTCCACCTCTGGAAGAGGCGCCTTCCGAGCAGGAAGCATCTATGGATTCGTAACAACGTGAGCACGATGGTCAGTCAGCTCATCGACACCGCCATCTTCGTGTCGATCGCCTTCTGGGGGCTCTATCCCTTCCGGATCCTCTCTGAGATATTCATTACAACGTACGTGATCAAGTGGGCGGTCGCGGTCCTGGATACGCCTTTCCTCTACTGGGTCACCCGCTGGAAGGTTCCTGACGATCAGCCCCGGTCTTCCCCCGATGTATAATCCACGCCGGGAACGGCGAAACCGTTGAGCCGATAGAAGTCGTTTACGTATCCCTCGATATCGGCCTTCTCCCGAAGCGTGTTCCCGTCTATCTCACCCCAGATTCCGGCAACCTCCCGCTGGACATCCTCGCGCATCTCCAGGTCGTCGATCCTGATCCGTCCCTTGTCGTCCACGGGGACGGGTCCGCCGGCGTACAGGAAGCGGGTGAAGAGGCGGTGGATCTGCTCCACGCAGCCTTCGTGGATCCCCCTGCGTTTCATCACGGCAAAGAGGATCGAGATATAGAGGGGCACGACCGGGATTACGGCCGAGGCCTTGGTCACCAGGGCCTTGTTCACAGACACGAAGGCGGATCCACCGGCGGGTTCCAGCAGTTTCGTGATCGCTGACGCTGTCGCTTCCAGATGTTCCTTTGCCTTGCCGATCGTTCCCTCGCGGTAGACCGGGTAGGTCACCTCCGGCCCGATGTACGAGTATGCCACTGTTCTGATCCCGGGGGCCAGGCAGCCGGCGTCCAAGAGCGTCCGTATCCAGAGTTCCCAGTCCTCGCCGCCCATCACCTTCCGTGTTGCCTCGATCTCCTCGGCGGACGCGGGCTCGATACTGACCTCGGAGAGCGTCCCGGTGAAGGGATCCACGGTCTTCGAGCGGTAGGGTTTGCCGATGGGTTTCAGCACGGAACGGTAGACAGTTCCCGTGGAGGGTTCGGCCCTGACCGGGGAGGCGAGGCTGTACACGACGAGGTCGAGTCTGCCGGGTCCGCGCAGAACCGCCTCCGCCACCCGTTCCTTCATCTCCGCCGAAAAGGCGTCCCCGTTGAAGGAGAGGCTGAAGAGCCCTGTTTCCGCGGCCGCCGCGTCAAAGGCTTCGGTATTATAGAAACCCGAGGTGCCCTGTTTGGTCCCGGTCGGCTCCTTTTCCCAGGCCACGCCGATGGTGGCGGCGCCGTAGGTGAAGGCGGAGACGATCCGGGACGCGAGTCCGTATCCCCCGGAGCTTCCGAGGACGAGGGCAAACCGAGGGCCGCCGGTCAGGGGAGGCTCGGCCCTCACCGCGTCTATCCAGCTCAAGGTCTCGGCCCTGCACCCCTCCGGGTGCGTGTTGAGGCAGATTCCGCTTCTGATCTTCGGTTCCACGGTTATTCCTCCCTGATTACGCACAGCCACTCGGCCTCGGCCGCGGCGTCCCCGTTTACAAAGGCAATGCCTGCCTGCTTGATGAGCCGGGAGGAGAGGCGGAGGTTGCGGATCTCCATCCGGACCTCGGTTCCCGGGAACACGGGGTTCCTGAACCGCGCCTTCTCGATGGACGCCAGGTAGAAGAACGCGTCCTCAGGGTAGCGGTGGAGAAGCTTGACTCCCGCTCCTCCGCACTGGGCCATGGTTTCCACGGGAATGACCCCGGGTCCGATGGGGTGACCGGGGATAGGGGCCGCGAAGATGAAGTCGGTGACGGGGTCTCTCCGGTACCCGACGATCCGTTCCTCGGTAGCGGTCTCGATGCGGTCGACGAAGAGGAAGGGATGGCGATGCGGAATGAGGGCTTCGATACCGTCCATCTACGCGCCCTCGGTGATCACGATCATGCCGTTATGGCCGCCGCAGCCGAGCGAGTTGGACATGGCCGCCCGTATCCTGCCGGGGTATCCCTTGTTGGGAACGTAGTCGAGGTCGCAGGTCTCGTCAGGTTCGTTGAGGTTGATGGTGGCGGGGAAGAACTGGTCCCGGATGGCGAGGATGGAAACGATGGCTTCCACGGCTCCCGCCGCACCGATGCAGTGCCCTGTCATGGACTTGGTCGACGACACCTTGAGCTTGTAGGCGTGGTCGCCGAAGACCTTCTTGATGGCCAGGGTCTCCAATGGGTCGTTCGTCGGGGTCGAGGTGCCATGGGCGTTGACGTAGTCGATATCCATCGGCGTAAGACCCGCGTCGGCGATGGCGATTTCCATTGCGCGGGCCGCTCCCCTGCATTCGGGGTGGGGGGCGGTGAGATGATAGGCGTCGTTTGTCATGCCGTACCCCGCCAGCTCGGCCAGGATGGGGGCTCCCCGTTTTTTCGCTCGCTCGAGGGTTTCCAGGATGAGGATTCCGGCCCCCTCCGCGATGACGAACCCGTCTCTCGTTTTATCGAAGGGACGGGACGCGGTTTCCGGCGTATCGTTGTACGCGGTGCTGAGCGCCTGCAGGGCGTTGAACCCCCCGACTCCCAGCTGCACGATGCATCCCTCGGTTCCTCCGGTCACAGCCATGTCGCACCAGCCGCTTCGGAGGGCCATGAGCGCGTTTCCGATGGCGTCCGTTCCCGAGGCGCAGGCCGTGTTGATAGTCATGCAGGGCCCCTGGAAGTTGTAGATGATCCCGATGTTCGCCGGAGCTTCGTTGCTGATCATCTTCGGAACGATGAGGGGAGCCATCCGGTCCGGACCCTTGTCGAAGAGTTGCCGATAGGCCTCCTCGATCACCTCGAAGCCGCCGATCCCGTTGCCCAGGATGATTCCAACCTTGGCCGGGTCGTAGTCTCCGTCGTTTATCCGCGCCGCCTTTAAGGCTTGTGATGTCGCGGCGACGGCGTACTGGGTGAAGAGCGCCATCTTGCGGGCTTCCTTCTTCTCCATATACAGGCCGGGATCGAAGTTCTTCACCTCCCCGGCGATCTTCGTGGCGAACGCGGAGGCGTCGAACCTGGTGATGGGACCGATGCCGCTCTTGCCCGCCTTGATGTTTGTCCAGAACTCCTCGATGGAGTTGCCCAGGGGATTGACCGTGCCCATCCCCGTTACCACGATCCTCTGTTTCATATCCGACATGTCTCCTTACATTCCCATCCCGCCGTCGATGCCGAGCACCTGGCCGGTGATATAGCTGGAAGCGTCGCTTGCCAGGAAGAGAGCGCATGATGCGACTTCCTCCGGCCTGCCCGGTCTTCCGAGCGGTATCTGCGTGAGGAGCGCCTTTCTGGCCTCCTCCGGCAGTTTATCCGTCATGTCCGTTTCTATGTATCCGGGGGCAAGCGCGTTGACACGCACCCCGCGCGACGCGACTTCCTTTGCCAGGCTCTTGGTGAACCCGATGATTCCCGCCTTGCTCGCGCTGTAGTTGGTCTGGCCTCCGTTGCCGCGGATCCCGACCACCGAGGACACGTTGATGATCGATCCCGCGCGCTGCCGTATCATCTGCCTCGCCGCCGCGCGGGAGAGGATGAAGACGCTGGTCAGGTTCGCTGCGATGACCGCATCCCAATCCGAAAGGGGCATCCGAAAGACGAGCCCGTCCTTGGTGATTCCCGCGTTGTTCACGAGGATGTCAATCCTCCCGTGCGCCTGGATCACCTTCTCGATGATGGCGTTCATCTCGGCCTCGTTTGTAACATCTCCCTTCTCCCAATGAAAGGCGCCGCCGTCTAAGGCCGCCTCGATGAGTTCCCCGGGGTCGGGTGCTTCTCGCGTGCTGATCGCGTACCCGACAGCCCCCTCGAGGAGGAAGGCCTTTGTAATCGCCCTACCGATGCCCCGCGATCCGCCCGTAACCACTGCGATTTTTCCCTGCAGAGACATGATTCCCTCCTCCTGGCACGGCGCCCTACGGCGCCACCGATTCGATCTGGGCCGCGGTACCCGCGGGCAGACAGGGGATCGTCTTCTCGACCGTTTTCCACAGCCCGGACAAGACAGTTCCCGGTCCGGTTTCCAGGCACTGCTCGAACCCGGCGGCTCGGATCGCCTCCTCCTCCCTGACCCAGAGCACGGGGTTCGTGATCTGGCGTACTGCCAGGTCACGGGCGGCGTTGCCCGATGGTATCGGGGCGCCGGTTACATTGGAGAAGACCGGCTTGACAGGATCGCGGAAATCGCATTTCCCAGCCTCCACGGCAAAAAGCTCCGCGGCTTCCGAGAGAAGAGGGCAGTGAAAAGGCCCGGATACCTTGAGCCGTACGAACCTCACCCGCCCCAGCCCTTTGCAGGCGTCCTCGGCCATGGCCAGTGCCCTGGCCGTTCCGGAAAGGACGAGCTGAGTAGGCGCGTTGTAGTTCGCGATGAAGACGTTTGGAATGTCGCGGATGGCTCCGGAAAGGTCATCGAAGCCCGCGCCGATGACCGCGGCCATTCCCGCCGGTCCTTCCGGCCCGTCCGCGTTGCGTGAGGCCTTCTGCATCGCCTTGCCCCGTGCGAACACGAGGGCGAGGGCTTCCTGCTGCCTGAGGACTCCGGCGTCCACAAGGGCGGAGAACTCGCCTAGGGAAAATCCGGCCGCCCCCTCGGAAACGATCCCCCGTTCGCGGAGCGCAGCGAGGACCGCGAGGTTGACCGTGGTGACCGCGATCTGGGTCTTATCCGTTTGGGCCAATTCCGCTTCCGTTCCGTCGAAGAGGAGGGCTTTCATGTCAAGGCCGGTGATTTCCGATGCCTGTGAAACCAGTTCTCTGGCAGCGGCGGATATGTCGTACAGATCCTTGCCCATTCCGGGGTACTGCGCCCCCTGGCCCGGAAATAAAAAGCATCGTTTCATGGCTCTTCCGCTCCTTCCGTCGTACAGTATATCACCATCGGATGAGATTGCAGCCGTATGTCAGTCCGGCCCCGAAGCCGATCGTGATGACGAGGCCGCCCTTCCTGAGGAGACCCTTCCCCACCATTTCGTGCAACGCGATCGGAATCGACGCGGCAGAGGTGTTCGCGTACTCGTCGATGTTGATGTAGTATTTCTCCTCGGGTATTGAAAGGCGCTTCGCCGCGGCCTGGATGATACGCACGATCGCCAGATGGGGCACGATCCACGCGCTATCGTCTGCGGTGAGTCCGGTCTGCGCGAACAGGAGTGCCAAGAGATCGCAGTTTGCCCCCACGGCGAAATTATAGACCTTTCTTCCGTCCATGGAAATCGCGAAATCCCTGGCCTTCGTAATCCCCTCACGGTAGGGGAACCTGCTCCCCCCCGCGGTCCGTTTGAGGTAGTCGGCGCCTCTTCCGTCGGCGCGGAGGATGGATTTCAGGATCCCCGAATTCCCCTCGAGCTCGGTGATGAGCGCGGCTCCGGCGCCGTCACCGAAGAGGACGCAGGTGTCCCTGTCAGTCCAGTCGGTGATTCTTGAGAGCATCTCCGCGCCCACCACGAGTATCGCTTTAGCGGCGCCCGACGCTATCATGCCCCGCGCGATCTCCATGCCGTAGACGAATCCCGTGCATCCCGCGTTCAGGTCAAAGGCTGCCGCGCGTTTGGCCTTGAGCCGGTCCTGTACCATGCAGGCGACTGCGGGAAAGCCCGGGTAGTCGCCGGTCGCGGTGGCCGCGATGATCATGTCGATCCGTTCAGGTTCGAAGTCCACGGACCGCAGCGCTTCGAGACAGGCCTTAACCGCGAGATCCGAGGTGGCCTCTTCGGGGCTGCCGATGTGGCGGTTCCTGATTCCTGTGTGCGATACGATCCATTCGTCCGTCGTGTCGATCGATTTCGCCAGCTCCTCGTTGCCGAGGCGCCGTTCCGGGATGCAGACTCCAAGAGAGCGTATTCCTATTCCCATCTCTTCTCCTCCTTTCCCCGTATCCAGGATTCAATACCGTGAGGGACGCGGCTCGTCAAGGTTCGGGATTTCCCAGGGGGGAGGAAAAGGCGCTTTCGTTTTTCGGATGGTCGAATAAGCTCTCAAAAAACGGACGGCATGCCGAAATACTCTTCTTTCAGGCGCCCTTCTCCCGTTCTTCCCTGGTTCGCAGAGATCGCTCGACGTAATGCGCGGCTGTCGCGAGGATGCCGGCCATATCCTCGTCATCGACCTGGCGTACGACCCTGCCGGGAACCCCCATCACCACGGAGCGAGGGGGAATCTCCTTTCCCTCCGGAACCAGGGTGCCGGCTGCGATGACGCATTCGTCTCCGATGACGGCCCTGCTCAGGACGATTGCTCCCATGCCGATCGTGCACCGGGAACCGACGACGCAGCCGTGAACGATGGCGCCGTGGCCGACGGTCACGTCGTCCCCGATCCGCAGGGCGGAATTGCTGTCGGTATGGAGCGAGCAGTTGTCCTGGATGTTCGTCCGATCTCCGATCACGATCGGGCTGAGATCGCCGCGCAGGGTCGATCCGAACCAGACCGAAGAGCTTGTCCCAAGGGTGACCGCGCCGCTGACATCGGCGTTCCAAGCGATGAAGGCGGCCCGGGCAATGTCGGGGTTCCTTCCTTCGTATCCGTGAATCATCGTTATCCTCCCTCTTGGACTGCATGGCGATACAGGACGCAGTGAACATGATATAATAGGCCATGAATATTCACAAGCTGATCGCCATCCTCCTTGGCGGTATCGTCATCATCGCCGTCGTCGCAGTCCTCAAGATACTCCAACCGATCATCGTGCCTATGGTCATCGCGATCATGCTGTCGTATATCATCGAGCCGCTCGTCACGGGCCTGACTAAAATCAAGATGCCCCGCATCATCGCCATCGTCATCGTTCTCATCATCCTGTTCGGCTTCTTCTACCTGGTGGGACTCTTCGTCTATTCCAGCATCAATTCTCTCGTCAGGGAATACCCCAAGTACGAGAGCAGGTTCGAGAGCATCTATCGGGAGGTCAACACCTTTTTCTCCGACAAGCTCCCCGTCTCGATCCATCTCTTCGAGGACGTGAACTGGTCCTTCGCATTCCGTGACCGGCTTGTCGCGGTTTCGGGATCGTTCGTCAATTTCCTGAAGACTCTGTTCGTCATCATCGTCTACCTGGTCTTCCTCCTTCTTGAAAAACCTCTCCTGAAAAAGAAGCTGGCAAAGGCGTTCCAGATGAACATGAACCTCAGGATCGGGAGAATACTCGATCACATTAACCAGGACATCGGCCGCTACCTGATCATCAAACTGCTCATCAGCCTTGCGACAGGCATCCTGTTCTGGGTCTCGTTCACGATCATCGGACTCGATTTCGCCCTGATCTGGGGGGTCCTGACCGTCCTTTTCAATTTCATCCCGAGTATCGGTTCGATCATCATCACCCTCGCCTGCGTCCTCTGGAGCGTGATCCAGTTCTATCCCGCGTGGGGACCGATCATCGCGGTAGCCGCGACGGGAACGGTCATCCAGAACGTGATCGGGAGCTTTCTCGACCCCAAGATCTCCGGCGACCAGCTGAACGTGAGCCCCCTTCTTGTCCTCTTCTCGCTCTTCTTCTGGGGCTGGATCTGGGGGATCGTGGGGATGTTCCTTGCCGTTCCCCTCACCGTGATGATAAAGATCATCTGCGAGAACGTCCCAGCCCTGCAGCCGATCAGCGTCATCATGGGCAACGGAAGGGAAAAACGGGAGAGGAGGACGATGCGGGAGGAAAGGTAAGCATTTTTCGGACAGCCCGGCAAACCACCCTGACGCTCTGGGCGGCGAAATCGGAGGATCGTTTCCTGATATCCTGGAAAATGCGCCTGGCCGCGTGGGCTCCATGCGCGCGTGTTGAACTTCATCGCGGGAATCGTTATAGTTGTTGTGTCCGGCAGACTCACCCGAGAGGTTTACGGAAGAATCTACGGCAAAGGAACAATACCTCGCATGAAAAAGAAACGAATACTCACCGGAGACAGACCGACCGGCAAGATGCACCTTGGTCATTACGTGGGAAGCATCGCGAACAGGGTCAAGCTTCAGGAAGCCTACGAGTGCTTCTTCATCTTAGCCGACCTGCACGTCATGACGACGAAGCCGGCCAAGGAGGATATCGACGAGATCGCCGGCAACGCGCGGGAGATGGTCCTCGACTATCTCGCCTGCGGTATTGACCCGGAACGTTCCGTCATCTATCTCCAGTCCGCGGTCCATGAGGTCTACGAGATGAATCTCCTGTTCGAGATGCTCGTCACCGTTCCGCGCCTGCAGAGGATTCCGAGCCTCAAGGAAATGGCGCAGAACGCGCACTTGACCGAGATGCCGTTCGGGCTTCTCGGCTATCCCGTCCTGCAGGCCGCGGATATTCTCATGCCCCGCGCTCATCTGGTGCCGGTGGGCAAGGATAACGAGAGCCATGTGGAACTGACCAGGGAGATCGCCCGGCGCTTCAATTCCCTGTACGGCGAGGTCTTTCCGGTTCCGGAGGTTCTCATAGGCGACGTGCCGAGCCTCGTGGGAACCGACGGCCAGGCAAAGATGTCCAAATCGCTCGGCAACGCGATCTTCCTCTCCGACGACGCCGCCACGGTGAGGAAAAAGGTTCACGGAATGTACACGGATCCGAAACGGGTGAGCGCGGACATTCCGGGGACTGTCGAGGGGAACCCGGTCTTCATCTATCACGATGTGTTCAACGGGAACGACGAAGAGGTGAAGGATCTCAAGGAGCGCTATCGGCTCGGAAAAGTCGGGGACGTCGAGGTGAAGGAAAAGCTCGCCGCGGCTCTCAACCGCTACCTCGAACCGATCCGGGAAAGACGCGCCATGTACGAGGCCAGAAAGGGCTTCGTGGACGAGGTCATCTACGAGGGCACCCTGCGGATGCGGAAAGAGGCCGCGGAAACCCTGTCCGAGATGAAAAAGGCGATGGGACTCTCGGGCGTGTGGAACAGGATCAGCAGGAAGGCGGAGGAGGCGAGAAAGAAGGGGGCCGCCGCTTCGTGAGCGGCCCGGTGGAGATTCCTGATTTCGCTTCCGCGCTTAGGGCGGAAGCTGTGGCCCGAGGCATTCCTTTGGGAGGGGACTCCGAGCCTCTCGCGGCGGTTCCGTACGAGACCGAGCTTCTGGTGAAAAACGCGGGGCTCGCGCGGTTCTGGGATCTGCGGAAACTTCCGGGCGCACTTGAGCCGTTCCACGCGGCTCCGGTCCCCAGAGGATACCGGAGCACGTCGAAGAGGCGCGTCATCTCCCGAAGGGGAAAAAACCTGCTGCTCCTCGATCCCGCGGCCGCCCCCCCCGGCTATGTCGAGGGATCGGCCCTGGAACCCGCCCATCACGGGGAACTGTTCGCGTTCATCGCGCGGAGGATCAACGATCTTTCCTGCCGCACCCTGGGCGAGGGCTTAAATTTCGTCATCCTCAGGGAGAGCGAGGGGAAGGTTGCCGTGATCCTCAATTTTCATACGCTTTCTGCGGGCATCGTGCGCGGCGTGAAGAGGATGGCGACCGAACTTGCGGAGTCCCGGCTTCCCATCCTCTCTCTGTTCATGTTCCACGATCCTTCCAGGAGCCAGTACTATATGGAGGCGAACCTGCCGGACGAGGCGCGGGATATCCGGAGGATGTACGGCCCGCGGCACCTGCTCCTCAGGGTCGGCGATTACCGCTTCCTCTTCGACCCTACGGTATTTTCTCAGGTTAATCCGCCGATCCTGCCGGACCTTCTCTCGACTCTCGCCTCCGCGTTCCCGGCTCCGCGGGTGGCGCGCATCGTGGATCTCTACTGCGGCTACGGCCTCCTGGGCATCGCGCTTTCGGGAGCGGCACGGGAGGTCTGCGGGATCGAGGCGAACGCAGAGGCTGTCAGGAACGCGGTCGAGAACGCGGAGCGGGTCGGGGGGGGGTGCCGGTTCCGCTGCCATAGAGGTTCGAGTACGCCGGACCCGCGGGGGAGGCTCCTCCCCATAGGAGGCGGGGCTGAGGGGGGCGAGGTCGTCATTCTCGATCCGCCTCGGGGAGGAACAGGCCGCGGGGTGATCGCAGCGGCGGCCGCGCGGAAACCGGTTCTAGTGCTCCACCTCTTCTGCAACGCCGATCTCATCGAAAAGGAACTTCCCCTCTGGGGAAAGAACGGATACGGAGTCGACAGGGTCGTGCCCTTCGACATGTTCCCCGGCACGCCGAACGCGGAGATCGCCGTCTTTCTCTCGCCCCGGGAACGATGATAATTGGGAGGAAATCTGTAATGAGTATGAACGTGGGCAAGCGGGGATGGTTCTCCGCGGCCGTCGTGCTGGTCCTTATCCTCCTGTCGCCGACCGCGCTCTTCGGTGAGGAGACGCGTCCTGTTTCGCTTTCTTCCGGCTGGAGGGCCGCCTTTTCAGACGATCCCTCCTACGCGGTTCCGGGCCTTCCCGACGCGGCCTGGAAGCCGGTCGCGCTGCCGTATACACCGGACAGGGACGAGAGTAACGGTTCCCGTTTTCTCTGGCTCCGGCTCCGGCTGCCCGCGGTTCCGGCGGGAGAGAGCGTGGCTGTCTATCTCGGGAAGATCGCGGGCGCCGTCGAGATCTACGTGAACGGTTCGCTGATCGGAACGCACGGCGCCATGCCTCCGGATTTCTACTACCACGAGGGAACCCCGAAACAGGTCGTCCTTCCAGCCGGGATCCTTAGCGCCTCGGGCGGCGACGTCCTGGCCGTGCGCGTCTTCAACGAATCCGCGCGGTTCATCGTTCCGGAAGCCTTCATGGGCAGACCGGGCTCCTTCGACAAGCTCGCCTTTCTCACCGATTTTCTCGGCAACACGATGTACTTCGTCTTTTCGATCCTTTCGCTGTTCATCGGGCTCTTCTTCCTGCAGCAGTTCGTGTTCCAGCGCAAGGAGAGGACCAACCTGTTCTTCAGCCTCGGGAACATCTTCATGAGCCTCTACTTCTTCAACATGAGCTTTCCCTACCGTGTCATGAACCAGGTCATCCTCGACCTTGTAGGCAAGGCGAGCCTCCCCCTCTTCTTCGGTTTACTGATCCTGTTTTTCGTCGAGTTCTACGGCATCCACACCCACAGATGGCTGAAGAGGATCATCCTTGCCGCAGCGATCCTCATGGCCGCTTCCTTCTTCGCCTTCGCGAGGAACACGGCTGACGCGAAACGGGTTTTTAACGTGGTTCTCCTGCCGTGCGAGGCAGAACTGGTCTTCATCGCCTATCTCACCGTCCGGGGGATACTCAGAAAGAACCCCTACGCCCGCTACATCGGGGTCGGGGTGCTGATCGGCTTCCTCTTCGGATCCTACGACATCTACCATTCGGTCATCGGCGTGGAACCCCTGGCATGGCTGCAGGGACTCGGCATATTCGCCTTCGACCTCGCCATGTTCTTCTCCCTTGCCGTGCGCTCCATGCACGTAAGCGAGGATCTCAAGCGTTATTCTGCTGAAGTTGAGGAACGGAAGGCGGAGCTGGAAGAGTACATCAGGACGATCCGAGGCACATCGGAATCGGTCGCCCGGATATCTGGGGATCTCAATGCAACAATCACCGACGCCTCCCGATCCATTGCGGAACTCGCGGCCGGAACCGAATCGATTTTCGCTTCCGTCGGCGACCAGTTCACGGTGGTCCAGAACACCGAGCGGTCGATCCAGGATTTCATCGCCGCACTCGAGACGACCTACTCCATGCTCGACCACCAGAACGACGAACTCTCCGAGACGACGGCCGTCATCGAGGAGATGCTGGAGAGCATCGGAGGCATCACGAAGAGCGCTTCGGAGACCGCGGCGTTCGCGGACAAGCTGGCCTCAAACACGGCGGCCGGCCAGGACGCCATGACCAAATCCGAGGAGGCGATGGAGAAGATCAAGACCGTCTCCATGAACATCTACCAAATCATCGATTCCGTGAACGAACTGGCCGAGAGGACCAATCTCCTGGCCATGAACGCCGCAATAGAGGCGGCCCACGCGGGCGTGGCCGGCAAAGGTTTCGCTGTCGTCGCTACCGAGATCAAGAAGCTTGCGCAGGGTTCCGCCGCCAAGTCTCAGGAGATCAGATCCCAGATCACGAACATCATCGAGAGGATCAACGAGGGGGTGGACTTGAACAGCAGGGCCAAGGAGATCCTCTCCACGATCAACAGGGATACCATGACCTCGGTAGACCAGGTGAAGACCATCCACGTGACCATCCTCGAACAGAAAACCGCGAGCGAGCACATCCAGGAAGCGTTGAAATCGCTGCGGGGATCCTCCGAGGAGATCAAGGTCCAGGCGGACAAGCAGGGAGAGACGGGGAAGGAGATGAGGAAAGCGGTGGACGCGCTCGTGGCGAATTCGCGCAAGGTCCTCGCCCAGATCACGGAGATAGCCGCGCAGAACCAGGCGACGCTCGAGAAGGTGGAGAGCATTACGAAGCTCTCCGAGAGCTCCTCCGACGAGGTGCGCAGGCTCGAAACGCTTCTCCGTAAGAGGGAGAGAGGCGCAAACACCCTTTGATGGAAAGGGCAGCCGATCTCGCCGCCTTCATCCGGGTCATCCGCGACCAATACAGGGTCGGCCGCCGCTCCTTCCCCTGGCGGGAGACCCGCGATGCGTACCCGATCTTCGTGTCCGAGCTCATGTTACAGCAGACCCGGACGGACCGCGTGCTCGGAAAGTGGGAACCGTTTCTTCGGCGTTTCCCTTCCTGGCAGGCTCTCGCGGCGGCGGAGACCGGGGAGCTATACCGGATGTGGAAGGGACTCGGGTACAACCGCAGGGCACTGTACCTGCGCGAATGCGCCCGGATCATCCTGGAACGCTGGGGCGGCCGCGTACCGGACGACCCCGCCGTCCTTAGGACCCTGCCGGGAATCGGAGCGGCAACGGCCGGTTCCCTCTGCGCGTTTATCCACGACAAACCCGTCCCCTTCATCGAGACCAACATCCGCAGGGTGTTCATCCACTTCTTCTTCGGCTACGAAACCGAGGTGAGCGACCCTGAAATCCTGCCGCTCGTCGAGGCCACGATGGACGAGGACTCACCCCGGGAGTGGTACTACGCCTTGATGGACTACGGCGCGTTCCTGGGAAAGGGGATACCCAATCCCAACAGGAAGAGTTCCGGATACGTGAAACAGGGAAAGTTCGAAGGCTCCAACCGACATCTCCGGGGCAGGCTTCTCTCGCGGCTTTCCGACGGCGGACCGGCCGATGCGTCGACCCTCGCCGTCGACCTCGGCGTCGACGTTGAAACGATCGGGCTGCCGCTCTCGGGCCTCATCAGGGACGGTTTC
>CAZPZF010000048.1:0-16595 GCA_964590705.1 uncultured Spirochaetales bacterium | reverse complement strand
TGGATTTCAGGAGTTCATCGATGAAGCTGTACTCCCCGGAGATTCCGAGCTGTTCACGCATATCCTCGAAGTAGAGTAACGTGGGCTTGTTTTCCGATTTCGAGGAAAAGGTAATGTCGAGCAGGTTCTTGATCTTGAGCTTGAACGAGGCGTTGAAGATGAAGGAGCTGTCCGTGAATTGGATGAGATCCATGTTCCAGGTCGAGACAAGGGAGGAGGAGAATCTGATTCGGTTTTTCCAGAAAGGGTCGGGTTTATACCCCCATTTGAGCCCCGCGGAGAAGAGGTATGGAAGGAATTCCATCTCCTCTCCCTTCACCCATCCCGCCGTCTCATCGAAGGTGTACGGGTAGGCCTCCTTCATCTGATAGGAGCATGTGAGCGGTCCCAGCGCCAGGGTCGTCTTTGCGGATGTGAGCGATTCTTCCGTAAAATCGTAGCTGAGTTCCTGAGAGCCGGTGAAAAGGGAATCAAAGAGTTTGAGAGAAAGCGTGGTGTTCATCGTGGAAAAGCTGGATTCCTCGATGTCATACGCGAGGCTCTGCTGGAGCGTGAAAAGGGTGGAAAAGGTCAGCGTTTCCTTGAGAATCAGGGGTTCGAAGGTCCATATTTCATCGTCATCCTGCGCTATGCTGGTCGAAAGCGCCGATGTAAGCGGACCGGTGATTAGGGAAAGGGATGGCGTTAGTTTTAGATCGATCGGGGGAAGGGTCGCCTGGAGAGACAAGGTCTGTTTGGCTCCCCATTGATTGACGCCCAGAACCAGGTCGATTTTGTGCGCGGTAATGTAATCTTCCGTCCAATCGATGTACGAATTCGTAAAGAGGGCCTCTTTATAATCCCCCTTATAGAGGATGGTGGACAGGTTGTATGTGAGTTTCGTCGGTTGAAAGAGGGAAGAGCCGGAAAAGGGGCTGATCCCCAGCACAACCGCGTCTGTCAGCTGCATATAGGTCGAAGCGAGGTCGTTTTCCTCGAACGAAGTCCAGTCCTCGACAGCAGCTGTGTCAGCTGCGTAGTGATGATCGTAGTTTGCCGTGAACGTTAGGGTATTCTTGAAGTCTACCAGTGTATCGAATAGGTTGGCCTGATACGTGAGGGAGGCCGTGCCGCGAAGGTTGAGGAGAGAGTACTGAATGGAGAAGTCCACATCGTCTGGCGTTTCCCAGAGATCGGTGTTGAATGTGCTGGTGTTGGATAAAGAGGGGGTGAGCTGGTAGGAGAGGGAATGGGTGAAAGGAGCGGCGCTCTTTGCCTTCGCGATGGTGATGGAAGGCAGGGGCGAGGGAACGCGGTACGCTCCAGCTTCTTCCCTGTCGCCTCCCCCTTCGCCCGCGGCTGTCTGCGGTTCCTCCTGCCATGGTTCACGCATCCCTTCCGGGGGAACCGTTCCCTCTTTCCGTCCCTCTTCCTTTTTTGCGCTTGAGTCTTTTTTGGTGGAGAAGAGAACTCCTGAGATCGTCGCCGAAAAATTCGGCAGAACGAGGCTGTCCGGGAAGAAGAATCTCTTCTCCGGAAGGTCGAGCGATGTGTCAACTCCCTCGGGGAGATAATCCTCGTACGCGGTTTCTGGTAGCAGTTTGCTCTTCCAGGAAAGCTCGATATTCAATTTCGTGATCTTCGCCGTTCCAACGAAGGGTTTGAGGGGATCTACGTCAGGAGACACGGTGGTGGCCATCTTCCATTTGAAAGTCTGATTCAGCGTCGTGCTGGATGACGTGGTATCCTCGGTCTCCGGGTTGATGAATGCAGACCAGTCGATGTTTTCCGCCCGGTCGGAGAAATCGTTTTCGAAGTAGATGTCCGAATACGCGGGAAAAGCTCCGGCAGATGTGAAGAGATCGTTGCCAAGGGAGAAATTGAAATTTCCTCCGTAGCGGAAAGGGAGCCTCTGCCCCGCAAGGTAGCTCGAATTCCAGTAATCCACCCATTCGCCGTCGTCGTTCAGGAAATACGGGGTGTAGACGCCGTCTTCCTCGTCGATCACCCTGCTGAACCCGATTCCTCCCAGAAAGGTAAGGGATTTGATGATTCCCCGCTTCGTGAACGACAGATCGATGCCTCCATAGATTCCCAGCCTGCTGTAGACGTCGAAGAGGATCTTGAGATAATCCTCGGAGAGCTTTTTCTTTTCCTGCGTGCTCACCTTCGTAAGGAAGAGCCCCTCCCTCTTCAGGTCGTATGAACCGGTATCGCTCTCCGTTATCTGGAGGAAGCTGAACGAGCTGTCCGCCTGCTTGCGCCTCCCGTAGAGGTAACTCGTAGTTTGGACAAAATAGCCTTCGCGGTCCCTCGACCCGACGACGGGATGGAAGAAAAACTCATCTCCCGGTTTGAAGAAAAAAGGGATATAGAAAACGGGGACTCTGCCCATATAGAGGACCGCGTCCAGTATTCCCCACTCTCCGGGCGCGAGCACCCAGATCTTTTTCGCTTTGATCGTGTAGTGGGGAGGATCCTGCTCGCAGCTCGTGATGACGCCGTCCTCCAGGGTTATTATGTTACCCTCGCTTCTCTCGATCACCGAACCGGAGAAGAAGAAGGTGATCTTCTTGTCATCGAGAGAGCTCTCTTTCTGTGACACACCTTCCCGGAAATTGCCTTCGTAGGTATCGATGGAAAACGAAAGGCTCTCTCCTTTGAAAATATTAGTTTCCGTTTTTCCCGCAAGCACATACTCGACATTCCCCGCCGCGTAGAGGAGCTTCCGTGTCTGGTTGTATACGACACGGTCTGCACGTACGGTGTGAGCGGAGCCGTTTTCAGCGTCAGTGACGCAGATTTCCACGTTGCCCGTGAAGATGACGTACGACTCGTCCGTAGCCTCGTCCGTATAGTATCGGAGGTCGTCCGCGGAGACGATCGTGATCTGCCCCTCCTGCGGCGGTTTCGCCGGCTCGGCGATGAAGCGTATCCGGTAGTGCTCGGCGAGCCTTTTCTGGAGAACGGTTTTGGTTCCTTTCGTGTCCAGGCCCAGCCTTCTGCACCAGGCAACGAGTTCGCCGTAATCGGCGGTTGAAATGTCCATTGAGAGTGTCTGCGCGTACAGCTCCTCTTCGGTAAGCTCCTTCTCTTTCGGGGGCTCTTCGCCATCAGCTGCCGTCTCGCCCGGAAGCGCCGCCGATTCCCGGGCTTCCTGGGGGCAGATTCCTCTAGGGAGAACGGCAAACGCGAGAAGCAGGAGGGGGAAAAAAACGATTCGCTTTCCGGAAACGGAATCTGGTTTCAACGCGTCTCCCGCAGCGCCTCACGGATATAGGCCCCGGTATACGAGTTCGGGTTCGCGGCCACCTCCTCGGGCGTGCCGACCGCGACGATCTCCCCTCCCCTGTCCCCGCCCTCCGGTCCCAGGTCGATGATGTGATAGGCCTGCTTGATGACATCGAGGTTGTGTTCGATGAGCACGACGGTGTTGCCTTTCTCCACGAGCATCTGGAGAACCTCGAGAAGCTTTTTCACATCTGCAAAGTGCAGACCGGTCGTCGGTTCGTCGAGGATATAGAAGGTCTTTCCGGTGCTTCGCTTGGAAAGTTCGAGGGCGAGTTTGACCCGCTGCGCCTCTCCCCCTGATAGCGTCAGGGCGGACTGGCCGAGCTTGATGTAGTCGAGACCGACCGACATCAGGGTCTCGAGGGAGCGATGGATCTTCGGAATGGATGAGAAGAAGTCGATGGCCTCCTCGACGGACATGTCGAGAACCTCTGCGATGTTTTTTCCCTTATAGCGGACGTCCAGCGTCTCCCTGTTGAAGCGTTTCCCCTTGCAGACGTCACAGACGATGTAGACGTCGGGAAGAAAATGCATCTCGATCTTGATCGTGCCGTCCCCTTCGCAGTGTTCGCATCTGCCACCCTTCACGTTGAACGAAAAGCGGCCCATTTTATATCCGCGAGCCTTCGACTCCGGGAGGGAGGCGAAGAGTTCGCGGATCTGCGTGAAAAACCCCACATACGTTGCGGGGTTGGAGCGGGGCGATCTGCCGATCGGGCTCTGGTCGATGTTGATCACCTTGTCGATATGCTCGACCCCCTCGATGCTGTCGTAGTTCCCTTCCCGGAGGTGCGAACGGTTCACGCGATTGGAAAGAGCGGGAAAGAGGAGATCGCTGAGCAGTGTTGATTTGCCCGATCCGGAGACGCCGGTGATTACGGTGAGCTTGCCGAGAGGAAAGTGCGCGTCGATGCCCTTGAGGTTGTGTTCGCGCGCCCCGTAGAGCGAGAGGAAGTTCCCGTTTCCGTTTCTCCTCCTTTCCGGAATCTCGATCCTTTCCCTGCCGCTCAGGAAGCGCCCCGTGATGCTGTTCTTATCGGCGATGATCTCTTTCAAGGTCCCCTGCGCGATGACGTTACCCCCATGGATGCCTGCGCCGGGGCCCAAATCGACGATATAGTCGGCGGTTCGGATCGTCTGCTCGTCATGCTCCACGACGATAAGGGTATTTCCGAGATCCCGCAGCAGTTTAAGGGTATTGATGAGACGCTGGTTGTCCTTCTGATGGAGGCCGATTGTCGGTTCGTCAAGGATGTAGAGGACGCCGACGAGGGAGGACCCGATCTGTGTCGCCAGCCGTATCCGCTGAGCCTCTCCTCCCGAAAGCGTGGAGGCCTTCCGTTCGAGGGTCACGTAGTCCAGGCCGACGCTCTGCATGAAGGTGAGGCGCGCCTCGATCTCCTTGAGGATCTGCTTGGCGATGGTTCGTTCCGTCTCCGTCAGGTCGAGGCCGCGGAGAAAGGTCAGCGCCTGAGCCACGGGAAGGGTGGAGAACTCCCAGATGTTCCTGCCGCCGACGGTCACGGCGAGGCTCTCCCGCCTCAAGCGTTTTCCCTCGCACTCGGAGCACTCCTTCTGGCTCATGAATTGTTCGAGCCATTCCTTCACCTGTTCCGACGTGGTTTCCAGATAGCGTCTCTTCAGTTCCTTGAGAATGCCGGGATATTTGCTTGAGTACTCGAATTTACCGGTTTTATTTTTATTGACGTAGGTGACATCGATCCGGTCATCCGTGCCGTGCAGGATGGAGCGGAAGATATGAGCGGGAAGTTCCTCGAAAGGGGTGTCCAGCGAGAACCCGTAATGCCTGGCCATTCCCTCGAACCAGCTCCTGTTCCACGCGGCCTGCGGATTCGCCGTTGCGATTCCTCCCTCGTTGAACGAGAGCGATTTATCCGGGATGACGAGGTCGGGATCGAATTCCAGGGTGATGCCGAGCCCGGTGCAGGTCGGGCAGGCGCCAAAGGGGTTGTTGAAGGAGAAGAGGCGCGGCTGGATCTCGGGAAGACTGATTCCGCAGTCGGGACAGGAGTTCTTCTGCGAGAAGAATTCCTCCCGTTCTCCGTTTTCCTCCTGCCTGACCGCGATGACCATCCCGTCCGAAATTTCAAGGGCGGTCTCTACCGAGTCCGAGAGCCTCCTGCGCGATTCCTGGTTCACCATCATGCGGTCCACGACGATCTCGAGGGAATGTTTCTTCTTCTTGTCGAGAGCGATCTCTTCGTCGAGTGACCTGATCTCCCCGTTGACCCGGATCCGGACGAACCCCGCCTTCTTGGCGTCCTCGAAGATCTTTTGGTGCTCTCCCTTCTTTCCTCGCACCACGGGGGCGAGGACGGCGATCTTCGTTCCCTCCGGATAGGAGAGGATCGTGTCGATGATCTGGTCGACGGACTGCTCCTGGATCACCTTTCCGCATTCGGGGCAGTGCGGAACGCCGATCCTCGCGTAGAGGAGCCTCAGGTAGTCGTATATCTCCGTGACCGTACCCACGGTAGACCGGGGATTGCGGTGAGTCGTTTTCTGCTCGATGGAGATCGCAGGGGAGAGCCCTTCGATATAGTCGACGTCGGGTTTGTCCATCCTTCCGAGGAACTGCCTCGCGTAGGAGGAGAGGGACTCGACGTACCTGCGCTGCCCTTCCGCGTAGATCGTGTCAAACGCGAGGGAGGACTTACCCGAGCCGCTCATCCCGGAAATCACGATGAGGGAGTCCCTGGGCAGCTCGAGATCGATGTTCTTCAGATTGTGTTCGCGAGCCCCTTTGATGACGAGTTTCTTCATTGTTCCTGCCTGACCCGGATCTGACGGTAGCGCATTTGGGTGAGTCTGACAAGTGGACGC
This sequence comes from uncultured Spirochaetales bacterium, assembly GCA_964590705.1. Classification (GTDB taxonomy): domain Bacteria; phylum Spirochaetota; class Spirochaetia; order CAZPZF01; family CAZPZF01; genus CAZPZF01. The sequence goes on along the minus strand of CAZPZF010000048.1, from coordinate 10,481 downwards.
AGAAGGGAGAAGCGGAGCGCGGGATCTCCGGCGGTTTACGGTTTGGGATAGACCAGGATCGGCTCGATCTCCGGCCTGGACAGCTGGGCCCGTGCCGAAGCTGCCCACCGGGTCTCGATCTGGTTATCCGCGACGATCTTCCAGATCTCGCCGGCCCGGACCCGATCCCCTTCCGCGTAGAGGGAAGCCGCGAGGTAGTACAGGTGCGTGAAAAAGCCAGATTCCGCAAGATACTCCCTGTATGGAGGATTCCCTGCCGCGTCTTCCAGGAGGAGGGGCAGATCGAAGTACTCGTAATCCGGTTCTTTTTCCCGGGCCTTCTCGACGAGAACCGTTACGGGTTCTTCGTAGCTTCCGCGTATCTTCCTGTCCGATAGAGAAAGATCCCGAGGCTCCCGAAAGCGGCGGTTTTTTCCTGCTCGCCGGCCCGGTACAGAAGCAGATAGCGGTCCAGGCCCCGGTTCCGCAGCGAGGCGACCATGGCCGGCATGAGGGATTCCGGAGTCGCAGGGTAGCGTGAGGGGGTGGCGATGATGGTCTTGAGCGTGTCCTCGTATGCTCCATACTGCCTCAGCGTTTTCTGGATCTCCGCCAGGTGATAGAGGATCTCGAATACGTCCCCGCCGATGACGAGGAATTGCCTGTCCTCGTAGGCTTTTCGGTACTGTTCGGCCGCAAGGAGGTACTCTCCTTCCGCCTCGAACACCCTTCCGATCCAGTATTCCCCCTCCGGGTAGGTCACGGCCGCGGCGACCGCGTTCTGGAAGCGCTGAAGGGCCGCGCCGAGTTCGCCGGCCGCGAAGAGACGTTTTCCGTCTTCGAGGTTTCTCCACGCGTCAGGGGATGCGGCGGGACCGGACAAAGAGAGAAGCGAAAGGGCGAAGCAGACGGTGAAACGGAGTACGCCGCTCTTTCTTCTCATAGTTTCTCCAGTTCGGCGATGAAAGCGGGCAACGCTTCGTCTGGGGTGACCCTCTTCACGATCCCGCCGTGTCTGAACAGGACGATCGAGTTCCCCGACCCGGTGATGCCGATATCCGCGTGCTTCGCCTCCTCGGGACCGTTGACCACGCAGCCCATGATCGCGACAGTCGCCCGTTTCTTGAAGGCGTAGAGACGGGGTCCCAGCCGTTCGAGGAAATCCCGCACGGGGAAACTCGCCCTGCCGCATTGGGGGCAGGAGACGACGGATATCGTGTTTTCCGACTTTCCCGCCGCTCGGAGGATCTGGCGGGCCGCGATGACTTCGTTCTCCGGCGAATCGGAGAGAGAGACGCGGATGGTATCTCCTATCCCGCACTCGAGGAGGGGTATCAGCGCAAGGGTGCTTTTCACCATTCCCGGAATGATCGGACCGGCTTCGGTAAGACCGATATGGAGAGGATAGGAGTGCCGTTTCCTGAATTCGACGTTCGCCTTCACCGTTGTTTCTATATCGGACGATTTAAGGGAAAAGACAATTGCCGGTCTCTCGCACCCCCGCATCGCCTCCAGTTCCCGCTCCGCGGCCTCGATCATGGCGGAGGCGGTGTCCGTTCTCCGGCGCAGGTCGCCGGGAAGGGAGCCGGCGTTGATGCCGATCCGGATGCATACGCCGTTTCCCGCGGCCTTGGAGAGGATCTCCCGCACCTTCCACGGGGCGCCGATGTTCCCCGGGTTGATCCGTATCTTGTCCGCGATATCCAGGCAGGCGAGCGCGAGGGCGTAATCGAAATGGATGTCCGCGATCACGGGCATCCCGGCGCCTTCCCGCGCCTTACTCAGGAGCGGCAGGGTTTCAGGCCCGGGAACCGCGAAGCGGATCATGTCGCATCCGAGAGCCTTCAGCATGTCGAGCCGTTCACGGAAGCGCGAATCGATTTCCGTAAGGGGCCTGTCCCACATCGTCTGGACCGCGACCGGACGGCCCGGCCCGATGACGACGGAGCCGATCCGCGCGGTATCCTTCTCCATATCCATCATCCAGATCATAGCAAAAAAAAGGACCCGTGGAAAAGCCCGCGGGTCCTCCTTGTACGTTTCTTCCCGTCAGCCGACGATACCCATCATGAACACCATGACGAACAGGGCGACTGTCTCGATGAGGCCAAGAACCATCATATAATTCCCAAATCCCTTACCTGTCTCGCCGAGCGCGTCAGCGGCGGCGGCTCCCGCTTTTCCCTGGTACGCTGCAGAGGCCCCGATGGCAAGGCCGCCGAAGATCCCGACTCCCATGATGAGCCAGCCGGGGGCCGTACCCTCGACAGCCGCCCGTTTGAGCGTTGACATAAGGATATACCCGTAGATCGTTTGCGTGAGGGGAGCCCCCACAAAGGTGATGAGGAGGAATGATGCAGGCTTATTCCGGGCAAAACACTTCTTCCACGCACCCACTGCGGACATACCCGCTACTCCGGCGCCTATGGCCGATCCGCATGCTCCGAAAGCGAGAGCGGCTCCGATTCCAAACATTCCAATGTCCATTATCGTTCTCCTTTATCCCTGTCGATCTTCTTGCGGAGCGTTCTTGCGAAGGAAGCTCCCGAATATCTCATGTGGTTTCCCTCTCCGCAAAAGGCTTGTAGGGGAATCCACTCCACTCCATTCCCAGATGACTCGAAAATTCCAACATATTAAGCCGCACTCCGTGAACGATGACCGAAAGGGCCCCCATTGCCAGGTTGAGGCCATGCCCGAGCAGTCCGATTACAACGGCTGCGATGATGCCGATGATCCCATTGGCGGAGGCCTCCGCCATCGCGTTGAAACTCTTCGCGACCTCGAAGGAAGAAAGCCCTACCGCGAAGAGACGGATATATGAGATGATGTCGGAGAAAGCGCCGATGCTGCTTAAAAAAGTCGGCAGGAGGTTCGAAACCCCTTTCAGGATTCCGCGGAGGAATTTGCCCTCCTGGTTCGCGAAGAGGATCACAACGGCCAGCCCAGCGAACACCATCGGCCATGCGAACTCGGGCATCGGATATTTCCTCGGATCGAGGACCATATTGAGTACGAGGAAGTAGAGGCCCAGAACCATGGAAAGCCAGCCGAGCTGGGCGAAAGCACGGATCCTCGGTTTTTCACGGATCTGTTTGATGAACGACCAGATATGGGCGATCGAGATATGGATCGTCCCAATGACGAAGCAGATCCGCTTTACGATTTCGCTGCTCCGGGGATCGAAACTGGATAGTCCCGGGATGATGAGTTTCGAAAGGAAGGAGCTTTCCGCGAACCGTTGAATTCCGAACCACGTGCCCGTGAGCGCCCCCCAGATGATGGAGCAGACACTCATGACAAGGATAAGCGTCATTCCCTCCTGCGCTTTCCCTCCCTTTGCACGGGCGAGCCCGAGGAGAGAAACCGCCAGGATGATCAACCCGTAGCCGCCGTCTCCAATGATCATGGCGAAAAAGATCGAGAAGAAGACGAGGAAAAAGAAGCTGATATCCTTTTCCCGGTATCCGGGAACGGTGCCAAGAAGCCCGAATATCGGTTGAATGATGCGAATAGCCTTTGGGTTCTGGATGAGCGTCGGCACCATGTCTTCTTCAGCCGGTTCCCGGACGAGAATGGCCCATCCCTCCTCAGCGGCCGTCTTTTTCAGGGAAGCGGTCCTGGCAGCGGGGATGAAGCCGGAGATATGGGCAAGACTCCCCTCGTTTTTCATCGAGACGCGGGCCTGCTCGAACTCGACCTGCTCCTGCATCTCCGCGAGACTTTTCGCTATTTCCTCCCGGCACGGGGCAAGGGATTCGAGGGTTTTCTGAAGGCGGCGGATCTCGTCGCCCTTCTGCTCGATGAGTTCGCGGATCTCGGACAGACCCCTGACCGGAAGAGGCACTTCTTCGAGCGGAAAGGCTCGTCTGTCTTCAGCCGAGCGGAATACCGCAGCGAGGTACTGCTTCTTCTTCTTTTCTCCGACCCGGAACAGGAGGGTTCCCGGCGGGATGATGGAGAGATCCTTGGGCGTGGCCGTGTACAGGCCGATGAAAATGCCCGCGCTCTCCAATTTCGCAATATCCGCCGGAAGAAATGTTCCCCAGGGCTCGAGGGTTTCGGCCTCCTTTCCAAGCCGGTCCCGTTCATCGTCAAGCGAATGCATCCGGTCCCTGATGCGGACGATCTCCGCCGCGGTTTGCATTGCCTTGCCGAGATCCTCCGGTTTCCCGAGGGCGCCGGAGAGCTTCTTACCCGGGAGGAGATTGAGGGCCTTTTCGAGGAGATCCCTCTTCTGCGTGAGCTCCTGGAGCGTATCCGTCGAATCGACGCAGGGTTCCAGGTGAACGGCTCCGAGCTTTCGCAGCGCTTTCAGGGTGGCGTTCCGGCGCGTTTCCAGGGTGACGATCGATACCTTTTCCATTTTGGCGATCATGACTGTGTCACCTTGACCATATTATTCTTGGCGATCTTTCCACGAACGACGGCCGCGGTCTGCTGATCTCCCAGGTAGATCTGGATCTTGCGGATGTTCTCGCGCGTTGAGGGAATCTTTACCTTTTCGAAGAGGTTCACCCGCTGGGTGGTGATCCGCAGTTCCTCCCCGAGGAGGGCGATCTGCCTGCGAAGCACCATGATCTGCGCGTCCAGTTCGAGGAGGGATTTGAGCATGTCGAGTCCAGCGTCGACCCAGAGCGGAATCTCGTAGAGGTCGTAGCGGTTTTCCGTGAAGCGTATCCCCGTGAATTGCGGGATGTCTACGCCGGCGATATTCCCGGTATCGTACGTGACCTCATCCACGGAGAGGAACCGTTCGAGGGAGATCTCCTCCCCGAACAGCTGTATCCATGTGTTCAGCTGGGCGCGCAGTTCGTCCTTCCGCTCCGATAGTTCCCGTTCCTTGACCTCGACCTGCCTGATGACCATCTGGAGCTGCTGCTTCTTAAGCTGGAGGGTCGGGAGGTATCTCCTGAATCTCTTCAGCGCGTCTTTCTGCTTCTTCAGCTCGTTCTTGGTCAGTTTGACCCCGGCCATGTGCTGTCCCGCCTCCTCTAGTTAGGCCAGAATTTCTTGATCAGTTCCGTCCGCAGGCCCGTTTCCTCGGGGGTGAAGCAGCCCGCGAGGATCGACCATCCGTTGTCGAGCGCCTTTTCGAGCGGGATGTTGACTGACAGATCCATCATCTCCCGTTCAAAGATCTCCCCATAGCGGATCAATTTGTTGTCCCATGCGGACATCCTGAAGCCCATGGATTTCTTTTCGAGCGACTCGAGGTAGGCCGCGTAGAGCTTGATCATCCCGTCCATCAGGGCCCGGTGATCGTCCCTTGTTCTGCCGTTCACCTGCTGCTTCAGCCTGCTGAGCGACCCGAAGGGTTCGATTCTCCCGTTCTTGAGATAGTACTGACCCTCGGTGATGTAGCCTGTGTTGTCTGGGACCGGATGCGTGACATCGTCCCCGGGCATGGTCGTGACCGCAAGGATGGTGATCGATCCCGCCCCCTCGAAGTCGACAGCCTTTTCATAACGGAAGGCGAGCTGGCTGTAGAGATCTCCGGGGTATCCCCGGTTCGAGGGTACCTGTTCCATGGTAATGGAAATCTCCTTCAGGGCGTCTGAGAAGTTCGTCATATCCGTCAGGAGGACGAGAACCCGTTTCCCCTTGAGCGCGAAACGCTCCGCCACGGCGAGCGAGATGTCCGGCACGAGGAGGCATTCCACGATCGGATCTGATGCGGTGTGGATGAAGAAGATCGTCCTGCTCAGCGCTCCTCCCTCCTCGAGGGTGTCCTTGAAGAACAGGTAGTCGTCGTACTTCAGGCCCATCCCGCCGAGGATGATCATGTCTACCTCGGCCTGCATCGCGATTCTCGCGAGAAGCGGGTTATAGGGTTCTCCTGATACGGAGAAAATGGGCAGTTTCTGGGATTCCACGAGGGTGTTGAACAGGTCGATCATGGGGATCCCCGTGCGGATCATGTTCCTAGGGATGATCCTTCTCGAGGGGTTGACGGATGGCCCGCCGATCTCGATCAGGTTCTCGGAAAGTTCAGGCCCGTTGTCCCGGGGAGCGCCGCTCCCGTTGAAGATCCTTCCGAGAAGATCGTCGGAGAAGGAGACCTGCATCGGGTGGCCGAGGAAACGTATTTCGTCTCCCGTGGAGATGCCCCTTCCGCCGGTATAGACCTGGAGGGAAACGAGGTCGTCTCGGAGGCGGATCACTTCAGCGAGCGATTTGCCGTGTCCCGAGGTGACGAGCGCGAGTTCGCCGTACCGTATGCCGTCAGCGCGAACCGTGATGACGTTTCCCGCGATAGACTCGATTCTGCTGTATACTTTACGCATCGTTAGCCTCTCGTTCCGATTTTTTCTTTTCCGTTTGGCAAAGCTTCAGAGCCGACGGACAGACGCTCGGCGACCATCCTCTCAATCTCCTGTTCGATCCGCATGAACCCTTCCGACTTCCATTCCTCGCCGTTGTAGTCGAGGAAGCGCTGCCTGAGCTGGTTGAAGTAGCTTCGTGCCTCGTCCTTGCTCTTCATCGTGAAGGAAGCGGTGAGGATCCGGTAGAGGATGGAGAAAAGATGCCGCTGACGCTCCGGACCCACGGCCGCGTCCACGGGGTCGAAGGAGTTCTGCTGAAGGTAGACTGAATCGAGGAATTCACTCTTGAGGTACAGGATATAGTCCTCGAGGCTCGTTCCTTCCTCGCCGACGACCTTCATCATCTGGCTCACCTCGTTGCCGCGGAAGAGGATCCGGCGCGCGGTCTCGGTTTTCTTTTGGTCGACGATTCCGGAGTACTTGCTCCAGCTTTCGAGGGGATGGATGGCCGGATACTTGCGCGCGTCTGAGCGTTCTCGGGAGAGCCCGTGGAAGGCGCCGACGACCTTCAGGGTCGCCTGCGTGACCGGTTCCTAGAAGTTCCCGCCCGCGGGACTGCCCGTTCCCCCGATCGTCACGGACCCGACGGAACCGTCTCGGAGCCGGACGATTCCAGCCCTCTCGTAGAATGCGGCGATGACCGATTCCAGGTAGGCGGGGAAGGCCTCGTCTCCGGGGATCTCCTCCAGCCTTCCAGACATCTCCCGCATTGCCTGCGCCCAACGCGAAGTAGAGTCAGCGAGGAGGAGAACGTTCAGGCCCATCTGCCTGTAGTACTCGGCCATGGTGACTGCCGTGTAGACAGAAGCCTCGCGGGCCGCGACGGGCATTGAACTGGTGTTGCAGATGATGATGGTCCGCTCCATGAGGGAGCGTCCTGTGCGCGGATCGAGGAGTTCGGGGAACTCCTTCAGCGTCTCCACGACCTCGCCCGCGCGTTCGCCGCACGCGGCGATGATGACGATGTCGACCTCCGCGTTCCGGCTCGTGACCTGCTGGAGGACGGTTTTCCCTGCGCCGAAAGGCCCCGGTATGCAGTATGTTCCCCCTTTTGCTACGGGGATGAAGGTGTCGATGATCCTCACCTTGGTGACCAGCGGCTCCGAAGGGCGCAGCCTTTCCTGATAGGCGGTGATTGCCCTCTTGACCGGCCACTGAAAGGCCATGGTTACCGGGATCTTCGTGCCTCGGGAATCGACGAGGGTCGCGATGGTGTCTCGAATGGTGTACGAGCCCGCGCTCTTCACCTCTGAAACGGTATAGGTATCGAACAGGTTGAAGGGAACCATGATCCTGTGCGTGAAGATTCCCTCGGGCACCGTACCGATCGTGTCCCCCCGCTGGAGTTTCGCTCCTGCGGAGACCGACGGGGTGAAATCCCACTTCTTTCGGGAATCGAGGGCTTCCAGGTACACGCCCCTGTCCAGGAAGAAGCCGCATTTCTCCGCCAGGGCGGGAAGCGGATTCTGCAGCCCGTCGTAGATCTGGCCGAGAAGGCCGGGGCCGAGTTCAACGGCGAGGGGCTCCCTCGTGAAATCGACGAGGTCTCCGACTCCGATCCCCTTGGTCATCTCGAATACCTGGAGCTCCGCCCTGCTCCCCCTGATCCGGATCACTTCTGATTTCAGCCGTTTATCGCCTACGCGCACATATGCCACTTCGTTCAGGATCACGTCGCCCTGGATCTCCACGGTGACCATGTTCCCGTTCACGCCTACCACCGTTCCCTTCGTTTCTGCCATCTGTCATTCTCCAGTGCTTGTTTCCGTGAAAGGCGCAGCCATGGTCCGATACGTCGCTTCGAACCGCTGTCCTCCCCGTTCCTTAGTAAATTGCGATTTCCGTATGAGTAGCGCCAGTTTCAGATAAAAGATGAGGATCCGTTCGAACTCGAAGTAGAATGGGGCCTCGAGTTCTGAGAGGAATTCCCATTGGAGCCTTGTCAGCGTTCGTTCGGCTTCCAGGGGGTTTTCCTGTTGAACGATCTCCTTCGCAACGTCGGACAAGATCCATCCCCCGCTTTCCGGGCGGACGTACGCGTCCTGTTCGATTCCCTTCCTCTGCGCGCGGATACGGGACAACTCGTTCCGCAGCGCCGTATCCCACCCGTTCCAGCTGTCGAGGACGCCGTTCGATCCAACCGCGTACGTATTGGTCATGACTCCGGTGAATACGGCCAGGTCGTCGCGCGTGAGCCAGGGAACGCAGGTCTGAACGAAATCCTCTTTGGACAATGGAGGCTCTCCGTCCGGGGTGAGCATGGGGAAGGAGGATACCAGGTAGTAGTACTGACCCACCACTCAACCCTCGCCGGCAACCGATTTCTTCAGGATCTCGGCGATCCGAGGGTTCAGGTATTCGCCGAGGATCTCGGCTATCCCCTCCTCCGTAAAATTGTAGTACGCGGTTCCACCCTTCATGGACACCTTGAATCCATAGTCCACATGTCTGCCTGGCCGCAATTCAGCGCCTCCCTTTACGGCGGAGGCGAGCTGGCTGTGAAGGGCCTTCTCGAGGTTCTCGAGAAGCTTTTCTGGAACAAGAACCGTAAGATCTGTTTCGCCGTTCTCCTTCCAGCCGGAGAGCACCGCCCTGAGCGCTTCCTCCAGGAATTTCCCCGTCAAAACGTTCTTCGTTTCCTTTTTAATAATGGCGGCGATCAGGTTCTGGATTTCTTTCTGCAGCGAGAGGATGAGATCCCTGCCTGCCTGGCGCAGCGCTTCCCTGCCCGACTGCTCCAGACGCTTCGCGTCCTGGGTCGCGCTTTCGAGGATCCGGGCGGCCTCTTTCCTCGCATCCGCGACGATCTTCCCCGCCTGTTCCTCGGCTTCTGCCCTGATCTTCCTCGCCTGTTCTTCGGCGTTATTGACTCCCTCGGTTCTTATGGTATCCAACAATTCCTGCAACTGAATATCCATGTCGTTCCTCTCATTCAAACATGTTTTGAACGGAAGCGCGGAGGCAATCCCCCGACGCCTACGATCGCACCATCACGTGACTATAGAATCAATAGGTTCGATTGGCAATAGTTCTCCGGCCTTTTTACGCTCTTTCTCCCCAAGATCAGTCGACGCTCACGAAATCCTTTACCTTCCGCAATTTTCTTTTGATGTAGACCAGCACCGCGTCGGGGAGATCGTATTCGGCGCTCTTCTCGGTCACGATTCTCTCCAGCCGCTCCGTGAGTTGATCAACACTGCTGACATCGCTGAAGTCCATGGCCCCCAGTGTTTCAATGATCTGTCTCACTCCCGCGATTTCCTGCCGGATCAACGCGAGGTTTTCCTCGGTCACATAGTACGTAAGCTCATTCGATTTGAAGCGCTGACCGATTTTCTCCTCCTTCTCGAGAAGATCGGATTCGATGTCCGTTAGTTCGATCCTCAGGATGTCGAGGTATCTGCGGATTTCCGTGTTCATGCCTTAATTATGGGAGACAGAAGCGTGAAAAATCAATGGCGTGGGGTAAAAAACATCTCCGTGACGGTCGTTAGCACGTGATTTCCCACACGAGAGGTTCGGTTCGCGTAGTCATGTCCAGAACGGGAACGAAGAGGACAGCTGTTTTTGCGCCCGCGAGGTTCTGGCCCGTTGAAACCGTCTTGACCGGTGCAGGCAGTGTGCAGGCGATCCTGACAGTATCTCCCTTGAAGAGCGCGGTGTAGAGGGCGAGGATATCGGCCGAGGGGGGGTCGGAAATCCCCTGATAGAGGAAGAAGCGGATCTGTCTGCGCAGCCCTTCCTGTTCGAAAACGATCGGCTCCCGAATGTCCTGGGTGCTGAAGAGGCGCGAAACATCGGTTAAGGAATCGAAGCCGATGCGCACGATGACGAGGACACTTTCCTCCGTTTCCCGTTTTTCGTATTCGAGGATCTCGAGCCCGCCTATGCGGGCCGCCGCCCCTTCGAAATCCTCGCGTTCCAGGGGGAACATGAGAAGAGTATCCGAACCGTCCATCCTTCCCACATTCGCGGCGTAGCGGGACAGCTCGTACCTGAGATTCAGGGTGCCTGACCCGTTGGCTGAGAGGTCTATTTTCGCGTCGATCGAGAGGCAGGATGTCAGGGCGAGAACGAGGGCGGCCACAAGAGAAAACCTTGCCGCGCGGCCCGGAGGCGTCCGCGGTTCATTCCTCCGGTTCTTCATCTTCTTCATTGGTTTCTTTGCTCCCTGTA
>CAZPZF010000047.1:8140-16754 GCA_964590705.1 uncultured Spirochaetales bacterium | reverse complement strand
CTGATGACTCCTTCCCTCTAAAGAGAGGCGTCATCTATGTTGACACATAGGGGACGCCCGGCAGGCGGAGCCCTGGGAAGAAACCACCAGAGTTGTCAATCGCGCGGACTCCGGAGAGAAGATCAAGGAACTGAAGAACCGGAAAGGCAAGAACGTCCTGGTTTTCGACAGCCGTATCCTCTGGAACGACCTGATGCTGAAAGGCCTCGTCGACGAGCTTCACATCCTGATCAGTCCGGTCCTATTGGGAGGCGGTACGCCGATATTCCAGGGTAAGCCTGCGGTATGCCTGCGGCTTCTCTCTACCGGAACATGGAAGGAATCAGGGATCGTGCTGGCACGGTACGCGGTCGATAATGATCCATCCGAACAATAGGAGGGAGCGATGGGATACGCCGAATCTGTTATCGTTGAAAAGGCGCGGGAGGTGTTCGCGAGCGGCAAAGCCTCTTTCGGTGTGGAGAGGGATGACTGCGTCCTTCTGGTGATCGATATGCAGGATGAGTTCGTGAGACCCGAATGGACATCGGCATGGATTCCGGAGGCGACCCGGCAGGTTCCAAAGATCAAACGGATGATCGAAACGTGCCGGAACCAGGGAGTTCCCGTCATCTATACGGTTTTCAGCAAGACGAACGAGTTCCTCGACAGGCCTCGATACGGTCATACGATGCCGAATCGGTTTCCCGATCTGGGCGCGGATGCGAGCTGGTTTGTCAACGGGCAGGTCTGGAAGGATCTCGCCCCGCAAGCTGATGAGATCGTGATTCACAAACCTTCCTACGGAGCGTTCTACGATACGCCCTTGGAGACAATCCTGAAAAACATGAACAGGAACACGATCCTCATCTCGGGGACATTGACGAACTGTTGCTGCGGAACAACGGCCCGGCAGGGATATGAGCGGGGATTCAAGGTGGTCGTCGGATCGGACATCACCTCGACCTATACGCGCGAGATGCAGGAAGCGGAGCTGGGCATTCTTCGATTCGCGTTCGCGAGGGTGATGACTTCCGACGAAATCATCCGGGCGTTCGCGGCCAAAGCCTGACGATCGGGCTGTCTCGCGGGGATAAGGTTTCCGTGCCGACTATACTGAGCCCTAAAAATCAAGCAGATATAGTGGTATAAATAAGGTGGATTTGCCGCTCTATTTGAGAGAAGAAGGGGTTATGAAAAAGAGATAGAGTTTTGATAAAGCATTCAAGGCGAAAGATATACTAGAAGCATTGAAGAAAGCCATGACGATCCAAGAGATATCAAAGAAATTCAGTATGCATCCTAATCAGATAGCTATCTGGAAGAAGCAGGTCCTCTAGAATCTTCCTAGAAGTATGAAGACATTTATATTCGTCAATATGAGTCTGTTCTTGATTTGTGGAAAGGAGTCGAGAGATATTTCAGATTCTATAACAACGAACGTTTTCACCAGAGCCTTGACTACCAAGTTCGTGATGAGATGTATGAATCGTTCCGGATCGTTGATCTGGAAAAACAGGTGACATGAACAACTTAACGAATCCGGAGATTTGTATTGACAAAAGGGCATAGTAGAGATGGGAAGATTTAACGGTTACTATAACTCCAACATTCAGTATTTTATTTGATGTAGTTTATGCGCATTTAGAATAAAGTGCTTAATATGTTCTTTGTTCCAAATATGGCCTTCGCATAAAATATGATCATCAATTACAAGGGCTGGAAGTAATAACATTTGCTTTTCTTCAATTTTAAGAACTTCTTGAAGATGATGGATAACATCTAGCTGACATTCACATTGAAGATCATGTATTGCATCAAGTACATTTTGGACTAGTTCTCGTTGACGACTTTCTTCAGGTCCAATAACCAATATTTTCATGTTAACCTTCTAATTATAAATTGCCGGATCCCAATAGAAATTATTCTTTAGAATCCGGCAGAACGTAACAACGGCAATTATCCTTTGATGAACTTCTTGATTTCGTCCAATTCGGCAATCCTACCGGAAACCATCAACTTGCCATCTATAAGAAGTGCAGGTGTGTCAGTAAGACCTCGTTTAATTGCCGCGGCTTTGTCAAATACAGGAACAACCTCTGCGGTAACGCCAAGCTCGGCAACAGCCTTTCGTGCATTATCCGCCGTTGTTTTACATTTAATGCATCCTCCACCATAAACTTCGATTTTCATAAAAACCTCCTACAAAAATAGTTATAACGTCACGATGAACGTGAGATAGAATAAGCCAGCTAAAGCGGCCAAAATCACTGCAAGAACCGCATACTGAAAAACAATCTTCCACCCTGTAACTCGAGAAACAGCCATCATGGATGGAATTGAAGCCATAGGAGCGCCGATAAGAAAAGCAAGGGCTGCCGCGGGAGCCATCCCCATATTCAGCATAGCTTTTATAAGAAATATTTCAACAAGCGTTGGTGTGTATGTCGGAACGCCGATAATTGCACCAATCAATACTCCATGTACACCAGTCAGATAACGGGCAACCAAAGTTGGTGGTAAGTAGGCTTCGATAAAGCTAATAGCAACTACTCCTATAAGAAGGAAGAGTAATACCTTTGACGCAAGAGACCAAGTTTCTTTAAGCGCAATTTCTGAACGGTCGACAAAAGATAAAACACGTCCCTCTTCTGCGCTCTGTAATGGTTTTATTTGAGAATATTCTTCTTCAAGCTTCTTTCCAGATTTTGTTTTTGATACTGCCAATCCTATCAGCATTGAGCCAAAAAATGAAAAAATCAGTCGAATAAGCATTATCTTCCAGGAAATCATTTCAGCAGTAAAAATTAACGCAAGAATGTTTGATGCGGGCGCCATAAGCAGAAAAGCAATTGCCGGTCCAATTCCGACACCAGAAATCAACAATCCTCCAAATATCGGTATCATAGCACAAGAACAAACGGTTAATACCGGAGCTAGCGCTGCTGACACAAAATAAGCTGAAACCTTGCTGCTTGACATGTATTTTTTCATTTTATCCCGCGGCAGAAACGCGATGAGGATTCCGCCAAGAGAAAAGGCAAAGAGTAAAGCTCCCCACGCACGCGTAGCATAACTGAACAGATAAACGAATGGAATTTGCCACCATTTGAAATTCGTTAATGTCCCGTAATTAAAAACCGGAAATAAACTATGTCATGCAAAACGCGGATAAACAACAATAAACAAACCAAGCAAGAATAACACCCACAGGACAAGCGCCCTAATTCCATGGGGCGTTTTCTTCTTATCTATCTCTATCACAATAGGCCTCCTGGATATTATTAAGCAGTAATTATGCCAATTTGATATAACTTTTCAATAAATCGTAATTTCATGTAGAGTAAATATATAAAGAGAAGCGAGACTATTTTTTTATTTCAAGATATCGCAAAAACGCAAATAAAAAGTAGGCTAATTGCGATAGTGCAATTAGTGTTTACGGCATGGTGTGCCTATGCCAAGTTTTTTCATCTTTCGATAAAGTGTCGAGGGATTTATTCCAAGAACAGCAGCTACCTCAATACAGTTGTTATTGTGTTCTTTTAAGAGATTCAAAATGTATTCGGCTTCCAGTTCTTTTAGTTTGCATGATTTTTTGAATTCTCCTTTATTCTCCGTGCTTCCTGTTATCGAAATTGGAAGATGTTGTAACTCAATTGTATCCCTTTCGCACATAATAAAGGCGTATTCAATAGCATTTTCAAGTTCGCGGATATTTCCCGGGAAATTGTATGTCATCAATTGTGTAATTGCTTCATGCGTTATTGACTTAACTGACCTGCTCTGAATTGCATTGAATCTGGTAATAAAATAATCAACCAATAAAGGTATATCTTCAATTCTTTCACGCAAAGGAGGTAATTCTATTTTTACAACATTTAGACGATAGAAAAGGTCTTCGCGAAAAAGCTTTTTAGCAATCTGTTCTTTCAAGGATTTATTGGTTGCGGCTATTATCCGGACATCTGCCAGAAGCTGTTTTTGGCCCCCCAGCATTTCATAGCGGTGATCTTGAAGGAATCTGAGAAGCTTCACTTGAAAAGCGAGAGAAATATCACCAATTTCGTCAAGAAAAAGCGACCCTCCTTCTGCAAGAGCAATTCGACCTTTTTTATCATTTTTCGCATCTGTAAAAGCCCCACGGCAATACCCAAACAATTCAGATTCAAGAAGAGATTCAGGCAATGCGGCACAGTTAAGGGCTATAAAAGGATGTTCTTTTCTTTCACTCAGTAAATGAATTTCCCGTGCAATCAGTTCCTTTCCAGTTCCACTTTCTCCTTCAATTAAAACGGTGCTTGATGTATGGGCAATTTTAGGTAAAGTATCGAATATTCTACCCATTTTTCCGTTTTTGCTTACAATATCGTTCAGACGATAATTTTTGTATATAATTTTCCTAAGCTCTTCAACTACACTTACATCTCTAACGGTTTCTAATCCACCCAGTAGTTTTCCCTCTTTATCCCTAAAGACCGCGGTTGATATACGTACGTTCTTTATGCAACCAGAAGAATTTACAAGCTCGAAAGGCTTGTCAATGATTTTTTTTCCCGTCTGTAACGTCTCCCGCAGTGCACAGTTGCCATGGCAAATATCACCTCTTAGAATATCATGGCATTTAAAGCCTAAGGCGTCCTTAGAAGAAATACCGGTAATTTCCGACATTGCTTTATTGAAAAAAGTGATTCGCCAATCCGCATCGACAGTGAAAACACCACAACTAATGGTATTTAAAATTATTTCTTGAATATCGTCTGAATAATGGCGTATCATTCTTTTCCCTTCTAAACAGTAAAGTTAAAAAGTACATTTTTACGGTTTATAAGCGCCGAAGAGAGTGACGTGTGTACCAATGCTCATTCTTTACACTTTTTCAAGATCTCCGTGTAAAGGGGAAACCTTTGAAAGGTAAAAGTTCCGGCCTCGTACACTTGCATAGTTCGATCGCTGCAGGTGCTAATGTGTACAAGGCGATACCAGATGCTCCACACCCCGTTCTCCTCTTCCTTGAACCCAACATACCCACCGGAGAGAGCCGTTAAGATCATCACGAGGCTTTCACTGTTCCACCGCACGGCGCCGTTCACCATTACATACCGAGTCCGTATCTCTTTCACATACTCTCAGCAATCTATCTTTTCAGTATAGATCCATTTCGAGCGGCTGTACATCTCATCATGGGTCTTCATCCCCAATGACTCATACGGCCGAACGTTTTCTGTTGCGCTGACATATTTACGGCAGCTGGAAGAGTTGTTTCGGCCTTCATGTCCCGATGCATCCGCTTATGCTGCCATTCTGCTGAGGATACCAGGGACTAAAACAAGCTTGCGTTATTCAAACATCCGCGAGCCATACCGAGAACTGCGTCATCCTTTTCGGCTATTGGCTTTTCCCAAGGATCATGTCCACGACCTTCACCGCGGAATCGACAGCCTGATTCGTGCCCATGCCCCATCCGCCCGCGTCGTTGCCGACGTAGTACAGGTTCCTTATCGGAGACTCGGCGCATAGCCGCTCCGCGCCGGACTGACCGACCGCGTTGGCCACGCCGTACGCTTCCCCGCCCAGGTCAGGCGCCATCCGGTCGGTACCCACGGCGCAGCATTGGGAAAGGGTCATGAGTTCGGTCCGGTAGACGTGATCGAAGAGATCCGGCTGTATCCTGCGCACGATGTCCTCGATATAGTCGAGCATCGGTTTGGGGTCCAGCGTAGGATTCGGGTAACAGGACATCACCGCGTAGACCAGCTGTCTGCCCTCCGGAGCCGTGTTAGGGTACAGAGACGTGGTTCCGAAATAGACGTAGTTGCGCGGCTTTCCGCCCTTGCCTTCGGATATTGCCTTGAACTCCTCCCATGTATACAAGCCGCCCTCGGGGAAAACGACTATCATCGGGCTTTTCAGAACAGGCGCGTTCAGGAACCACCGGTAACCGACGCAGGCGAGATTCGGCAGCAGCGATCTGACACGTTCGACATACGCGGGCTCGAACCTATCCTCGCCTACCAGGTGAAAGACTGTCTGGCGGATGCCTGCGTCGCTCAGCACGAGGTCCGCCGTGTATCGCTCGCCGTTCTCCAGCGTGATCCCCCTGGCCGTACCGTCTTCGACGTCTATGCTTTTCACACGCGTCTTGAACAGGACCGTTCCGCCGAGTTCCTCGACCGTTTGCGCGTATAC
This sequence comes from uncultured Spirochaetales bacterium, assembly GCA_964590705.1. Taxonomy (GTDB): domain Bacteria; phylum Spirochaetota; class Spirochaetia; order CAZPZF01; family CAZPZF01; genus CAZPZF01. The sequence goes on along the minus strand of CAZPZF010000047.1, from coordinate 10,586 downwards.
CTCGAAAACGCGGCCGATGCCGTACTCGTAGTAGCGGCCCGTTCCCTGCGCCGCGGCCTGCCGCGCGAACCTGACGAGGTCAGAGGCGGGAACTTTGTCGCAGGTCATCTCGAAGGCGCCCTCGCACTGGAAAAGCAGGTAGGTCCGGAAAAGACCGGGGAACGGGCCGTATCTGTCGACGAATTCCATGGCGGATGTTTTAGAGAGCCTATCGATTTCGCTCTCCGGCATGCCCATGATCTCTTTGAACATCTTCCGCGCCCTGAGAAGGCCTCCGATGTGTCTCGGGTTGAACGGCGAAATCCAGAGGGAGCGAAGAGTCTTCGCGTCCATTCCCCCCATTTCGTTGGAACGCAGCTCGCCCCTGGCGTTCATCATGTACATCGTGTCCTTCAATCCCAGTTCCTTGGGCCTGATCCGTTTCACGGCGTCTTCCTTGCCGATCTTCCCGAGGACATGGTCCATCATGGCGCCTTCGGCGGGACAGCCGTTGATCGGGAAAAGCTCGTAGTGAAAGCCTTCCTTGTCATGGATCGTCATCATGCGGCCGCCCGCGGACACGTTCTTGTCCAGAAGAAGGACCTTTCTGCCCGCCGCCGCGAGCAGGGCCGCGGCCGCGCTGCCGCCAGGACCCGCCCCGACGACGATGATGTCGAAGTGCCTATCCATGATTTCCCCCTTTGTGTCACTATAGGGCCGCCGATCCGCGGAATCAAGGCTTTCTCGTTATAGGATAGATGGCTATAATGCACGTGGGGGCATGATCACCATGGAAAACGATACCATCCTGACCACGGACAGACTGCGGCTCCGGTACCAGAGAGAATCGGACATCCCCTTCCTGATCGATCTCTGGAGCGACAGCGGCATGACCAGGTACACGGGCGGCCCGCGGGACAGGGACTTTCTGCTTCAGGAGTTTTCGCGGGCCGCGAAGAATCCGCGTGAGGAAGAATATGATCTCTGGGTCGTTGAGAACCGGGAAACGGGAGAACCGGTGGGGCATGCCGGATTCATTCCAAAAACGGTAGACGGCACGGAGTATATCGAATTGAACTACTATATCGGCGGCGCGCAATGGGGCAAGGGATACGCGACGGAGATCGCCTCACGGCTTCTTGAATACGCGTTCCGCGAAAAAGGGCAGGACAGCGTAATCGCGATCATCCATCCGGACAACGGGGAGTCGATACGGGTTGCCGGAAAGATCGGAATGGAGTACTGGACAAAGGAACTGAGGGGGGAAGAGGAGAAGCTGATCTATAGGGCGCGCAGGCGGGAGTCCTGACAGGCGCTTAGGCGCGAACCCGTACCTAACATCTCACGAACAACTTGAGCCGATACATCGCATAGAGAATCAGCCACAGGCCCAAAAGGACTCCCAGCGCGGCAAGAAATCCGGCTACCGGTCCCCTTCCCATCATGCCGTTGCCCGCCAGCGTCGCTTCAGTAACGCCGGTAAGGAGATAGGCGGCAATGGAGTTCATGCCCGCCACGCGAAGCGGAAAAGCCCATTTCGAGAATCCACGGACGTCGATGAGCCAGTAGAAGAAGGCCAGCAGGAGGAAGCATAGCCCGGCGGAGAAGAGGGCGAAGGAACTTGTCCAAATATGCTTGATGATGGGCAGGCACAGACTCCACGCAAGGCCAAGCGCCACACAGGCGCACCCCGCCGCCGACAGGAACAGGATCTTCCGGTACGCCCCCTTCGCGAGACTCAGGATGCGTCCCGACATGACGCCGAGCATCACCGTCGAGGCGAAGCCCAGGGTGCTCAGGATCCATGTGTATGTCGTGCCGTCGCGGAAGCGTCCGAGGATGATGGTATCGACATACATGGCCAGGTTTCCCGCGGGGGTGAGGGATCCCGCCCCATAACCCGGCACCGGGACGAGGACCAGGAGCAGCCAGTAGGCGACGAGCAATACGGCGATAGAAGCGAGCTGGAATACTAGTCCCGTGTTCAGGATGAGTATCATCGACACCAGGTACCCGGCTGCGATCGCCTGGAGAGTGTTGCTGTAGTAGTGAAACGAGGAGGGATCGAAGCTCAGCAGGTTCCCCTGTGCCGCCATGCCGAGGATCCACAGGACGCATACACGCCGGAGGGTTTGAAGGTAGATCGATCCCCTTGGAACCCCCTTCGAAAGGCGTTTCGAAAGGGAAAGAGGCATGGATGTGCCCACCAGGAACAGGAACAGGGGCATGATGAGATCCCACGCCGTGAAGCCTATCCATTCCGCGTGGTCGAACTGTGCCGCGACAGAAGCGGGAAGGGGCCTTGCGAATATCATGATCAGGCGTCTTACCACTTCGCCTGCGCCCAGGATCCAGAACATGTCGAAACCTCGCAGAGCGGCGATTGAAGAGCGGCGCTCTCCGCTTAATGAAAACAACCGTTCGCCTTTTACCATGGATTCCCTTCCTTCCGGTTCGGCAGAAGTAT
>CAZPZF010000047.1:0-8130 GCA_964590705.1 uncultured Spirochaetales bacterium | reverse complement strand
ATAGGCCGCCGATACCTGTTTGACCCGCTAACCGACGAGGTTCAGCCGAGCCGTTCCACCGTTTTCATCATGGTCTCCATTTTGTCCTCCATATCCGCCACCAGCCTGAACTGGGTCCGGGCCCTGTCCAGGTTGTGCCCCGGGCGGTGTGTCCTAAAATAGGTGTCACCGTTCAGGTGGTCGGTCAGGAACCGCATGCCGCATTCGAGGGTCATCAGTTTCGCCGCGAAGGGGAGCAGTTCCTTTTCCGGCTTTGGAAGGAAGCCTCCCGCGGATTCGATATACCCCTCGGTGAACCGCTCGAAGAGCTCGATGTCCATCGATACCCTGTCGAGATCCTTCTCATCCTCGGGTGCCGTGCTCGCGCCGGAGCGGATGGAATCGCCGAAATCGTACAGGTACAGCCCGGGCATGACCGTGTCCAGGTCGACCAGGCAGACGCACTCGCCGGTCCTGTCATCGATCATCATGTTGTTGAACTTGGTGTCGTTGTGGGCGACGCGCGGGCAAAGCGCTCCGGCCGCGATGAGGTCGACCAGAACGGACGCGTCTTTCGCCCGGCGTAGAACGAAATCGATCTCGTTCCCGGTATCCCTGGCTCGGTTCATGGAGTCCCTTTCTACAGCCTGGACGAGCTGATCCAACCGTTTTTTTGTATTGTGGAAATCGGGAAGGGTTTCATGAAGGTCGGCGGCGGGAAAATCGGCGAGCATCCCCTGGAATCTGCCGAGGAGTTTTCCCGCCTGGCGGAACTGGTCCGGGCCCTCGGCCATGTCACGGGAATGGGCGTTTTCGATGAAGGCATAGGCGCGCCAGTAATCGCCCCCGTCAGTTCTGTAGAAGCTCCCGCCATCCCGCGCGGGGATGATGGTGAGGGTTTCCCGTTCCGGGTCGCCTCCTGCCCGCATGATCTTTCCGCGCAGGTGCCTGGTGACGCGCACGATGTTTTCCATCATCTTCTCGGGATTCCGGAAGATACGATGGTCGATCCTCTGGAGAATGTAGCGGCTTATCCCTCCTCCGGCCAGCCCGCAGCGGACGGTATAGGTGTCGTTGATATGCCCGGTTACGCATCGTACCGCATCGATGAAGGTTCCCTCGAAGGAGAAGTGCCCCGCTGTCTCACCTGTCAGGCGATCCATCCACGCTCCCCCGCAACCCGTCGGGATATCTTCCCTGGGCAGTCATGTCCGCGATGGCCCTCTTTACCGTCGTCCTGTCCTCAGGATAGGTCATCCCGTACCACTTTTCTCTGGAAATCAGGACCTTTACGCGGGCCTTGCCGGAAGAAACCATTTCGCCGATGGCCGACGGGAGAAGGTATTCGTCCCGCGCGCTCGCGCCGGAACCGGCGTGAAGAAACCGGATGAATCCTTCTTCCAGTTCCCCGAATATATCGGGCGTAAATCCCCAGGCGTTCATGGATACGGTGCTCCCCGCCGGTATGGAGACCCATGTTGTCCCGTCTTCGGTATACCTGATGTCGGCGCCGAACCGTTGGATCTTTGTCCGTTCATGAATTTCCCGCAGCCACCCGTCCGGGTCGACGGAGCAGATCCCCCTGGCAACGGGGCCGCTTTCGGTCAGCGTGTTTTCCAGGCGGAAGCCCACCATGCAGTACTGTCCGCCTTCGCGCTCTTCTCCCGCGGGGTCGAGAAAGTCCCGCAGGGCCCGGAATGACGAGGGACCATAATAGTCGTCCGCGTTGATAACGGCGAACGGGGAGTCTACGGCCGGCCGGCAGCGAAGAACCGCGTGCCCCGTTCCCCAGGGTTTTACCCGGCCGGGTGGTATTCCGTGACCGGCGGGGAGATCTTCCAGGGATTGAAAAACATAGCCGACTTCCACCCGGCGTTCGACCCGCCGCCCGATGGTTTTCCGGAACGATTCCTCGAAATCCCTCCTGATCACGAACACGATCTTCTTGAAACCCGCCCTGACCGCGTCGTATACGGAGTAATCGATGATGAACTCACCGTGGGGTCCCACGGGCTCCATCTGCTTCAGACCGCCGTAGCGGCTGCCCATTCCAGCCGCCATCACCACCAGTACCGGCCCCTGTGTCATCCTCTTTCCTCCGGCGGGGCATTCCCCCATCCTGCATTTATGGCATGAAAAGGGATGATCCGCCAAGGTGTTGATATAACGCGTTTGAAAAAACTGTGACAGCTGGTACAATGGGCGAACGAGGCGTCAAATTGCCGCAGGCGACCCGGTACAGGCGCCGCGATCATCTTCCGGAAAAGGAGCGGTACGATGCCATTCACAGCGCCTACTATCTTTCCACGTCCCAGAATCGTTTCCTGGAGCGGGGACCGCTGCGTGGAATATCGGGGCATGCCCTCGATCCGGTATAGCGTCGACCCCGGACTTCCAGCGGAGGGGTATACGATCGACGTTGACCGGGACGGCGTCAGGGTCTGTCATGGCGGTCCCGCCGGAGCCTTCTACGCCGGGGTGACACTCCGTCAGCTCATGTGCCAGTACGAGGGATGGCTTCCCCGCGTCCATATCGAGGACGCCCCGGACTTCCCCAAGAGGGGAGTCCTTCTGGATATCGGACGGGACAAGATCCCCACCATGGAAAGCCTGTACGGATTGATCGACCTGCTGGCGGGGTTGAAGATCAACCAGCTGCACCTCTATATGGAAGGGTACTGCTTCGAGTATCCGGCGCATCGGGAGAATTTCCCGGATGAAACGCCGATCACCGCGGACGAATACCGCCGGCTCGACGCGTACGCGCGGGACCGGTTCATCGAGCTTGTCCCGACCCAGAACTGCTTCGGTCACATGAGCGCCTGGCTCGTGCGGAACGCGTACGCGGATCTGGCGGAAAATCCGGAGGGGTTCGAACTGATTCCAGGTCTCAGGAATCCGCCATCTGTCTTGAATCCCCTGGATCCCCGTTCTTTCCGGCTGGTTGCCGGTCTTCTCGACGAACTGCTGCCGAATTTCACCTCACCCCTCGTGAACATCTGTTTCGACGAGCCCTTCGAGCTCGGCTCCGGTAAGAGTTCGGCCGCCTGCGCCGGACGTGGGGTCGGTCGGGTCTACCTGGGTTTCCTTGAAAAGGTATGCTCGGTGGTCGCCGGGCACGGCAGAAGACCCATGATCTGGGGAGACGTCGTCACCAAACACCCGGAGCTACTGGAAGCGCTGCCGCGAGATATCACCATCCTGGACTGGAACTACGAGGGCCTCGTTTCGTTCGCGGCCCATTGCCTCCTGCTCCGCGAGCATGGCCTTTCCTTCTATGTCTGTCCGGGAACGAGCGGTTGGTGCTCGATCGCGGGCCGCGTCTCCAACATGCGGGCGAACCTTCTCGACGCCGCGGAGCAGGGGCTGAGGTATGGCGCCTGCGGATTCCTTATCACGGACTGGGGAGATATGGGCCACTGGCAGGTGCCGGCGGTAGGCTACCCCGGGTACGCGTATGGCGCTGCCCTGGCCTGGAACCTCGCGGGAAACAGGGACGCGGACATCGCGGGGTATTTGGATACCTTCGTCTTCGAGGACGAGGCCAGGCTTATGGGAACGACGGCGCTGGCTTTGGGCGACTACTCCCGGTACGAAGGACTGTACATTCCGAACGCCACCCTTACCTTCGGCCTCCTTGCCTTGATCGGCTTGTGCGGTAGGGAGGAGCTCGCGGCGTATTTCAGCAACTATCTGGCCGCTGCGGGGGCGGCGGGATTGGAACCGGCCGTGGGCGGAGAGGCAGAGGGATATGGGCCGGGCGGGCAGGGATTCCCACTCGACTTCGATATGGAGGGCCTGCGCGGGCTTCTTGCGCAGACGGCGCGATGGATCGATCAAGCGCACATGACCTGCGCGGACGCTCCGCTCGTTGCGGATGAGTACCGGAACACGATCCGCCTGCTCTCTCATGGCGCTGATCTCCTTGCCTACATCATGCGGGAGGAAAAGCTGACCAAGGCCGAGAAAAAGGCACTATTGCGCCGGATGTCTGACGATATGGGGTCGTTCATTGAGTACTATAAGGCCCTCTGGCTGAGGCGGAACAGGGAGGGCGGGCTGGACAGAAGCACGAAGCGTTTCTTCCGCCTGCGCGAACAGTACGAGGAAAAGCTCGCCCTGATGTAAATCAGGAGGGCTCCTTGATGTAAATCAGGAGGGCTCCGCCTTCTTCACGGACGCGCCGAGATCGCCGCGGGCTGAAAGCTCCGACACGATCTTGTCGTACAATTCCTTGTCGATCCTGAACAGCTTCCGGTAGATGAAGAACCCGGCAACGACCGTCACGAGCGGGAAGATGAGCATGACCAGCTTCATGCCGAGGATACCGGAGCCGCTGACATCGTCCGGCGTGGGAGCCGAATTGATCCCCGTCAGGATCAGGGTGGCGCTCGTGATGCCGCTGGCTATAGCGGCGCCGATCTTATTGATGAAGGGCTGGATCGAGAAGGTGATGCTCTCGTTTCGCTTTCCGAGTTTCCACTGGCCGTATTCCACGGTATCGGAAAGGAACATGAGCATGAGCATCTGGATGACGGCCTGGCCGAAGAAGATCAGGAGGCCGGCGATGCCGATCGGGACCATGTTCATGGGAGACAGGAACATGAGCAGATAGCCGAGCGTCATGGCCATGGTCGCGCCCGCGTAGAGCCGCCCGCGTTTCACTCGTTTGGCGATGGCGGGAAAGAGGATGAAAGCCAGGAGCTGGGACACGCCCAGGACGCCGGCAAAGATCGAATACATGCCTTCGTTTTTATACGCGTATTTGAAGTAGTAGACGCCAAAGCTCGTGGTCGTGCAGTACCCGATCATGAACACCGCCATGGCCAGTGCCACGCATAGGAGCTGGTCGTTCCTGAAGATGACGTCGAACATCTGTCCGAGCGACGTGGTTTCCTGTCCGCGGTACAAGCCGCGGTTCTCCTTAACGCCGAAGAGGGTGAAGAGGATGAAGGCCAGAGAGAGGACTGAAACCGCAACAGCGAAGAGGAACCACGCCCTTTTATCTCCGCCCATCGCCGACGTGATGGGGAGTATCCCTACGACTACGATATAGGCGCCAAGGCTACCGCATATCTTGGCGAAGGACCCGATCTTTTCGCGGCTTGCCTGATCCTGCGTGAGCGCGGGCAGCATGGACCAGTAGGCGATGTCGTTGGCGCCGTAGGTAAGATCCCACAATAGGTAGATGACGACAAAGGACGCGACATACCCAAGCCCCCGGAATCCGAGATCGCTGAAGAGGAGCACGGTCATGAGTCCTCCGGCGAGACCTCCGATGGCGATCCAGGGTTTGAATTTGCCGTGGCGCGAATGGGTATTGTCCACCAGGACACCCATGATGGGGTCGTTCAGCGCGTCGAAGATCCGCAGGATGGTGAGCGCGCCCGTCATGTACCACATGACGGCGTCCGGAAGGTCGAGGATCTCCGTGAGATACACCAGGAGGAACATGTTGACCGTGGCGAAGAGCATGTCCCTTCCCACAGTGCCCAGCCCGAACGCGAACCGATTCTGTACCCTGCCGTGACCCATGTGCGAATGCCTCCTTGCCGCGCGGCTGCCGCGATACGCGGGCCGGATACCGCGAATGATACCATTGTAAAAAACGGGCTGTCAAACAATTCCGTGGTATGATACGCAATAATTTCTCGGTTATCGAGTATTGTTTGATGTCTTCGGCAGCACTTGCCCGCGGCATTTTCGGAAGGGTATAATTGCGCCACTATGGAGATCATCGATCTTTCCGATGAATATGTGGCTACCAACCGCAGATGTCTTGAGGATTGGTCCGACGAAATGAAGGAAGCCGAAACCCTGAAGAGCGAGTGGTATGAGAAAACGAGGGTGACCTGTTTCAGGAACGGCTGGCGTCCTGGGCAGAACCTCGCGTGCGAGCGGATGAAACGGGCAGCCATGGAATTCGGAGCCCGTGTCGAGTATGTGGAAATCGACACGGAGGATAGAATGAGCCTCGATGAATGGGGAATATGCGACGGCATTTTCATAGATGACAGGCAGATCAGCACCGGGCTGCCCCCGTCATACGAGCGGCTGCGTGGTTTGCTGAGCACGCATGTTCGGTAGACGACGCGGGGAGGACACCGGCGAGATTTGTCGCGTTGCTACGCGGAATCAATGTCGGCACATCAATCCGTGTGCCCATGAAGGAGCTGAAGAGTCTTTTCGAAAGACTGGGGCTGGCAAACGTGATCACCTATTTGAACTCGGGCAATGTGATATTCGACTCGAACCTCGACGCCCGAAAGCTGACTCTGCTGATCGAGAATGAGTTGGAGAAGTCCTTCGGTCAAAAAAAACCCACGCTGATCAGATCAGCTTCGGAGATTATCGAAATAGAAAAAGCGCTGCCTCCGGAATGGAACAACGATGAAACCGAGCAGACCTATGTGGCGTATCTTTTTGACGATTCAGCCAGGCCGGAGCTTGTGGATGAATTGCCCGTCAAAAAGGAATACATGAACATATTCTACGCGAATAAGGCGATCATATGGAATATCAAAAGGGAGAACTACAATCGTAGTCACATCAACAAGATCATCGGGCATAGCTCTTACAGCCGGATGACGACCCGTAACGCGAACACCGCCAGAAAGCTGGCCGAACTGTGCGGCGGAACATGAAGACGAATTGACGGCGATCCGACGCCTGGCTGATATGTCGGGATCGCATCTTTACGGCCAGCCCGTTCTCAATAGGAGGTGATTCGGTGGAACAGGTGAACAGCATGGAACTGGGCGACGAGAAGGTATATCCGGACGATTCGGTGCTGAAGGGGATCCTGGGCAGGTCTTTCAGGTCATATCAAAAACTGCTGGAATTGTTCGGCCGCGCTGACATGACGCATGAATGGCGATATTACCGGGACGGAAAGGCGTGGCTCTGCAAGGTTCAAAAGAAGAAAAAGACGATCGTCTGGATGTCGGCGTGGAAGGGCTACATGGAGGCCACGATATACTTTCCCGAAAGATACGCGGATGATCTGGCCGGGCTCGCGATAGGTGAAGAAACGCGGAACCGGATACTGGCCGCGAAACGGGTTGGAAAATCCATACCGTGTATGTTCAAGATACGGGACGACGCCGTATTGAGCGATCTCGAGACGGTGATGAAGTATAAAATATCGTTGAAATGACTGGGGCCGGAAGGGGATCTGAATGACGAACGCGGCGCTGGCGCGGGCTGACAGGCCGCTTTCAGAAGGCCGCCGGGCGACGACACGCATGGAGACACTATGGGAGGACTCTCCGGGAGGAGGAACGGATGACGCTTGAAGGGTTCGGTATTTTCGTGAAGGATATGGCGGCAATGGTCCGGTTCTACCGGGACGTCCTGGGATTTGAAATCGCGGAAGATGAAAACACGACCAACGTATATCTGAAGAAGGACGGCACCTTGTTCCTGATGTACCGAAGAACCGACTTCGAACAGATGACGGGCACGCGGTATGAGTATCCCGGCGGGAAAAACGGAACCTTCGAAATCGCCCTCGGGGCGGAGAACTACGAGGCGGTCGACAGGGCGTACGCCTATGTCGTTTCCAAAGGGGCAGTATCGGTCATGGAACCGACAACCGAGCCCTGGGGGCAGAGGACCTGCTATATCGCCGATCCCGAGGGAAACCTGGTCGAGATCGGCTCGTTCGTGAAGGGGTAGCGGCGGGAACAGGCTCCTGGCTGGGCGCGTCAATAAGGAGCGCCGGCGATGGATATTTCATGGGGGTGATATGAAACTGATCGTATATCAGGTGGATTCCTTTACCACCAGGATCTTCGAGGGGAATCCGGCGGGTGTCGTGCTGAACGCCGATACCCTTGACGAGGAACAGATGCTGCGGATCGCGCGGGAGATGAACGACTCCGAAACCGCGTTCATCATCGACCGCGGCGGCGACGGGTACGATATCGAAGTCCGCTTCTTCACCCCCACGCGTGAAGTCCCGATCTGCGGCCATGCCACAATAGCCGCCCATTACGTGTACGCCAGGGAAAAGGGGATCGAACGGGGAACCATCGTCCAGAAAACAGGGGCGGGAAATCTTCCGATGGAGATTGTCGATGAAGAGGGCGATAAAAGGATCGTCATGACCCAGGCGCGCGTCGAATTCGGATCGGTGCTGGATGGGGCGCA
>CAZPZF010000046.1:2049-16775 GCA_964590705.1 uncultured Spirochaetales bacterium | reverse complement strand
ATACCCTGGATCCCGAGAACACCACTCGGCATCAGCCTGCGGAGCATCGAGTACTTCCCTCCCCACTACCATGAAAACGTGCTGGAGATCCTCTTCTGCCTCAAGGGGAGCATCACCTTCTCGTACGGGTACGAGGAATTCCTCCTTGGCCCCGGTGATTTCATCTCCATCGACCACGATGTCCACTTCCTGTCGGAAGGGAAGGACAACATCGTCGTCTCCTTCTACATCGACATCCCCTGGTTCACCGAGCGGCACGAGTACATCACCTCGACCTATTTCATCTGCGAGGGGTTGGGCGATTATCGGGGGGGGAGAGCGAATTTTGACAATCTGCGCGGAGTGTTCCTGGCGCTCCTCTTCTTCATGATCTACGGGAAGGAGAGCAGAGTCAGCAGGAAGGAGTACATCAGGGGGGCCGATAGGATCGTGGATATCATGATGAAGCATTTCAGCGCTACCCGCTACTATGACGTCCATCTCCAGATAGACGAGGAGGAGGAGCGCCGTTACGGACCCCTCCAGAAGTACATGCAGGAGAACTATATGGAGCGGATCGCGATCGCTGACCTGGCGAAGATGATCAACCTGAGCGAGAGCTACCTCTCCCATCGCCTCTCGAAGACCATGATCGGCTTCAGGAACACACTCCAGTACATCAGGGCGAGCAAGTCTGAGATCCTCCTCCTGACCACGGACTTCACCATCGAACAGATAGCCGCGATGTGCGGATTCTCAGACAAGAAGTACTACTACAGCGCCTTCAGGAAATGGTACGGCTGTACGCCGTTCCAGTACCGCAAGCGCTACGAGGAACATCTGCGGCGGGAACCCCGATTCCAAACGCAGACCGCCGAGGAGCTGGCTCCGGATATGGGGGAATTCATTAAGAATTATTACATAGACAGGTTTCTGAGAAACTGAGGCGGAAGATGTGAAAGAGGAGGAAGAAGATGTGGACCTTCTATACGACACCTACGGGATACCGTGGACGGCGTTCGGAGCTGAGATCACTCAGGACTTCAAGGAACGGAACAACCTGCGCCTCATCGGCGCGCTGGTCGCCTATCCCCTCGTGGCGCTCTGCAACTCCGGGCCCATGATGATCATCAACTGGGGAATGCCGCGCGGTCTCACCATCCGGCGCTGCTGGCATATCACCGGGGCGCTGGGCGCCATCCTCACCGCCATCCTCATCTTCGTCAGCTGGCGGACAACCAGGGGAAGGGAGATCGTCCTCACACCCGAAGAGATCCAGAAAGCACGGGACCGGAACATCCTCAAGCACTTCAAGGAGATCCTAAGCCTGCGCACATACCGGATCATCGTGTTGACCGGCCTTATCTACCTCATCGGCTTCACCATGTTCAACTCAGCGGGGGTTTACCTCCTCACCCACAACGCGCAGCTCGAGCCGGCGAGGCAGGGGATCTTTTGGCTCATCTACTCGGCGTTTGCCATGGCTTTCGCTCCCATCCCCGTCGCGGTGGCGAATAGGATCGGCAGGAAACAGTCGTTCCTCATCTTCGGGTTCCTCTTCGTGGCCAGCGCTTTGGCTTTCTTCTTCATCGGGATCCACGGGATGACGGAGATGCTCACCTTTGCGGCTCTCGTGGCGCTGTCAACGAGCAGCTTCTGGGGGCTATACTACTGCTTCATCTTTGACATAGCGGAACTCGACGAATTCAAGAACAACGCGCGCCGCGAGGGAAGTATCGTGGCCCTGGCCCAATTCTTCGGAAAATTCGGCGGTGCGCTCGCCACATTGCTGGTCGGCATCATGCTCCAATTCTTCGGCTACACCGGAACCGGGGTGGAGTCTCCCGAAACCCTCCGGGGCATACTCGCAGTCTCGACCCTGTTTCCAGGGGCCATCGTCCTGGTCAGCATGCTGATCTTCATCGCCTACCCGCTGACGAGGGGGCGCTTCGAGGCGCTGAAAACCGCCATCGCGCTCAGGAAGGCGGGTAAGGAATACTCGACAGATGGATTCAAGAAGGTCCTGTGAATCAATGCAAGCGAACGAACCGAAGCTGGAGCAGGCGATGCGGATCGCTCAGGGGGCGGCGGAATGGGTCGCCCTCTCTGCCCCGCCGAAACTATTTCCGCAATCGGCACTACGATCGGGGGAGGGAATATGGACAACACGGCTGACCTGATCCTGCTGAACGGAGAGATCGACTCCGTCGGTATGGACGGGAAACTCACGATCTCAAGCGCGGTGGCGGTAAAGGGAGCTCGGATCGTCTACGTCGGAGCAGACGACGGCGTGCTCAGCATGAAGGGGCCGGATACGGAGTTCGTGGACCTTACGGGAAAGACGGTCCTTCCCGGCCTCGCAGACTCGCACCTCCACGCGTCCGCCACCGCGGAACTGCTTTTCAGCCTCAACATGTACGAGGTCGCCTGCGCCCCGAAGGACACCCGCGAAACCCTCATAGGAAAGTACCTCGATCTGGTGCGAAAGGGAGCGGAGAACCATCCTGGAGACGGCTGGATCCGTGGTACGGGCTGGAATCCCGCTGTGTTCCTGAGTTTCGACAACAAACAGCCGACACGTCAGGACCTCGACATGGCCTGCGCGGACAGGCCCGTCGCGCTTCGCTCCTTCGACCACCACTACCTCTGGGTAAACACCAGGGAGCTCGAGCTGTCCGGGATCACGAAGGATACCCCTACACCCAGAAATGGGGAAATCAGACGAGACTCCGAGGGAAATCCCACCGGGCTTTTCGTGGAGACACCAGCCATCGACCTGTTCCTCGGAAGGGCCGAGGGAGCCGACTATTCCGTGGAGGAGTACAAGGCGGGCCTTCGCGCATACCAGAAGGATTTCGCAAATCCCTATGGAACCGTTCTGATCTTCGACGCCATGGCCACGAAAAACGCCATGTCCGCGTACCGTGAGATGGCCCAGGCAGGGGAGTTCACGCTGCGCGTGAAGGGAAGTATGTGCGCCGATCCCTCCCTTCCCATGAGTCAGTTCGATGAAATGATCCGGAACTGCATAACCGCGCGGTGGCCCGGTTCCTACGAGATCGACACGGTCAAATTCTTCGTGGACGGGAGCGAGTTCACCTTCCTCATGCGCGAGCCTTTCGCGGCCGAGGCCCTGAAACGGGCGGGACTTCCCCCTGACTACGCCGGGTACCCGCAGTGGCGGCTTTCGGAGCTGAGGGAGGCCTTCCTCATCATCGTACGGGCAGGCCTCCAGATCCACCTCCACTGCATGGGGGACGGGGCCGTCACCCTCGCCCTCGACGCATTCGAGCACGTGGCTCAACGGGCGGACCTTGCCCGCACCAGGCCGGTCATCGCCCACATCATGAACATCCGGGAGGCGGACATTGCCAGAATGGCCCGGCTCGGCATCATCGCGGCCATGCAGCCCATGTGGGGAGTGGTCGACAGCTTCAGTGAGACCGCCATGACCGGCCTTCTCGGCAGGGAACGGGTGGCTGCCCAGTTCCCAACGGGATCCCTCCGGAAAGGAGGCGTGCGGGTTTCTGCCGGCACCGATTTTCCCGTGACCATACCGCCCAATCCCTACATCGGGATGCAGTGCGGGATCACCAGATCCCTTCCAAGATCGCACCCGGAATACACCGTATTTGGGAAGAGGCGGCTCGGCCCTTCATCCGAACCCCTTCGCAACGCGGTCTCGCTGAAGGACATGGTGGAAAGCTACACGATCTCCGAGGCGTATCAGAGTTTTCTGGAAGATGTGACCGGATCGATAGCCGAGGGCAAATCCGCAGATTTTGTGGTCTTGGATCGGAAGCTCACCGCCATGCCTTCGATGGAGATAGAAAACGTGAAGGTTCTGCGGACCTACCTCAAGGGGAAACCCGTCTTCCGGGCTGACTGAGGAAACAGCCATGAAGAAGATCCGAATACCCACGCGACACGGCACATTGACGGGGGCCGCCGATTCCGCCGGTGTCAGCGCCTTCAAGGGGGTACCCTACGTGAAACAGCCGATCGACGAAAGGCGGTGGCTGCCTCCCGAACATCCAGAGGAATCGAATCGCGAGATCGAATGCCTCGAATTCGGGAACACCGCAATACAGGGCATCGATCCCGTGGAGGAGGCATCCCTCTTTCCTCAGGGGGAGGACTGCCTCACGCTCAACATATGGACCCGCGGTCTGTGGCGGAACGGGCCTGACCATCCCGAGTCCTGGCCCGTTATGGTCTTCATCCACGGCGGATCGTACATGTCAGGCGGCACGACCGATCCCCTCTACGACGGCTACCGCTTCGCGGCGGACAACGACGTCGTATTCGTCACGGTCAACTACCGGCTGAACCTCCTCGGCTTCGTGAGCTTCGAGGAGATCGGGGGATCTGCGTACCGCGAGAGCGGCCATCTGGGCCTCCTCGATCAGATCGCGGCGCTCGAATGGGTCAGGGAAAACATAGCGCATTTCGGGGGCGATCCCGGGAATGTGACCATCTTCGGAGAATCCTGCGGAGGTGGGAGCGTTTCCCTCCTCATGACCATGGAAAGGGCGCGGGGGCTCTTCCACAAGGTCATCGCGCAGAGCGGATCCGTGATACTCCGGAAGAGCAGCGACCTCTCGCGGAGAATCGGCTGGGATCTGATGCGGATGACTGGTTGCACGGGCATGACCGACTTGCTCCACCTCGACGCAGACACGATACGGAGAACCATTGGCGCATTCGAGGCCGATTACGGGATGAAATCGGGAATTATGTACGCCCCGAGGCTGACGGCCAGATTCTGCCGAGGGATCCCTTCATGGCGCTCGAGCGGGGTTCGGGCAGAGGGATCAGGCTCATGATCGGAACGACGGCAGACGAGTTCAACTACTGGAAGCTCTATGACGAAAAGATGGAAAAGATCATACCCGCCTTTCTCGCCGACCAGCTCTTCGTCATGGGGCTCGTCCTCCACAACCAGCGGGAAGTCGAGGAGGAATTCCTGCGGTACCGGGCCGCGCGCGGACTTGAAGAGAACCGGATCGCTTTTGCCAACGAGGTGCTCTTCCGGATTCCCGCGATCAAGATGGCGGAGATCCAGTCCCGATTCGCAGAGACATGGATGTACTACTTCACGTGGCCTTCGGCGGTTCCGGGGCTTTCAGCCTGCCACGCCATCGAACTCCCCTTCGTGTTCAACACCCTCAAAAGCCGCAGCTGCATCGAGTTCACGGGAGGCGCCCCGCCCAGGAGCCTTGCAGAGCGAATGCAGAAGACATGGGTCGCCTTTGCCGCATCGGGGAATCCCGACAATTCCTCCATCCCGGCATGGGACAGGTATGATATAACGAATCGTCCGACGATGGTCATACATAATGAATGGAGGCTCGAGAACGATCCGGAAGGGGAATCAAGGAGGATCACGGAGTGGACGTACCGGGTCACGGATTGAACCGGACAGACGTGGATCGTTCCCACTGCGACGCCAACCAGGTGAGATAGAACGCGGCCCCGCCATGCCGCTCAATTGACCCCCACTCGGGCATGCGGTATACTCGAAACGCACAGCAATCTGGAGAAGAAATGGCGGAACAGCTGATCCTCAAGAACCTCGAGTTCATCAAGGTCCTTCCCTACTGGGCGCAGGAACTATCGTATAAATATTGTTCTAAAACGACAAACCTCTACATCGTGCACGGCAACATCCGTGACTTTCTCCCCCACAACATGATCGAACGGGAAATCGTCTTTGTCAGGGTGCAGGAGTTCATCTCCGAGGTCCTGTTCGGAAACAGGGACATCATCGCGTTCTACGACCGCTCTTCCGGGGTCAACTTCTGCACGCCGGAAATGCAGAAGGAGTACCTCGCCGCAATGGGCAAGCTCTTCCCGGACGACGACCCCGCAGGATTCATCTCATCGGATCCGACCAAGGCCTTCGTCTACCTGGAAAAATACTTCCTGATGAACCTTTCCCGGAACCTCCGGGTGGTGCTGATCATCGACTACGCGGAAACGATCGTTCCCAACTGCGACATCCCCCGGATGACAGAGGAGGACCGCTTCTGCCTGGTTACCGTGAACCGCTGGTCCCACGATCCCATCTTCACCCACGGAGACGTGTCAGTCCTCCTCCTCACCGAGAACCTAGCTGACCTCAGCCTGCGCCTCGTCCGCTCCCCGTCCACGGTAAAGGTGAACATCCCCATTCCGGACGAGAAGGTTCGAGAGAAATTCCTCCTCTTCCTGGAACGGAAGGGGGAACTCATCCTTGAGCCCCGGTTGACCCCCGCCCAGATGGCCAAACTGACCAGCGGCCTCAACCTGATGAACCTCAACCAGCTGGCCGCGGAATCATACCAGGAGGATAGGCCGATCTCCCTCGACTATCTCCAGCGCAAGAAAAAGGAGATCATCGAGAACGAGGCGTCGGGGCTCCTCGAGTTCATCGAGTCGGAACACGACCTCACCATGATTTCAGGACACGAGTTCGTGAAGAAACGCTTTAAGAGCGCGGCCAGGGCGATCAAGCAGGGGAGGCTCGACGTCCTGCCCATGGGCTACCTCCTCGCGGGCCCCGTGGGAACGGGAAAATCCTTCATGGTAACCGCCTTCGCAGGCGACATCGGCATTCCCATCGTCAAGTTCAGGAATTTCCGCTCTAAGTGGCAGGGAGTTACGGAATCGAACCTCGAGAAAGTCCTCAACATCCTCAAGGCCATGGCGCCGGTAGGCGTCATGATCGACGAGGCGGACGCATTCCTGGGGGACAGGCACCAGGAAGGCGACTCCGGAACGAGCAACCGGATCTTCGCGCAGATAGCCAGCTTCATGGGAGACACCCAGTACCGCGGCAGGATCATCTGGTTCCTCATCACCTGCCGGCCCGATCTCCTTCCCATCGACCTCAAGCGCCAGGGCAGAGCCGAGGAACACCTGGCCCTCTTCTATCCCGAGACCACGGAGGAGAAGGAGGATCTCTTCCAGACCCTGATCCGGAAGCTGGGCATCAAGATCCAAAAATTCCCCCTCACTGACCTTCTGCGCAAGTACCACTTCGACTGTTCAGGCGCGGACCTTGAAGCGATCCTTATCAGGGCCAAGTTTAACGCGGCCATGGAAAACCATGTCATCATCACCAGGGAGGATCTGGAGCAGACGATACGTGACTTCGTTCCGCCCGCCTACCCCCACGAGATCGATCTCCAGAATCTCGTTGCGGTTCTCGAATGCACGAGCAGGGAGATGGTGCCGAAACGCTTCCAAAACCTGGACAGGGGAAAGCTCGTTGAGGAGATCCGCCAATTGAAGGAACTCTTGGGGGAGAGGGAAGGATGATCGGCGGATAACCGGCCGATCATCCGCCGTACGGGGAATTTGAAGCCCGAGAAGAGAAGTCGGCGAAATCAGCCCTCGCCTATCTTGTCTATCTCCATGCCGCGTACCTTGATCAGTTCTTCGGCGCTGAAAACCTTGTCGATATCCAGGATGATGATGAAGCTGTCGTTCTTCTTGCCCATCCCCTTGATGAAATCGGTTTCCAATTTGGTTCCGATCCTCGGCGCCGGTTCGATGTCCCCGGCCTCGAAATCGATGACCTCCTTCACCGAATCGGTGAGGGCTCCAAGGATGACGGTGTCCTCGCCCATCTCGATCTCCATTACGACGATCGAGGTGTTGATGGTTCTCTCCACGGCCTTCAGGCCGAATTTGAGCCTGAGGTCGATCACGGGAACCACGCTGCCACGGAGGTTGATGACTCCGCACATATATTCCGGCATTCGGGGAACCCGAGTGACTTTCGTGTATTCAAGGACCTCGCGAACCTTCGCGACATCGACCGCATACTGTTCCTCATCCAACGTGAACGTCAGAAACTGACTGGTTTCGACCATCTGAGCCATATCACTCCTCCTTGTAGAACGCAGACAGCGCGGATCGCGCTGCCGTGCCGATACCGCCTTCAATTGTAATGATTGGAAGGGCGAAATGCAAAGGGAATGCGATTCTTTTTTCAGAGTCTCGCGCGGAGATGGGGGAGCTTATCGTCCGGCCTGAGAGCTACTCATTGCCGCGGGAATCGGCTGGGAAGAGGGATGATACCTTGTACTCGCCCCCAAGGCATTTATCAGGGTAAAGAGAGCGAAGAGTATGAGCAACGCAATGACGAGTTTCCTCATATATTCCTCAATGAAGGTACTGAAGCGGATCGATCGCGTTATTGTTTTTATATAACGAAAAATGAAGATGTGGTCCAGTACTCCGGCCGGTGTTTCCCAGATCCGCGATCCACTGCCCTTGGCGTACCCACTGCCCCTTACGGGCATGAACCACGTCCAGGTGCGCGTAGAGGGTCTGGAATCCATTATCGTGCCGTATCACGAGGTAATTACCATAGGCGTTGTTGCTGCCCACCGCGACCACCTCTCCGTCCCGCGCGGCCACGACTTTGGTTCCAACCGAGTTCGCGATGTCGATGCCGTAGTGAAACCGCCGTTTCCCCGTGAAGGGATCGTCGCGGTACCCGAAACCGGAGCTCAACCTGCCCGTTACCGGATACCTGAAGAGCTGCCCGGTGGCGAGGTCGTATTCGTACCGGCTGATCTTTACGCCCGGAATGAACAGCTGCTGACCTGGCTGGATCGTCTCCGACTGGAGGTTGTTCGCGTCCAGGATGAGATTGACCGAAACACCGTTTTTCTGGGCGATGAGGCTGATGGAATCGCCGCGGCGAACCGTGTAGAGTATTCCGGACATGGGGGGAATGGTAAGCAGGGTCCCTGCCTTGATCCGGCGGACATCGCGGATCGAGTTGAAACTGATCAGGGTTCCGACATCCACACCGTGCGCCTCCGCGATTCCGGAAAGGGTATCGCCCGCCTTCACGGTGTACTGGATCGGAGCCTTTGAGGAGACAAGGAGTCCCGAGGGAACGGCCGGATTTTCCTCCCCGGTTTCCCCCGGCTCCTGTTCGAAGAAGCTTAAAAGCAGGGTTTTCGTTTCCATCTCGAGCGGAAGGGGAACGGCGGCAATCGTCTTCAGGAGATGCCTGGAGGAGAGGGAACTCGAGACGAGGGCACCGGCCATCAGGCAGAGAAACGCGGCAACGGCGAGAATCGATTCCTTTGGGTGGCTGAGAATCGCGGAGCCGATCCCGGAGGCGAAGAGGGGTATCCGTACCGCCCCTCTACCCGCCTCGGTCCTGCAGACGACATTGACGCGCCGGGGCGCTCTCAGGAAGCGGGGAACCTGGTTCCTCACGATCGGCTTGAATGGCGAGGACGGCAGGGTCTTGGGGTACGGCGCGATCCTGCGCAGGCTCCGTTTCTGCACCCTCCGGACAATGGAAGGGACGGGCCGCCGGGAACGGGATGACCTTCTTCTGCTGATTTTCTGCCTCTCAAGTATCGCGTTCATATTTCTATGTTCCATATCGACATGAACGCGGCTTCATATTACTATAACTTGGATGGACAAAACCGGTTCGCGCAGACTGCTCATCTTCGGAATCGCCACCGCAGCGGTGATCCTCCTCATCCTGTGGAAGTACCTCTCCATCATGGTCTTCCACGGCTCGTCGGTGTACGATACCATCACGAACAAGCCTGTCGTGGAACGGGGGCCGATCCTCGACCGGAACGGCAGGATCCTCGCCATCCAGAACCGGCTCGATTCCGTCGAGGCGTGGATCCCCTACGTCTCCGATCCCGATGAAACGGCAAAACTGCTCGCGGAGATCCTCGCGGTGGACTACACCGCGCTTCGTTCCGATTTCGGCGCGAAGAACGCCAGCATGTGGATCAAGAGGAAGATCTCCCCCGCGGAGAGCGAGCGGATTCGGACTCTGCAGTCCGAAGGCAAGCTGAAGGGGATCTCCCTGAGGCAGGAGCTTGCGCGGACCTACCCGGAGAAGAGCCGGGCGGGCCCGATCAGCGGGTATACGGGGGTCGACAACCGGGGGCTCGACGGCATCGAATACTCGCTCGATTCGGTCCTGTCGCCCGAAGCTGAAGGGGAAGAATCGGGATCCGGCGTCGTGTACGGGAACCAGGTGTTCCTTACCATAGACATCAACCTCCAATACTTCGCGGAAAAACTGGCCGGAGAGGCCTTTGAAAAGTACCAGGCGGACGCGGTGATGCTTTTGGCAATGGACGCCAGGACAGGGGAGATCCTCGCCGCCGCTGCTTACCCTACCTTCGATCCGAACAACTTCACATCGTATTCCGAAGAGGAGAGGAGCAACATTCTCGTCAACCGATCGTACGAACCAGGCTCGGTCTTCAAGATCTTCACCATATCAGCCCTTTTGGATCTGGGGGGAATCACCCTGGATTCCCGCTTCACCTGCAACGGAACCTATGACCACGTCAAACCTCCCATCAAGTGCCTTGGAGTCCACGGCGACCTCACAGCGGCTGGGATCATCAAGTACTCGTGCAACGCGGGGGCTGCTTACGCATCGGAATCGGCTGACAATGCGTCCTTCTACAACATGGTGCGGAACTTCGGCTTCGGCTCAACCACCCTCCTCCCCTTCCCCGGCGAGACCGCGGGCATCCTTACGGATCCCTCGGCCTGGTCGAACAGGAGCAAACCGACCATCGCCTTCGGCCAGGAGGTTTCGGTTTCCGCCATGCAGATGCTCGCCGCGGCCACTGTGCTCACGAACGGGGGGATACTCCTCAAACCGCAGATCCTCCGGAAGGTGGTTTCCCCGCAGGGAACCGTCCTGCAGGAGTACGGGCGGGAGCCGATGCGCGACGTCATCTCCCCCCGGACCGCCGCGGACATGCTCCTCATGATGGAGACCGCGACCGGGCAGAATGGAACCGCCACCCGCGCTGCGGTCAAGGGCGTGCGCGTCTCGGCCAAGACGGGAACCGGGCAGATGATCGATCCGAAAACCGGCGTCTATTCCGATACCGCGTTCCTCGCCTCCTGCTTGTCCATCTTCCCGACCGAGGATCCGCGGGTGATTGTGTACGCAGTCATCGACCATCCGAAGGGGCGCGAGACCCTGGGAGGAAGGATCGCGGCGCCGCTCGCGGCGGCCTTTTCCGAAGAGATCGTCACCTGTCTGGGGATTCCGAGAGACACCGACACTATCGTCGAGCATTCCGGCGCGGTACGCATCGAAAGACGGCTCCTCCCCGAAATCGGGGAGACGCTTCCAGACCTTCGGGGATACGCCAAGCGCGAGGTTCTCCCCCTCTTCTCGGACCCGCGGATACAGCTCAAAATCAAGGGAGAGGGCTGGGTCGTGCGTCAGGATCCGGAACCAGGCACTCCCGTGACCACTGGGATGACAGTCACGCTGGAGCTTGAATGACCCAGCTGGAACGGAACCTCTCCCTGCTTCAGGGGACCAGTGGAGCTCAGCGTTTCCTCGACATGGACACGCTTCCGCCCCCCTTGCCCGAGTACGAGATCCTTCAGACAGCTTCGGGCGATCCCACCGCCAGGTTCCGCGGTGTATTCCTCCACTCCCCGTACAATCCGCGCACCGAGGCGAGACGCCTGGTGGAAACGGAACTCCGGGGCAAGCCGGTGGGGCTCTGCCTCTTCCAGGGTTTCGGGCTTGGATACCAGATCGAAGCCTTCATGGAGATCTTTCCGGAAAGCGCCGTCATCATCCTGGAGCCGGATCTGCCCCTATTTATCGAAGCCATGAGGCATCGGGATCTATCCACCATCCTCTCTTCGCCCCTGGTGCGCTTTCTGCTTGGCATAGAACCGGAAACCGTTACCCAGTACCTTCCGGAAAACCCGACGGGGGAACTGCATGTCTTCAAGCTGCGCAGCGTCTACCTCAAGGACCGGGAATATTACCGGAAAGCGGACGAACGGATCGGCCCGTACTCCGCACGGCGCGAGCGCAATCGGAACACGCGTCGGCGGATCGGCACCCTTTGGGTCAAGAACCTCGTCATGAATCTGCCCACCTTCGGCGCGAGCGAGGCGGTTTCCTCTTTGGTCGGGATCTTTACGGGAACGCCGGCTGTCGTCTGTGCCGCCGGCCCTTCCCTCGATTCGGTCCTCCCCCGTTTAGCTGAACTCCGCGAGCGCTGCCTCTTGATCGCGGTGGACACATCCCTTCGGGGACTCGCCTCTCAAGGGCTTTCCGCTGACTTCACCGTGGTCGTTGATCCGCAGTACCTGAATACCAGACACATAGACCGCTCCAGACGCAGCACTGGTATCCTCGTGTCCGAGTCCTCCACCCATCCGCGGGTCTTCAGGCTTATCTCGGGAAAGAGGTATTTCGGGGGATCCCTGTTTCCGCTGGGAATCCGGATCGAACGGGAGTTCGGGTCATACGGAAAACTCGGGGCCGGCGGCTCGGTCGCGACAAGCGCGTGGGATCTCGCGCGGATCCTTGGCTGTTCCCCCATCTTCATGGCGGGCCTCGATCTCTCGTTCCCTAAAAACCAGACCCACTACCGGGGAAGTTTCTTCGAGGAGAGAGCGTACTCGGAAAACGCCAGATGCCATCCCGTGGAAACGGCATCGTTCCAGAGCATGAACGACGCAGGCCCTTTCCGGGCCCCCAACAACGGAGGCGGCACGAGCATTACCGACCGGCGTCTCATCCTCTACAAGTGGTGGTTCGAGAGCCAGATGCGGCTCCATCCGGAGACGGACACACGCACCCTCTCCCCCTTCGGGCTTGCCATCGAGGGCATGCCTTTCGCATCCGTCGACGAGATCGAGAAACTGCCGCCTGCCAGAGAGAGGATAGATGCCGCGCTGCGCGTTGTCCTCGCCGCGCCGCCCCGTGGCGCTATGGAGAGTACGGTCCCCATCCTGCGGCAGTTGACGGCGGAATTGCGGGAAACGGCGTTAAAGGCGGAGAAAGGCCTCCGACTGATCGACGAGCTGGAACGCTCGCTCTCCGAGGGAAGGAATACAGCCGCCATCTTCTGCGAACTCGACCTCCTGGACAGGCAGCTCCTGTCCTCCGATTCTCTTTCCCTTGCCGGATTCCTCATCCAGGATCTGGAAGAGCCCTTGATGACCGGAACGGGGCAACGGCCCGGCATGGGGGATGTGCTGGCACGGAACCGGACCATCTACCGAAGGATAGCGGAATCCGCCCGTTTTCACCTCGAACTGTTCCAAAGGGCTGCGGAGCGGGAGAATCCCGCATAGCATTTCCGGGTGAAACTCTGGCAGAAACCCATCGAACTGGAGTGCGATGGACCGGGGCTCTCCAAACCGCGCCCCCGCGATGACGCCGTCTTCCCCGAATCCTCTCAAGTTCCCCATCCGCCAGGCCGAAAATCAATCCAGGGCAGGTAACCCTCCCTTTCTATAAACGGTATGCTGTTCGACGTCCAGGCATACCGTTTTTTTTTCGGGCGAGGCACAATCAGCGTCATCAAGAAAAAGGGCTATTCCAGGATCCTCATAAAATCGCAGAATTCCGCAGCATAGCGAATTTCCAGGAAGTCTCTGGCGCAGTCATACAGCTTTCCCGGAAACGCATCGATGACAGCGGTGTCCGAGGATACAGCTATGCAGCCGGCGGGATTCCTTTCGGCGGAAACGCCCCTGGCAGTAACGGTCTGACCACTGTCCGGTGCTTCTTTGTCCCACACATCCGTTCCATCTCCGCTTTCATCAAGGGCTCGCTTTACCCGGTAGTCGGCTGATTCGCAGAGTTCGCAGGACCCCGGCATTCCAAGCATTTCCATAATTCCGCGTACCGTTCCGGCGTGCTCCGCGCTGTGGGGAACCGGAGAATCGAGGTATACGCGGATGGTGCCGGCTCCTCTCTCCCCGAGGAAAACCAGGGTTTCATGGATGATCCCCTTGAACAGCTCCTGATTCGTCAGTCTGCCGCGGGTTCCTCCGGCATCCCTGAGGAAGCCGTCGTAGCCAACAAAGAGCCTCTTCCCCGTCCTGTAATTGAAAAGAGTCAGGAACAGGTTGTACCCGTCGATATACAGGGTCTGCCCCGCGGTCAAAGCCGCTCTTTTGGCGCGCCGTGCACAAGCGCTCGATTCGGAACATATACCCCTGAAGAGCATGATCCTTTCCGTTCCGTCCAGGCGATACCGATTCCCCACAAGCTCGATGGATGGCTTTTCCGGATATCCGCGGTTGAGAAGAAAGAGGTAATCACGGGCAGCGCCGATCAATTCCGCAGACGGAACGATTCTATCCATAGATCAACCCTTTCGCGCATTGCGTGTTGTTTTAATATCGCAGAGCAGGAGAGGCACAATCATGTTCGTAACGATCCGCGGGAGCGGCCGGAACCGGAACGGCCGCGGTTCCGCCGGCTTTTGACTGAACAGATCCTTCTCCCTCCGAACCATACACCCACCGCACGCAGGCGTCCAGAGCGATCTCCACGATTCCGTTTAGGGTGTCTGATCCCTCTCAGTCGGTTCCAGAGACCATCGTGGTGTTCACGTTCACCAGCATATAATCCGCGGCAGAAACCCCGGTCTTGGGAGAGATGTCCAAGTCGCCGACCGTTTTCTAGCAAATAAGTCAGGACCGGCATGTATCACTTCATGTGCATGGATCTCCCATATCCGTTTTCCGCAGGATACGGATACCTTGGGTTTTGCAAAGGGGGGACACGCGTCCCCCTTCTTGGTCTCCACAGCGCCCCTATAGGCGCGGATATATACATGCTCCGGCTGTGGCCTAGAAAACGAACCTCATTCCGGTATGCAGGGGCGTGAACCGTGATCCAAAAACGGAACGTAGCTCGGCTTGAGCATGTATATATCCGCGCCTATAGGGGCGCTGAGAGACCAAGAAGGGGG
>CAZPZF010000046.1:0-2039 GCA_964590705.1 uncultured Spirochaetales bacterium | reverse complement strand
CCTCAGTCCGGGAAGCAGGGGCGGGCACCGGGATCCAAAAACGGAACGTAGCGCGGCTTGAGCCTCGAAGCCCGTACAGTGCCCCGCGGAGATCTGGGCTATGTCCATCTCCGCGAGCGCCGCCGCGGTTTTCCTGATACGATCCATCGGTGCCTCCACCAGATGCAGGCCTCCGATGATACTCGCGATCTTCTTCCTGCCGGAAAGCGCGGCCGCCTGCTTGGCGATGTTCACGATCCCCGCGTGACTGCAGCCCGTGAGGATCACGACCTGGTCCGGTCCCACACCGGCGATGACGGAGATATCGTCTCTCATCCGGTCCTCAACCACGCGGTTCTCCCCGTCGATGGTCCGGAGGGGGATCCCGACCTCCTCGAAGTCCGTCTGCCTCCTCACCTCGCCCGTTGTGGTAAGTCCCGGCATCAGCTGGAGAGGATCGGCGGTGAGGTAGAGGGTCCCGCCGTTCTCGGCGATTTTCTCACGGGAATCCCCTCCCATGACACCAACATGCCTGAGGAACGGAGCTACGATAAAGTTGAGCTTGAAGATATCGGGATGGGCGATCACAGGCAGATCCCTTTTGCCGATCCGTTTCAGGATCTCCGCAAGACCCAGGGTATGGTCGTAATGGCAGTGAGTGAGGATGATCCCGTCTATCCGTGCGGGATCGATCGAGAGGAGATCCATGTTGTGCAGAAGCGCCTGCGGATTTTGCGCAACGTCGATGAGGTAGTTCCGGGAGAATCCGTTTTTTTCCGCCTCGCCCATAAGGGATATTCCATGCTGGCCCCAGTAGGGGCTTTCATAGAGGACCGAGTCTTCAGCCACAACGGTGACCGCAAGTTTGTCGAGGGAATCCAACCCCTTCATTCCGAATCTCCTCCCTTGCTCGATCCTTTCGGCCGTACGACAAGGGAGACGATCTGAAGGATCACGACAACCGCGGCAACCGGAACGAGCCAGGGGAGCCCCTGTTTCCCGAGGGGCATGGCGGCGTTCAGCTTCGAGAACGGATTCCCGGCGAACCCGAGACCAGCAAGGAAATCACCGATGCTGAAGATGATCGCCACGATCGTGCCTCCCTGCGCCGCAAGCCTGACCTTGGAGAAATCCGCGGCGAGGCTCAGGAGGAGCATCACGACGAGAGCGGGATAGATGAGCATGAGCCAGGGAACCGTGGAGCCGACGCTCCTGGAGAACCCCACAAGGCCGAGGAGGAAACCCACGGCGCTGCTGACCGCGACAGTGACCTTGTATTTGATCCGCCCATTGGTCATCTGCTCGAAGGTGTCTCCCGCGGCCGAGGTGAGGCCCACCGAGGTGGTGATGCACGCAAAGGCCATGATGAGCGCAAAAACGACCTTTCCGAAGTATCCGAGGAGCCCGGAGGCGATATTGACCGAGAGAACGCCGATCGCTGCTTCGGGGAAAGACGATCCGGAGGAGGCGCCGAGATAGGTCAGACCCGTGGATGTGAGGAGAAGGGCAACTGCAGCCACAACGCCGAGCACGATGATGTTTTTCCCGCGGTTCTTCTGGTCCTCGACACCCCGCCTCTTCAGTTCGTTGATGATCCAGATACCGAAGATGGACGCTCCGAGGGCGTTCATCGTGTTGTACCCGTTGAGAATACCGTCGGCAAACGCGGTTTCAGAACCACTATGGGAAACAGGGGAAAGGGGTGTGAAGATCCCCTTGATGACCAGGATGAGCATGAATGCGATCAGGATGGGGGACAGGTATCTCCCTATCCGGTCTATGACCTTGGATCTGTTATAGGCGAAGAAAAAATTGAGGGTAAAATAGACGAGGAGCGTGGCCCAGAGAGGCACGGAGGGAAAGAACTGGGCAACCGCCATTTCATGGGTGGCTGAACTCACGCGGGGAAGGATGAAAATCGGACCCATGATGAGAACCGCGATGACCGTATAGACGATTCCGTATCCCTTTCCAAGAATCATGGATGAAAGACCGAACAGCGACTTGTTCTGACGGGATACCGCCAGATAGGCGATGAACACCAGGATGCTGTTGATGAC
>CAZPZF010000045.1:0-16855 GCA_964590705.1 uncultured Spirochaetales bacterium | reverse complement strand
GCGATGAAGACCCCGAGGTCGGTGGCGCGCCGGATGATCTCCCGGCCCAGATCGGTCAAGCCCGTCTGCTCTTCGGCGGGAATGATCCTTCCGCCCCATCCCAGGGCGATCGAGCCGAGCCGGTTCCTGGCGTAGTGGACCAGGCCGAGGAGGCGGACTCCCCCTACGTGGACCTGGCCGAGACGGCCGGGTTCGCTCCCGATGAAGTCTCCCCCTTCCACCCCGAGGAGGAACGAGGGCAGACCGGCGCCAGCCGCGGCCCCGAGTTCGGCGGCCGAAAGGGCGAGAGCGGCCCCTGTTCGTTCGATCGCTCCGCGTATTGTTTCCATCTGCCCGAGAACGAGGCGGAAGGGATCGCACGCTTCCCTTCGGAAGCTTGCGGGATCACCCAAGGCGCACACGATTCCTCCGCCCATACCGGCCCGGACCATCCTTTCCAGCGTCACATCCCACGGAATCCTGAAACCGCTGAGAAGGCGCCAGGAAAAGGGGAGAAGCCCCGCGTTGTGTCCGTGGATATCGAAGGAGAACGAACCTCCGCGGAAGGCGGGAAAAGCGGAGGAAGCCTGATCCGCTCTCCGTTTCTTGTTCATGGTCCTTGCCCTTTTCTCCCGCCGTGTCGCGCGGCGGCTCTTGCGTAGGTCTCCGCGAGAGCTTCGGCCGTCTTCCGGGAGGAGTATTGCCGAGCCTTCTCCCGCGCACCCGCGGAGAGCCGTGCCGCGTACGCTTCGTCGTCGAGGATCCGTTCGACCGACCGGGCGAACAGGTCGACATCGTCGGGCACGAGGATCCCGCCGGCTCCGTCCTCGAGGACATCCTTGACGCCCATGGCGTCGATGGCCACGACGGGCGTTCCAGCGGCCATAGCCTCAAGGATCACGATCCCCTGCGTTTCGGTTTTCGAGCAGAAGGTGAAGACGTCGCTCGCCGCAAGAACGCCGAGTAGTTCCCTGCGGGGGAGGTAGCCGGTGAACGTGAGGAACGGACCCAACCCCCGCTTCTCTCCCTCCCCTTGAATCTCCGCGCGCTCCGGGCCGTCGCCGATGATGACCATGTGGATGTCGGAGCGCCGGGCGAGGAGGAGCTCCATGACCGCGTAGAGGAAGGGGATGTTCTTCTCCCTTCCTGTCCTGCCGATGAAGCAGAGGAGGCGCCGGCCCTCGGGAATGCGGAAACGGCGCCTGTCAAAGGGGACCGCCTCCGGGATGAGGCTGCAGTCCATGCCTGTCGGGATGATGTCAATGGGTTTGTGTACCCCATAAGAGCGGAGCTCCTCGACGACCCGCGTGGAGGGGGCTATGATCCTCTCGCACGCGTTGCAGAAGGTCCGGGAGAGGAACTTCACGCCTATTCGCGCGAGTCTTCGGGGAAGGGGGGTGTAGTGGACGTATTCGATGAACAGGGTATGGTAGGTATGGACCACCGGTATCCCGAAGAGCCTTCCCGCGAGAAGGGCGAAGTATCCGGTGCTGCTCGATGTGACCTGCGCGTGGATCACGTCGATCTTCCGTTTCCTGAATCCTGCGAGATCCCAGGGAAAGGGGATGCAGAAGCGCTGTTCTTTCATGTAGCGGTAGGGATAGGGGACGGAGAGGACGCGGTGGACCTCGGTTTTCGACGCTGGACTCTGCGCGCCGTCAGGGGACGCCACTTTTGCCGCCGCGGCCATGGCTCTTCTGCCGAAGCCGGGGGCCAGGATGAAGACGGTGTGCCCCATCCGCTCCAGCTCCTTCCTGAAGGTCTCGATGGACACGACGACGCCGTTGATCTGCGGCGTATAGGTCTCGGTGAATATCGCGACGTTCATCGATCCTGCTTGTCGTCATCCATCCTCTGCCGCCAGAAATGGACGAAGAAGGAATCGGAGATGATGTTGGGCTTGAGGTCTCTGGGCTTTTTATACATCGCGATGATCTTTCGGTAGCGTTCGAACACGGAATCGATGATCTTTTCCCAGGAGATGAAGATGGTGGACTGAGCGCCTTCGCCGGCGCTCTTGACGAGCTCGGGGATGTCCATGAGGGTGAAGAGCTTCTGGGCCATGTCCCGGGGATCGTCCTCCACGAGGAATCCGTTGACGTTGTCCTGAAAGCCCTCAGCGGCTGTCGATCCCCTGACGAGGACCGAGGGCACACGGAAGGCGGCCGCCTCCCTGACCACGAGGGGAACGTTGTCATAGAGGGATGGAAAGAGAAACACGTCGGCGGCCGCGTAGATTTCCTTCAGTATTTCCCGGTCCAGAACGACGCCTCGGAAGGTGACCCTGTCGGAGAGACCCTGCTCGAGTACGAGCTTCTTCATGTCCTCCTCTGCGTAGCCTTGGCCGACGAAGAGCATCCTGAAGTCCCTCCCCGCGTCTTTCAAGAGTTTCAGCGAGTAGATGATGAGTTTTACGTTCTTCTCCCACCGATGCCGCCCGACGAAGCGGAAGAGAGGGGGGTTTCCCGATACCCCCGCGGCTTTCCTGCCGCTCTCCCGAAGGGAGAGGTAGGTTTCCGGGGAAGGGATCTCAAGATCAGACCCGTTGGGCATGACCTCGTAGGAGCCTCGGTATCCGTATTCTTCCAGCGTCTTTCCCGTCGAACGGCTAGGCACCCAGACTTCGTCCACGTAATTGTAGTAGGCCACGATGAGCTTGACCGATGCCTCGGTGATGAGCTGCGACTTCAAGGCACGGGCGATGTCTTCGCGGTATTTGGAATGGAAGGTTGCCACGACGGGGATGCCCCGGTTCCTACCGATGCGCAAGGCGAGATACCCCGCGATGAACGGGCTGTGGGCGTGAGTCAGGGTGAAAGGGGCTGCGCCCATTTCCTTGTGGAATTCGAGGTCAAAGAGGGGGATCCCCATTCGATACGGCGGGAACTTCGGGATACCGATGGAACGGAAACGGGCCACGGGAAAATCCTCGGTGTCCTGATAGCCTGGAGCTTCCGGGGCAACGACATACGCGTCTCCGTGTTTTTTTTGAAGCCAGAACGCGTAATTCCGGACCGTCTGGATGACTCCGTCCACGGCCGGAAGATAAGTGTCCACGAACTGTCCGAAACAGAGATTCATACGGCGAACCTCAGAGCGAGACGAATTTGTTGCGCAATAGCCAACAGGTAAAGAATACTGTTTTTTTTCCCAATCGTACAGGGAAAAGAACCCAGGGCGGCCCGGCGTGCTTCAGGTGATCGTTGACTGGATGTTGATTATGGAGGGGATGGCCCGGATGCTCTTGAGGATCTTCCGGTAGTCGTCGGCCTTCTCGAGCTCGATGGTGAAGAATCCCGCCAGGTTTCCCTGGGGGTCGTCTTCGAGTTTTCCCTCGATGAGGTGGCCCTTGTATTTCTTGATCGCCCCCTCGATCTCGGAGAAGAGGTCGTAGGTGACCTTCGAGCGGACCCGGAATCGTTTGACCACTTTCGGCGAGAAGGCCTCCCATTCCACCTCGATGTTCCGCTCCTGGAAATCGGGGATGTGCGCCAGGTTCGGACAGTCCTTCCGATGGACGACGATTCCCCTGCCCCTGGAGCTGTACCCGATGATATCGTCTCCCGTGGAGGGATTGCAGCAGCGGGCGAGGCTGATCATCAGGTTCCGTTCGTTTCCGATCCGGAATACGAACTTGGCGCCGTCGAGGACCCGCTTGATCACCTCTCCGCCGCCCGTTGGCGCGGGCGCGGGTTGAGGCTCCTGATGCGGCTGGGCAGGCTTCTTCTTGGCGATGATGTTGCGGTCGACAATGATCGTATCGTCGTTCTTGTTGAGCCACTGCCTGATCTTTGAGCGTGCCCGCTCAGTCTTGACCGACCGGAGCCAGGTCAGGTTGGGCTTCCCCTTGGGCGACGTGAGGATCTCGATCACCTGCGTATTGGCGAGCTCGGCGGAGAGCGGGATGATGTTCCCGTCCGCCTTGGCGCCCACGATGTGGTTGCCGACCTCCGTATGGATATGGTAGGCGAAATCGATGGGAGTCGATCCCACGGGCAGTTCCACGATGTCGCCCTTGGGAGTGAAGACGTAGATCGAGTCCTTGAGCAGTTCCCTCTTGATTTCCTCGAGGAACTCCTCCGACCCGCCGGCATAGCCGTCCCAGCTCTTCAGCTTCGAGATGATGGCGAGATCCTCCGGATTGATCCGCCCCTTGGTTCCCTTCTTGTACGCCCAATGCGCCGCGATTCCGAATTCCGCGGTCGTGTGCATGGCGAAGGTCCTGATCTGGATCTCGATGAGCCTGCCCCCGCAGCCCATAACCGTCGTATGGAGGCTCTGGTATTGGTTGTCCTTGGGCATGGCGATATAGTCCTTAAACCTGCCCTCTATGGGAGGCCAGATCCGATGGACGAGCCCCAGGAGGGTATAGCAGTCGTTCTCCGTTTCGCAGAGGATGCGGATACCCAGAAGATCGAAGATCTCCTCGAGCTTCTTGTCCTTGTATTTCATCTTCTTGTAGATGGAGTAGAAGTGCTTGGCCCGGGTGGTGACCCTGACGGTGAGCCCCTCCTTTTTCGCTGCCTTGTTGATCGCCTTCTCAACCCTGCCAAGGTATTCGGCGCGTTCGGTCCGTTTGGCGAGGAGATGCTCCTTGATCTGCTGATAGATTTGTGGATGCAGATGCTTGAGGGAGAGATCCTCGAGTTCCGCCTTGAGCCACGAGATCCCCAGGCGATCAGCGAGGGGAGCGTAGATATCGACGCATTCCTTGGCGATCTCCCTGCGTCTGGCTTCCGGGAGATGTTCGAGGGTGCTCATGTTGTGCAGTTTATCCGCGAGCTTGATGATAATGACCCGGATGTCCTTGGTCATAGCGAAGAGCATCTTCCGGATCGTCTCCGATCCCTGCTCGCTCTTGCTGCGGGACTTGAGGACGGAGATCTTGGTGACACCCTTGACGAGGGACTCCACCTGCCTGCCGAAGAGGCGCCGCATCTCGTTGGACGATGTTTCCGTATCCTCGAGTACGTCGTGAAGCAGGGCGGCGATCACGGATTCGTGGTCCATCTGCATGCCGACGAGGATGGCTGCCACCTGCAGGGGGTGGGTGAAGTAGGGCTCACCGCTCGCCCGCTTCTGATTGCCGTGGAGCTGTTCCGCCCATCTGGCCGCGGCCAGGATCTGGTCGCGTTCCTCGGGCGCGTACCTCTCCAGGAGACGTTCGAAATCGGGGATCGTAAGAATCTCAGCCAGTCCCTTTCTGGACAACAAGCGCGCGAGCTCGGTTTCCAAGGTCCGTGACGATCCTCCTCACCGTGAGATCCGACTCTCCGCAGATCGACGCGACCTGTTCGACCCGTCTGGAGTCGATTTCGAATACAGCATACCCGTTTTTTCGAAGAAGTTCCACACATCGCGGAACCAGCGCCCGATAGGCGTCAAGACCGTCTCGGCCGCCGTCGAGGGCGATCCTCGGTTCCGGGGATCCGCCGGATAGATAGGCGGCCGTCTCCGAGGCGGTGAGGTAGGGGGGATTGGAGACGATGAGGTCGAAGGGGCCGGGGATCCCGGAGAGGAAGTCGCTGCGCGTGAAGGGAAGAGCACGGCCGAGGAGAGCGAGCGAATTCCGCGCGAAGACCCGCTCCGCCGCGGGGCTCAGGTCAGAGGCGGATACCAGCAGAGCGTCGTTCCGCGCAAGTTCCGCGGCGATCGTGATGGCGATGCACCCGGATCCCGTGCACGCGTCGTGGACGCGCAGAAGCGATCGATCGCCGGCGATCAGGCCGAGCGCCGTATCAACCACGGCCTCCGTGTCCGGCCGCGGGACGAGAACCCCCGGTTCGACGGCGAAGATCCGGGAGTAGAACTCCTTGCTCCCGGTGAGGTAGGCGACGGGAGCGCCGCGCAGCCGCCGCCCCACGAGATCGATGAAATCGCGCGCAGCTTCCAGCGGAACGGGATCGGGCAGAGACGCGAGGAGCTCCTCCCGTGACATGCCCGATACGGTTTGGAGGAGGACCAATGCGTCGAGAGACGGAGTATCCGATACAGCCTTGAGCGATTCCGTGCCATTGCGGAGGATGTCCCGGATGGAGGCGGCTTCTGTCATCTCTTCTGTCACGAACCGCCTGTCTTGAGCGATTCCTCCCGGGCCGAGAGTTTGAGAGCCTCGATGATTTCGGAGAGATTCCCCTGCAGGACAGATTCGAGCCGGTAGAGGGTCAGGTTGATCCGATGATCGGTGACGCGGTTCTGCGGAAAGTTGTAGGTCCGGATGCGCTCGGATCTGTCGCCCGTGCCGATCTGGCTCTTGCGGGCAGCCGCGCGCTCCGCGTTCTTGCGTGTCTCCTCGATATCGTAGAGCCTCGATCTGAGGACGCGGATAGCTTTGTTCTTGTTTTTAAGCTGGGACTTCTCGTCCTGGCAGATGACCACGAGCCCGGTCGGGATGTGAGTGACTCGCACCGCGGAGTCAGTCGTGTTGACGCTCTGACCCCCGGGGCCGGAGGAACGGAAGACGTCGATCTTGAGGTCGTCGGGATCGATCCGGATGTCGGTCTCCTCCGCTTCCGGAAGCACGGCGACGGTGACTGCCGACGTGTGGATCCTGCCGCCCGATTCGGTTTCGGGAACCCGCTGGACCCTGTGCACGCCGCTCTCGTAGCGCATGTTCTCATACACGTTACTGCCGGACACCGAGTAGATGATCTCCTTGAACCCCCCGATCTCCGTCGGGCTCATCGACATGATTTCGATTTTCCAGCCCCGCTCTTCGGAGAAACGGGAGTACATGCGGAAGAGATCCGCGGCGAAGAGGGCCGCCTCCTCGCCGCCCGTACCGGCCCGTATCTCCATGATGATGTTCTTCTGGTCGAGGGGATCCCTGGGGATGAGCGCGGTCTTCAATTCGGAGAGGAGCGATTCCTGCTTTTCCTGAAGGCCTGCGAGTTCCTCGCGGATCATCTCCTTCATGGTGTGGTCCTTCTCCGATTCGAGAAGGTTCCGGGTCTCCGCCAGTTCCCTCTCCCTCTTCCGGTAGAGATCGTAGAGGTCCGTGATGCCGCGCGTGTACGCGTGCTCCTGCATGAGCTCCCTGTAGCGCCGCATGTCCTTCATGATTCCGGGATCCGCGATCAATTCCTCGATTTCAGCGCATCGACGCGCGATCTTGTCAAGCTTGTCGAACATACGCGGACGAGTATATCAGAAGAGGGGGCCCAGCTTCAATCACGGACTCTCGATGAGCTTGTCCCGTTTTGCCGGCCGAAGGAACCCGAAGAGGCTTCCGCACAGGCCTCCCAGGATATGAGCGAATTCGGAGATCGAGTTCTGTTGGAAGGAATTGATCACCTCCCGAGCCAGATAGAGGATGAGGACGAGGATGAAGGTCATGGGTATCTGCCTGTTGCCGAAGTTCGTGAAGGAGACGAGGAGGATCATCATGAACACGATGCCGCTGGCACCTAGGAGTCCGGATGGGAGGAGGAGGACGTTGAGGAGGCCGGTGATCAGGGACGTGGTCAGGATCATCACGAGAAGGGTGACGGAGCCGTATTGCTCCTCCAGGATGGGGCCAAGGAGCAGGACGAAGGAGAAGTTGGAGAAGAGGTGGCTCCAGTCAATGTGCCCGATCACGTGGGTAAACAGCCTGACGTATCCTACCGGATCGCGGAAGGAGAAGTCCCCGCGTCCGGGAACGGAAAACAGGGCGGGAATCAGCCCGGTATGGAATAGGGTGTCGGCTCCCAGAACGAGCGCGCAGATGAGCGAAAAGGTGAGGGTCACGGGGGCGTTGTAGCGTATCTTCATCTCTTCCTCTCCCTGTTGAATATACGAAGGGGATAGCCGATAAGGCAAACCAAGCCCGGAGCTTCCTGTCCGGCCCGCCTATGGGTTGTCCCTCTCCATCTCGCCGATGAGCTTCTCTCTCTCCTCCCACCGGCTGTAGAGGCGTGCCTGCTCCGTTTCGTTGGCAGAAAGCCGCTCCTTCAGGCCGCGGACAGCAGCGCCGTCCATATAGGTCTCCGGAAGCGAAAGGGCGTGGAGTATCTCCCCGTGTTCCTGTTCCGTCTCCTCGATCTTCGCGAGGATCTCCTCGGCTTCCTTCCTGAGTCTGCGGAGCGTTCCCTTCGCCTTCTTCTCCTCCTCCCTGCGCTCCTTTCCGTTCCGGTTCATGGTTTCTCTGGGGGTTTTTTCGGGAGCCTTTTCCTCGAGGTTCCCCTTTTTCCAGAGATAGTACGGATAGTCTCCGTAGAAGAGCGTTCCCTTCCCGTTCTCCATTTCGAGCACCCTGGTTGCGAGGTTTTCGAGAAAGTGACGGTCGTGGGAAACGAAGAGGATGGTCCCGGAGAAGGACCGGAGGGCCTCGAGGAGGATGTCCTTCGACGCCAGATCGAGATGGTTGGTCGGTTCGTCCATGATGAGGAGGTTGTACGGTGAGAGGAGGAGTTTGAGAAGGGCGAGCCTGCTCTTCTCGCCTCCGCTCAGCACCTCGATCGGTTTATGGATGTCGTCTCCCCGGAACAGGAACCCGCCCAGGAGGGAACGCAGTTTCGGGTACATGGAAACGGGAGCCTCGCTTTCCAGTTCCTCGATGACGGTGGACTTCGTGAAGACGCAGGCGGAGTCCTGCGAGAAATAGCCGATCCTGATCCCCGAGCCTACGATTACGCTGCCGGAATAGGCGGACTCTTCCCCGGACAGGATCCGCAGAAGGGTCGTCTTTCCCGCCCCGTTTCTTCCGACGACGGCGACCTTCTCGCCCCGCTCGACCGTAAGGTCGAGGCCCGAGAACACGAGGTTCTCGCCGTACGCCTTGCCCAGGCCCGATATCTGGAGGGCGGTCCGGCCCGAATGGGGCGCTTCAGGAAAGGAGAACGCGATCCGCTTCATGCTCTCCGGTATCTCGATCCGTGGAAGCTTCTCCAGGTACTTGATCCTGCTCTGGACCATCTTCGCTTTCGACGCGTTGTATCTGAAGCGGTTGATGAATTCCTCTAACCTCTCGATTTCCTCGGTCTGGCGCTCGTACTGCGTGATGAGCTGTTCCAGCTCCTCCTTGCGGCGCTTCTCGTAGGCGCTGTAGGTTCCCTTGTACCGTCGGATATCTCCGTTGAAAACCTCGATCACTTCGGTCATGGTTGCGTCCAGGAAATGACGGTCGTGCGACACGAGGAGAACGGCTCCCGAGAAGGCGGAGATATAACCTGCCAGCCATTCCCTGGCCTCCAGATCGAGGTAGTTCGTCGGCTCGTCGAGGAGCATGATATCCGGGTATTCCAGGAGAACCTTGGCCAGGGCGATCCTCATCTGCCAGCCTCCGGAGAACGTAGCCGG
The DNA here is from genome assembly GCA_964590705.1 of uncultured Spirochaetales bacterium. GTDB lineage: Bacteria > Spirochaetota > Spirochaetia > CAZPZF01 > CAZPZF01 > CAZPZF01. The sequence goes on along the minus strand of CAZPZF010000045.1, from coordinate 7,597 downwards.
TTCCTTCAGGAAATCCTCCCGCGAGAAGCCGAGACCGAGGAGAACCTGCTCGATCCGCTCCTCCCTCCGGTAGTAGCCGCTGTCGAGGATCCTTTCCTCCAGATGGTGCAGGGCGAGAACGAGCTCTTCGGTTTCCGGATCCCCCTCGCGCACGCCGCCGAGTCTCCTTCCCAGCTCCTCCTTCTCGCGCACGAGCCGGTGCTGCAGCTCGAATCCCTTTTCTGCCTCTCCCCAGAGCGTGCCGCCCCGATACGAGACGCCGCCCTGGGGAAGATAGGAGACGGTCGTGCCTTCCTCGCGCGAGACCGTGCCAGAATCCGGCATGACCGAGCCGGCTACGATTTTCAGGAGGGTCGTCTTGCCGCTTCCGTTCGCCCCTGTCAGGGCGGTCCGGTCGGCATGGCCGATCGTGAATGTGACGTTCCGGAGGATGTCGCGGTCACCGAAGGAAAGGGAGATGGAGGAGAGTTGTATCTGGGCCATATCGGATCCGGTTACCCCTTGTTGTCCTTTTCCCTCATCGCGCCGCCGTGAAGACGATCACGAACGGGGAACCGGTGTCCGAGCTTACCACGTCGTCCGCGATGGCTGACTCGGGAACGAATTGGAGCCGTATCCCCTGATCCGTGGTTGAATACAGGAAGGAATAGAGGCGGGTCCTGTCCCGGTCGAACTGGAGGGAGAGGACGCCGGCGTACTTGCCCGAAAGCTCAGGACCGAGAAACAGCGGAAACGAGACTGTTCCTGTTGTTCCGAGATCCCGCGGGAAGAGCGCCGGAACCAGTCTCTGGTATCCTTCCCATGAGAAGGAAAGCTGTCCGGGGAGGGAGAAGCGTCCGTACGCGGTGCTGTTGAAACGCTGTCCCGCACTCATGAGGGAGCCGTACATATCCGCCTGTCGTTTTTCCTCCGCTGCCACGACATCAGCGACTGGTGTTTGAAGCGGTCCGTAGATTTCGCTGTACGCGGTTCCGTCGGCCGCGTAATCTGCCTGTACATCTCCGTTGGAGAGGAGCGTGATGCTGAGGGATGTCCCCGAGAAGATGTAGTGCCTAGGCCTTGGGGACACAATCTCCGTATAGGGGAAGGTGAGGGATCCATGCGGCGTCACGATCCTGACGGTCTTCGCCGCCGGGTCCGGGAAGAGTCCAGCCGCGGGGTCGATCCGCCGGAGACTCACCCTTCCGCTTCGTACCATCGTAAGGAGCGACTCGGGGACATAGGAGCGGGAGAGGAGAGATTCGAGCGCTGGGTCGCCGTTTCCCTGAGTCTCCTCTACGGCGGGAATCCCGCCTTCAACGAGTTCGATGGAGATGTCGAAGCAGTACCCCATGACACCATCCTCGGTCAGGACCCGGTACCAGTAGCCGGTATACGGCCCTTCCGTGCTCAGTTCCGCCGCTCTGTCGACGATTTTGAAGATCTGGCCTTCGCCGAGTTTGTAGACTCTCTCTCCGTTCTGGTTCGGTTCCGACCGCAGGGGAAGTGCGTTTCTGAGCGATTTCCCGTATAGAGTCCTGTATGCCGCGGTCCTTTCCCGGAATTTCTCTGCCTCTTCCTCTGAATCGAAGGGAAGAACCCGCCATTTCTCCACCTCGATCCGTTCGCGCGACCCGGGGATCCGTATCGTGTAGGAAGCATTGAGCTGGGATTCCTCCTGGATCGTAACGATGGTTCCTGTCTTAAGAGTCTCCTCGTTCGCCGACCAGACGACGACGCCGAAGTCTCTTCCGCGCTGTCCGCACCCTGCACTGAGCAGGAGAAAGACCGCCGGTACGCACGCGGCGAGGATGACTTGATTCCACCGGTTTCGCATCACGAACACTCCTATCAGGCCTCACTATGGCCGATCTGCCCCTCTAAGTCAATGCGAACGCCGTTCTTGCGCTCGGGGCGGATTCGTGTCACTGTAGGGGTGCGCAATTCTCATTTTCAGGAGGAACAATCATGAACCAGACGCGGGGATCCATTCTTTCATCGATAGAGAGGAGCAGGGATGGGATGATCGGGCTCCAGAAGCTCCTCACGCCGATCGTCGCCATGGCTCCCGAGAACGGCGGAACGGGGGAAACGGAAAAGGCGGAAGCGCTTGCAGGTTTCCTCCGCGCGGAGGGGGTTTCCGCGCTCGAGCGCTTCGATTCTCCGGATCCGCGGGTCCCGAACGGTATCAGGCCAAACCTCGTCGCGACGATCCAGGGTGATTCGGACGAGCACCGGTTCTGGATCATGAGCCATCTCGACGTCGTTCCCCCCGGAGAGCTTTCGCTGTGGAAAACGGATCCCTTCAGCGTCACGGTGGACGGTGATCTCCTGTACGGCAGGGGGGTGGAGGACAACCAGCAGGGTCTCGTGTCCTCGGTCTTCGCCGCGCTTGCCTTTCTCCGGGCCGGAATCCGGCCCCGGTACACGGTAAAGCTCCTCTTCGTGGCTGACGAGGAGGTCGGCTCCGCGCATGGGATCCAGTTCCTCCTCCGGGAACACGGGGGGATCTTCAGGAAGGGTGACCGCTTCCTCGTCCCAGACTCCGGCCGACCCGACAGCGGCATGATGGAGGTTGCGGAGAAGAGTCTCCTATGGCTGCGGTTCGTGACCAGGGGTAAACAATGCCACGCCTCCATGCCCCAGCTCGGCAGGAACGCCTTCCTCGCCGCCTCTGCCCTGGTTCTCAAGCTTGCTTCGCTCGGTGCACTAGTCAAGGAGACCAACGCGATCTTCGATCCTCCCTATTCCACGTTCGTGCCCACGAAGAAGGAGGCGAACGTCCCCAACGTGAACACCCTTCCCGGCGAGGACGCGTTCTGCCTGGACTGCCGGATCCTCCCCTCGATCAAGGTCGATGACGTGCTCGCGGAGATCGGAACGAGGATGGCGGCCGTTGAGAAGAAGCACGGAGTCACGATCGAGTGCTCGGTCCTTCAGAGAGTGGAATCCATTCCGACGCCGGAGGACGCTCCCCTGGTAAAGAGCCTCGCCGAGGCGGTCAGGGAGGTCTACGGCACGCACGCGGAGCCGGTCGGTGTCGGAGGGGGAACGGTCGCCGCGTACCTGCGGAACGCGGGCTATGATTCGGTGGTGTGGGCGACCCTGGACGAATCCGCGCACATGCCGAATGAGTACTGCCGGGTCGACAGGATGATCGGGGATTCCAAGGTGATGGCCCTCCTCATGTTCGGGGACCGGTGACGATCACGACCCTCCCCTGACGGAGCAGTTCCCGGTTTTGTTCTATTGCGATGAGTTTTTTCGCGTCTTCGACAGGGATGACTACATCCGCCCCGTAGGTTCCGTATAAGGCCGAGGCGAGTATCCGTATTGGATTGGCGCCGACCCGCCGGAAGACCTCGGTTGTATCCTCCGTCTGGGAATAACCGGCCACGCCCCACTTCCGCAGGATATCGGGGGCTATCATCCGGCTCGAGAGGAGGAGCTCCATCTCGCTGGTGTAGACGGCGGGGATGAGGACGGGAGCGATCCGCTGGCTCCTGTTCTCCCCGATGACGGGAAGCTCTGTATCCGCATAGATCAGGATGCCGGTAAAAGGCGCGGTGGCCACGTGGCCGATCAGATCGGGAAGCGGGTTCGGCTTACGATGGGTCACGAACGGTGAAATGACGGTCGGATAGATATGGTACCGCCAGGTTACGGACAGATGGCGCATCCCCTGATCGAGAACGGCTGTTGTGTGGATGGCCTGGGCGCGCGCTGCGTCGAGCGACTCGACGAGGGCCGGGGTATCCAACAGGAGATCCATGACTTTCATAGAGGAATCGAGGGGGTATGCCGCGAGCGCGTCCCGGTACAGGGTTTCCCGCATCCCCCGGATGTACTGTTCGGCCTGGTAGCGCGCTCCGGGCATGCCGCCCGGCCATTCAGAGAGGGAGACGGTCGCTGTCATGGTGAATATTCCCTCCTCCCAGAGAACCGCGGATTCGAGCTGTATTTCCTGGGCGGAGAGGTGAGGGGAAGGCATGAAGGACAGGGCGACGCCCGCGAGGAGCGCCGTCATGAGGGCAAAGGGCCGATGCCCGTGTTCAGTTCTCATCGATGATTCCCCTGTTCGAGGATGCGGAAGGAACGAGAATCACCCTTCCCGCGTGAAGGATGTCCGAAGCGGTAAGGCCGTTCGCCGCAGCGAGGGCGTCCGGCGTGGTTCCGTACCGCCGGGATATCGCCCACCAGGTATCGCCTGGAGCCACCACGTATGGTTCCGTGAATGGGCGGAGATCGATTGCCGCCGCAGCGGTCGAGGCGGACGCGGCTTTCCCCTGGTAGGGAGCCGTGTCCTTGATCATCGGAATGACGATGCGGGCCCCGATCCTAAGGGCGCTTGGGTTGATTCCCGGGTTGTACGACTGGATCATCGACACACTCACTCCATAATGCCGCGCGAGATCGTAGAGGGTGTCCCCCTGCTTGATCGCGTGGATCGCGAATTTCAGCGGAGTAAAGGCGTCGGAGGAGAGTACCCTCTCTATAGAATCGGAATATGAGCGCGGAACCTTCAGGAAATAGCGGCGGTCGTCCGGAGGCGTGATCCAGTAGATGAGTTCCGCGTTTCCCGCCTTCAGGATATCCAGGGGGACGTCCGCGGCGTCCGCCAGGAGACGGATGTCGACCGGCTTCACGACGCGTATTCTCTCCCACTCCTCCTGCGTTTCCCAGGACACGGGTAAACCGTTTCTTCCGGGGTATGAGCAGATGGAGGCGATGGCGAGGAACTTGGGCACGTAGTTCAGCGTCTCTTTCGGCAGGTGTCCGCCCTCGGCCAATGACCAGAAATCGGAGCAGCCGGAAGCGGCCATGGCACGCTTGACCCTTCCGAGTCCGCAGTTGTACGCGGCGAGCGCGAGAAGCCAATCGCCGCCCAGTGCGCGGTGGTTCTCCTGAAGCTTCAGCAAGGCCCCTTCTGTCGCCTTCCAGAAATCCCTCCGTTCGTCTATCCAGGAGGTGATCCGGATGTCGAACGGCGAGATGCTGTTGCCCATGAACTGCCAGAGGCCGCCGGCGCCCGACCGGGAAACCGCGTACGGTTTGTACTCGGATTCAATGATGGGGAGGAAGAGAAGTTCCTCGGGAAGGCCGTACCATTCGATCCGTCTGGCGATATGGGCGATGTACGGCTTGCCTCTTGTCAGCGCGGCTTGGAGCCAACGCTTTCCCTCCGGTGTGGAGAACTGCGCCAGGTAGCGGGAGAGCTGGCGGTGGGAGCCGACCGAGATGGAGTAGAGTTCAGGCCCTCGGTGCCCCTGCAGAGGCGGCAGCGATTCGGAGGGTTCCGCGGGCGGGAACAGTTCTGGAAGGGGGTTGCGGATCACGGGAAGGGGGGAGAGCTCCGAGTTCGGAGGGGCGTCCGCCGAGGATTCAAGCGCGGGAAAGACCATCCCGCCGGTCAGGAGGAAGAGGAGGACGCACACCGCTGCTGAAGCTTCCCGGGCAGTCACGAGGATCCGTTCCGTGCAGCGGAGGATATCGATCCGGTGAATGGTTTGTCCCCGAAATAGATGCCGGCCCATTCCCACTCGCCGTGGATCTCCGGGTCAGCCGGGAAGTCGATCTTCCTGAAGTAGAGGTACCAGGTCGTGATCCGGTAGGACCATCCCCAGGTCCGCAGATACGCCTCCCGGTTGTTCGAATCAGAGTCGAGCGCGTCCGCATAGTAGATTTTGTTCCACATGAACGAACCGATGTCCGCGATAAACTCGATATCCGCCTCGGTCTGTTCCTCTTCCCAGGATACGGCGAAGAAGTTGACCTTTGCCCGGTACCGTGTGAGTTTCCGCGCGTCCCGGGCCCAGAGAGCCTCCTTGATGACGTTGACCAGCTGATCGAGGCTCTCCATCGTCCAGTTTTTATCCCTCCGGTCATAGAACTGGATCATCTCCCGTATCTCCTGCTCCGCGTCCGGTTTTCCGGGAATGGATGGATCGGGCGAAGCGAGGAAGCTCTTGTAGGCCTGGATCGCGAGATCCCACTCACCGAGTTCCTCGTACGTTTTCCCCATATAGTAGAAGGTCGGCCCCCGTTCGATGATGTCCCCGAACCTTCCGATCAGTTCCCGGTAGTAGTCGACGCGGACTTCCGGATTCTGGGTCATGGTGATGAGGTTGGTAAGGCAGGTGTAGTGAACGGAAACGCCGCGTACCAAGAGGTCCTGGTAGTTCCTGAGGATCCGTTCAAAATAGTGGACCGCGAAGGGGTAGTCGCCTTTTTCCTTGTAATTGAGGGCCACGGTGAGGAGATAATAGGCGTTGAAGGCGTCCGCTGGGTTCTTCTGGACATAACTGGTCAGGAAGAGATTCACCTTAGCCTGTTCTCCGGTGGACCGAAGGACTTTAACAATCTGCTGAATAATGATAAACCGTGACTCGGAGGAATCCTCCTCCTTTTCCAGCGCGGAGAAGAGCCGGGAGAGCTCCCTGTTCTGGGCCCTATCCCTCACTGCATAGCATCCCGCGGATCCGGAACATCCCTGGAAGGCCGCGAGAATCAGGATGAGTGTCAGGATCGGTACGGGTTTCAGGCGGTCCATGGTCGGAAGGATACTATCATGAGCAACAAATGGTTGACAATACGGAGGAGCCAATGAATGGTGTTGAAAAGGGAAGGGAATCATCGGCTTTCGGTCTGGTTTCCGATCGCCCGATCATTCCGTTTGTCGAGGGGGATGGAACAGGTCCCGATATCTGGAAGGCGAGCAGGAGGGTCTTCGACGCCGCGGTCTCCCGAGCCTACGGCGGCACGCGCGCCGTGCAATGGAGGGAGGTTCTGGCGGGAGAGAAAGGTTTTCGGGAGACCGGTTCATGGCTCCCAGACGAGACCGTCGAGTCCTTCAGGATGCATCGGATCGGGATCAAGGGACCCCTTACCACGCCTGTAGGCGAGGGGATCAGGAGCCTTAACGTGGCGCTCCGGCAGACGCTCGATCTCTACGTGTGTCTTAGACCGGTGCGATACTTCCAGGGGATCGTGTCTCCGGTCGTTCATCCGGAGCGGGTCGATATGGTCGTTTTCAGGGAAAATACCGAAGATGTATATGCGGGGATGGAAGTTCCCGCGGGCGACGAACGGACGGATCGGATCTCCGCCTTCCTGAAGAGCGAGATGGGCTGGAACATCGGTCCTGATACAGGCATCGGCATCAAACCGGTGAGCAGGGGAGGATCGGAACGGCTGATCCGGGCGGCCATCAAGTATGCCCTTGCATGCGGAAGGAAAAGCGTTACCCTTGTGCACAAGGGCAACATCATGAAATATACCGAGGGTGCCTTTATGCGGTGGGGCTACGAGCTTGCCCAGAGAGAGTTTCCCGGAAAGGTACGGCTTCCGGAGGGAAGGGAAGGGACAGGAAATTCGGGGGAGGGGGATCTCGTAATCAAAGATGTCATCGCGGACGCCTTTCTCCAGCAGATCCTGACCAGACCGGAGGAGTACGACGTGATCGCCACGTTGAACCTGAACGGCGACTACATCTCGGACGCCTTGGCCGCTCAGGTCGGCGGAATCGGGATCGCTCCGGGCGCGAACATCAACTACGACACCGGCACGGCGATCTTCGAGGCCACACACGGGACCGCGCCGAAATACGCGGGCAAGGACA
>CAZPZF010000044.1:6768-17192 GCA_964590705.1 uncultured Spirochaetales bacterium | reverse complement strand
CCCTTTCGCGCAAACGGGTCGAGGGGAGACGCTTCGAGGTCGATCCCGTTCCTCGCGTCTATCCGGCAGGGGACAACGGTTCCGGGTGGGAACGCCCCTTTGCCCACGCCCGCCCCGTCCACATCGGGAGCGTGGATGTACCCGCGTCCGATCGAAACCCCCTCCTCCCGAATCTCCTCCTCGATCAGGATATCCATGGTATGGCCGATAAAACGGTCCATCCGCTTTTTCGTGATCTCCTCCTGGATACCCTGCAGCGCTCCCAGGCGCCTCGATGCCGCCCGGCGGGAGAGGAGATCGCCCAGCGGGCCCCTGTAGCGGAAGGCCGCCGTTCCCTCTTCTCGGGAATAGGTGAAGAAACCCGCCCAGTCAAGCTCCGCTTCCTCGATGAAGTCCGCAAGTTCGCGGAAATCCCCCTCCGCCTCCCCGGGGAATCCCAGAAGAAAAGTGGAACGGATCGCGGAATTGGGAAGCTCGCTCCTGATCGTGTCGATCAGGGAGAGGTATGTCTCACTATCGCCCCGCCTGTTCATCCGCCCGAGGATCCGAGCGGATGCGTGCTGGAACGGAAGGTCGAAATAGGGAAGGATCCGGCGGTCTTTTCCGCAGAGGTCCAGAAGCTCGAAGGGGAAATTGTCGGGGTGGATATAGAGGAGGCGAAGCCAGAAATCCCCCGGCACCGCTGAAAGCTCTTCCAGAAGAGGGATCAACTCTCCCGGACTCCCGCGGTCCAGGCCGAAGGAGGCGAGATCCTGGGCGATGAGGACGATCTCGAAGACGCCCTTTACGAGGAGATCCTCGACCTCCCGTCTCAACCCCGCGATCTCCCTGCTGCGAAGGTCCCCCCTGATCAGGGGGATGGCGCAGTAGGAGCATCTATTCCGGCATCCTTCCGCGATCTTCACATACGCGCTTCGCGCAAATCCGAGGAGACGTTTCCGGGTGACGGGTTCTTGCGGATACGACGGGAAATCCGGAAGGGATACGCCGCGACGATCGCCTGACAGCGAGGCAACGAGTGGGATGATGGCGGAGAGATCGTGGTTACCGAAAACAGCCTGGATCTCGGGGAGCTTGTCGAGGAGGGAGGCGCCATAGCGCTGGCTTAGGCAGCCGGCGATGATGATGGGTTTTTCCGGAAATCTTCCCCTGAGTTCCACGGTTTCCCGGATCGATTCCTCTTTGGCGTCCCTGATGAAACCGCAGGTGTTGACGATGAGAAGATCCGCGTCCGCCGGCTCGCTGCGATAGGAATAACCCGCGTATTCGAGTCTGGCGATCAGCTCTTCCGCGTCGACCTGGTTTTTCGCGCAGCCGAGAGAAACGACGGTGAAACTTTCAATACACGGGGACGATGGTGAGCCTGTATTTCCCTGTCTGTTCATCTCTGATCCAGGTGATCTGATTGGTGGTGACTTCTCCCGGTTTTCCGAGATCGGTATCGATCCCCGCGATCTTCGCTTTGAACGATCCGGCGTTGGAGAGCCAGAACCTGACCTCCTGTTCGACATCCTTCAGCTCGAAGGTCTCTCCCTTGTGGAAGTACCGCTCATCCCTGATCTGCCCGTCCATGATGTATCGCACGAGACAATAGCCGCGGAAGACGACGCTCACCGTAAACGGTGACGGCGCGTCCGCCTCCTTGAGGATCACAGGGGCCCTTTTGCGCGATGCCACGGTCGTGCTGCCGAGAGCCGGAGACGAAGCCTGCTGGGCGGTCCCGGCGGCTTGCGCCTGCTGCTGGGTCGGACTTTGAGAAGGAACGAGGGGTTGAGCCTGGGTTCCCGCCCCGTTCGTCTCCGTCTCACCCGCCTCCGCCGTCTGGACATTCCCGGGGATGACCGCCTTAAGGAAGCGGTCAAAGCGAAGAACGACGGCATTCGCCTGCGCGTCGATGTCACGGAGGAAGACCTTGAGCTCCGCGCCTGTATCGCCGTCGAGGTCGAGATTCTCCTCCTGCCCGAGGCGGATCTGCACCTTACGGCTACCGAGAGCGAGGGTCACCTTTTCCCCGATCTCCTCGATGACGATACGGTACGGAACATCCTTGATCGTCACCTGGATGACCTGGCCTTCGGAGAACCTCCGTTCTACGACCTCCTCGCTGAGAACGTAGACGTCCGCGCCGGTCCTCTCCGCCGCTGTCTCCGTCGGCGCCTTCTCCGGCCGGGGAGAGCGCAGCCGCGGAAGGAGGAGGAAGTATCCCGCCGTGAGGATTCCCGCGGCGGCGACGACCGCCAGGATGACGACGACTGGAGCCTTACCCTTCTTCCGGACGATAAGTTCGGCCATCGGTATCGGCTGTTCCTGGATCATCATGTGCTTGTAGAGCGTGGTGATCTCTTCCGGATCAAGTCCGAGATACTCCGCGTAGTTCCGGAGAAATCCCAGGAGGTAGGGCTCGCCGGGAAAAGCCTTAAAGTCTTCGGATTCCAGGGCTTGCAGGAAACGCTTAGCGATGTTCGTGTCCCGCGATATCTGTTCGATTGAGTACCCTTTCTGCTCTCTCGTGACCCTGAATTTCTCTCCGATGGATTCCATACGCCCCTATTCTTCCGGTTCAAAAAGGAAATTATTGTAGACATTGGCGGTGTTCGGAGAATCGTACCGGAACCGCCCGTTCGGTATTCCGATATTCGTCCTGATCCGAAGAAAGTCGATCTGTATCCGCTCGTATTCGCTTGAGATACCGACGATCCGCCTGATCAGCTTCGATTTATCGTCGACACAGAGCTCGATCTGCCTGAATCCTTCATCGGTGCTTCTCCATTCCAGCTTGAACTTGACCACCATCTCTGCGGAGGAGCCTCGCCCGCCATCCGCGGCGACGGGGTCGAGAGGGACTGGGATGGAACCCGATTCGCTGAGGTAGGAGATGCTGTACCTTTTCTTCAGGAGGTTCAATCCCTGTGCGCTCGCCAAGGACGCAACACCCGCCGAACTCCTCTTCTTCAGCCGCTGCTCCATGATGACGCGCAGCTCGGGGATGTACAGGACCAATTTTTCACCGTCAACAACGAGGACCTGGTCCGCCGGTTTCGTGAAATTGATCCTGAGCAGATTGGGTTTCTTATAGAAGAGGACACCCTCCATCACTCCGGAGGATGTCGTGATCACGATATCCGCCTCATAGTCCTCGACCGACCCGTACCGCTCCGACATGAGGTCGAAATAGGAAAAAGCGGTCTGGATCTCCTCGCCCCACACGGCTGCGAGGGCGAGCCTTAGCAGCATGAGGATTGTAAGGGTTTTACGGTATTTCGCGTCCACGTCTGTACGTTGTCTCTTCGTTTCCGCAGTCAAGGATACTCAATCTTACTGATTGTGTTCCATTTGTCAAGGGCGGCCTCATTTCGGATCCTGGCCTGCGGAGGGGCCGCTGACGGAGGGGAGCCCTTCATGAGCGGACGAATTTTCTCCGGCGTAGGCACGCGCGAGATACCTGAGCTTCGGATCGGAGAGCTTCAAGGGTCTGTTGCACGTATCGCAAAAAAAACGGTTCACCTGAACGAAAGGAAGGGAGCAGGAAACGCAGAAGATCCTTCCGCATTCAGGACACTGCCCGGGCGCGGACTCGCCCGACGGTTCGCCGAGGAGGACAACGGGTTCTTGGGAGCCGATGCTCTTGGGAACCCTCCAGATCCTTCCGCAGAGCGCGCAGGTCACCCGGTCCTCGGTCTCCCTCTCGATCCGGTCGAGCAGATCCCGTCCATCCCCGGCATACGGGGAATCGGCGGGAATATCGAGAAGGCCGCGCGCCTCTTCGTACCCGCCCCGCGTGAGGAGAAGACGGGCGAGAGCGATCCTGTATCGAGGGTTTTCCGCGTCCCGCGCGAGAGCTTCGCGAAACGCGGCTTCCGCCCGCTGGTATTCTCCCTTCTTGAGCGCAAGACTGCCCAGCTGGAAGCACCAGGAAGGGTCTCCGGTTTCCTCCAGGAGTCTCGCGTAGAGGGCCTCCGCACGGCTGAACAAACCGCACCGAAGGGCCGCGTCAGCAGCGTTTTCCAGATATGTCCGGTTGCCCGGTTCTCCCCTCAAGGCCGTCTCGTATTCGGCCAGGGCCTCCTCATACCTGCCCGCCGCGTACAGGAGGTTCCCCTTCTGGTTTCGGACAGCAGGCACATCCTTTCCCCGTTCGAGTGTGGCGAAGGCTTCCTCGGTCCGGCCGATGTCGAAAAGGGCCTGACTGTAGTTCACCAAAATATCGGGTTCTTCGGGACAGAGCTCGAAGGCCCGCCTGAAGGAATCGAATCCTGTTCCCCTCCCCGAATCCCGCTCCCGGAGGCCGAGGAGATTGTGCACCCAGCAGTCGTGGGGCGAGAGTTCCACGGCCCGCTCCAGCGCCTCATCCGGATTCTTCCCGGCAAGGTAGAGATTCTCCGCCAGCTTGTACCAGTATACCGCTACGTCGCCGTCCATTTCCGCAGCTTTGCGGAGGCAGGAGATCCCTTTTGTCCTGTCTCCCCGGGTGCACAGGCACAACCCCAAGAGGAAGGTGATCGAGGAATCCGGCTGCGAGAGTTTCTCGCATCTTCTGAATATCTTGGCGGCCTCTTCGAGCTTCCCCTCATGGAAAAGGAGTTTCCCCTTCAAGCCGAGAAGAACGGGAGAGAGTGTACCGATTTTCTCGGCGGCCGCGATGATGTCGGCGCATTCCCCGTATGCCTCATCCCGGAAGTACTGCGCGCCCGCTTCCTCGTAGAGCCGCAACCCGTCATCCGTGTTCCCTGCCATGACCGCCGCCCTGGCCGCGTTTACGGCGTAGAGGGGAATCGATCCGTTCCGCTTCCACGCCTCCTGGTAGTATGCTTGGGCTTTTCCCCAGTCTCCCCCGTAGTAGGCACCGTGGCCGGAAAGGTTCCAGGCAAGGTGGTTTTCAGGGTAAAGGGCGCGGAGGCGTTCGGCCGTGGCAGCGAGTTTTCCGAATTCGTTCCGGAGGTATAGGAGGTTCCCTTTGGCGACGAGGATCCGCTCGTCGTTGGGGGCGAGGGCTTCGGCTTTCTCGAGCGCACGGAACGCCTCTTCGTGCAAGCCGAGGGAATTAAGCGATTCGCCGAGGAGCAGGAGGGTTTCGGCAGAGGGTGCTGCTTCACGGAGCGCCTTCTTGAGTTGGATCACTGCCCCAAGCGGCTGTCCGACTGCGAAGAGACTTTCGGCGAGCCTGATCCGGGCCGCCGGATCGACCGGGATGTATCCGCTCCACCGTTCGAAAAAGGCTGCCACCGACACGGGCCTGGAATCGAGATCGAGATCGTGCATCCGTACCATGGCCGTATCTGACTCATCATAATTCTGGCAGGCGAACCCGATCCTTCCCGCTCCGATCCGGTCATCCTCGATCTCCGCGGCCCAGGTCTCATCCACCGCGACGAGGATCCGGGTGTCGAGCGCGACGACTCGAAGGGAGAATCGGCTTCCCACGGTTTCCGGGGAAGGGGTCCAGGGAATCAGGGTGAACGGCGAGCCGTTGAAAACACCGTCGAGCCGGAAGTGTCCCCGGTTCGAAACGAGGCAGTAATAAAAGGTGGAAGCGTCGACGTATCGAAAGACGAACCCGGCCGAGGCGTAAGCCGCTTCGGGAAAGGAAAAGGTTCCGCAGAGGGATAGATCCCGATAGCGATACAGCGGATCCTCTGCCCACGCGAAGAGATTTCTCTTGTGGAGCCGCAGTTCGACAGCCCCGCGTCCCACGGAAACCGTGTATCCATCGCCTGACTCGGGAACGAATCGGCTGCCCGCGGTCCGTTTGAATCCCGTCTTCCACGATTCCTCGAGGATGTCATCGGGATCCGGCGCCGGTCGCTTTCTGAAGAAAAACAGCATAGTCGGGCATAGTATAGGAAGGAGGGGGGATTCTGGCAATCCCCCGCGTAGATCGGATTGTCTTTCCCTCCCCTCAAGGCTATAGTGGGGGTATGGAAAGAACCACTGTCATTTCACTCGGGGGGTCGATCGTCTCCCCCGAAGGAGTCGATACCGCGTTCCTCCGGTCGTTCCGGGATCTCGTCCTCGGCTGGCTCGGAGGATCGACCGGCAGGCGGACCGTGATCGTGACCGGGGGCGGAGCTCCGGCGCGCGTCTATCAGAAAGCCTACCGCGAGATCGACGCCGCTCCCGATGACGAACTTTTGGACTGGATCGGTATCGCGGCCACGCGGCTGAACGGCAGCCTGGTCAGGGCCGTCTTCCGGCAGGTCTGCTCGGATCCGGTGGTGACCGATCCCGCGGAACCCGCGGAATTCCGGGGACGAGTCCTTGTTGCGGCGGGATGGAAACCGGGATTCTCGTCGGACTTCGACGCGGTACTCCTGGCAGAGCGTTTCGAGGCGCGAACCGTGCTCAATCTTTCGAACATTTCCCGCGTGTTCACGGCGGATCCCAAGGTCGTCCCCGAAGCGAAACCCATCGATTCCATGACATGGAAGGAGTTCAGATCCCTGGTCGGCGAAACATGGGTGCCTGGGAAAAATGCTCCCTTTGACCCCATCGCGGCCATGAAGGCCGAGGAGATCGGACTCACCGTGATCATCGCGTGCGGCAGGGATCTCGAGAATACCAGGGCCATCCTGGAGGGAAGATCCTTCATCGGAACGACGATCGGATAGAAAACCAGGCGACCATTACGGGGACGCGGCAGTAGCCGAATCAAGGTCGACAGTTCTTCCGCCGGCCGTACCGAGACCGCGGTGGCGGCCATCCCGCGGAAGTGGAACAATTTGAACGCACAGAATAACTAATTACAATTAAAAGAAATATTAGAGTCTAGAAGACTCGGGTGCGAAATATCTTTCGCGTTCCGCTCCTTTTCGGAAGGATGTCGTCCGAACCGCACAGTATCATGGGATGACGGATTCTTCGGAACCCCCGCGCCAAGCGCCATCGATTGTGTCCACGGGAACCGGGCCAATGCGTGACACGCGCGCCGCTCCCCCAACCCCTTCGACCGTGCGGCCCTATTACACCAATTCATTGCTGTGTAAAGAATAAATACGCCATCTTCCATCCGGGCATCCGGATCCGCTCCGGTACAATTCCTGTAACGCGGCGCGTTCCGCCGGTTCGGAAGCGCGCCGGTTTCAGTTTGTGTGATGATTCCGCCGCTTTCTCCTTTGTGGTGAAAGGCGCCGCACCGAGGGGCACCCCGATTTTGGCATAGGAATTGCAATACAAGCTGAAAGGAGAGAAAAATGAAGGATAGCGATACTCTTTTAACGCGCTTCATCATCAGGAAGGTGGCCCGGAGCCTGACCGGGAAGATCGAAGACATGAAAAAACTACTCACGCTCGCCACATCGGGCAGGTTCGAGTTGAACTCCGCCGCGCAATGGTTCATGAAGAGCCTCTCCAAATCAATGGACGAGGGGGGGCTGCTCTCAAGCGTATTCCTGCGCGTCGGCAAGGAACTGAGCGGCGCGTATAAAAAGAAGCTGGTGCGAAACCTCATCATCAACCAATTCATCGCGGGATCGAAGACGCGGGCGCTTCATCAGAACGAGCGGGAATGGATTCCCAACTTCATCGTGGTCAGTCCGACCATGAAGTGCAATCTTGCGTGCACCGGCTGCTATTCGGGGCTCTACAGGAAAAACGACGAATTAACCATGGAGGAATTGGACGACCTCTTCGGACAGTGCCGTTCCCTGGGCATCTACTTCATCGTGATCTCAGGAGGCGAACCCTTCGTGAAAAAGGAGGAGCTGTCCGCGCTCTTCAAGAAATACGGCGACATGTTTTTCCTCGTATACACGAACGGCACCATGATCGACCGGAGTTTCGCGCGAAAGCTCGCCAGGCTTGGGAACGTGGCCCCGGCAATTTCGGTGGAGGGATGGGAGAAGGAGACCGACCAGAGGCGTGGTTCCGGTGTCTGGAATCGGGCGATGGCCGCCATGGACAACCTGCGGGAGGCGGGAGTGCTCTTCGGGATCAGCGTTACTATGACGCGGCACAACGCGGACATCATCACCGAAGACCGATTCGTCGAGTATTTCATGACGAAAGGGGCCATATTCGGCTGGTATTTCATGTTCATGCCCGTCGGAAAGGATCCGATCCTCGACCTCGTCCCTACGCCGGAACAGCGGGTGACCAACGGCAGGAGGATCGAGGCTCTGCGGAGCAAATACCCGATGTTCCTGGCCGATTTCTGGAACGACGGACCTGCGGTGGGAGGATGCCTGGCCGGAGGGAGGCAGTACCTGCACATCCTGAACAACGGTCAGGTGGAGCCATGCGTGTTCGCCCACTTCAGCTGTGACAACATAAGAGAAAAACCGCTCATCGAATGCGTGAACTCCCCCTTCTTCAGGGGAATACGCGGGAACTTCCCGTACAACGCGACGGGGAACCTGAAACGCCCATGCATGATCATCGACAATCCGGAGGTCCTCAGGTCGCTCGTGGAGAAACACGTGGTCCCGTCCGGACACACGCACTCCGAGGATATCGTCTCGTCGCCCGATGTGCGCGAGTTCATCGACCGATACGCCGAAAGAATGGCGGAGCTCACCGAGCCAGCGTGGCGGGAGATGATCGAGGATCCGGCATGCCGATGGCATCTTCGCGGAGATGATTACCGTTCTCTCTTCAAGTTCGCCTCTCCCGATTGCGTTTGGAAAAGAGAAGCCGCGGGCGTCACCGGCGGGAAATACCGTAGCGCTTCATGAGGTTCTGGAGGTAGCGGCGATCCATGTCGACCGCCGCTGCCGTTCTCGAGACGTTCCATCCGTTCGCGTCGAGGGCGTTCCTGATGAACTCCCGCTCCATGTCCCGCACCGCGTCCTCCTTGAGCTTCTTCTTCAGCTCCTTGAATTCCCCATAGGTGAGGGGAAGGACGGTTTCCGGAGACTGATTCTCCCTGATCTCTGGGGGGATATCCTCCACGGTTATCCGCTTCCCAGAGGCGAGGAGCCCCATGTGGGTGACGATGTTCCGCAGTTCGCGCACGTTTCCCGGCCATCGGTAGTTCCTGAAAACGCCGAATACGGCCGGATCGATCTCCGGAAGCCTTTCCCGCAGGGTCTCCCGGAAAAACCTGCGCGCGAGCGGCTCGATGTCCGCCTGCCGCTCCCTGAGGGGAGGGATCCTGACGGGAACAACGGCGAGCCTGTAGTAGAGATCGAGGCGGAAACGTCCCTGATCAGCCTCGGCCCGCAGATCCTTGTTCGTGGCCGTGATCACGCGGATATCCACCTTCACCAGGGTATTGTCCCCGACCGGGTAGAACTGCTCCGTCTCGATGACCCGGAGGAGCTTGGCCTGAAGTCCTTCGGACATCTCCCCGATCTCGTCGAGGAATATGCTCCCGCCGTCCGCCAGACGGAGCTTGCCCTCGTAGGACTGGAGCGCGCCCGTGAACGCCCCCTTTCGATACCCGAAGAGTTCCCCCTCGAGGAGCTCCGCGGGAATGGCCGCGCAATTGATCCTGACGAAATTTCCGGAGCGCCCGGACGCCGCGTGGATCATCTCGGCCACGAGTTCCTTCCCCGTTCCCGTCTCGCCGAGGATCAGGACCGGAACCTTGGACGAGGCCACCTTGGCGGCGAGCGAGCATTGGGAGAGGGTGCGGGGGTCCGCCGAGTAGAACGGTGAATCCTCGGGAAACGGGGGAGCTTCCCGATCGAGGCTCTTGTCGAATTGGAGGGCCCTGTCGATCACGACGGAGAGATCCTTGATGCTCACCGGCTTTGTAAGGTAATCGTAGGCTCCATGCTTCACAGCCGAGACAGCCTGGCTGATGCTTCCATACGCGGTCATGATGACCACCGGTATTTCAGGCGCCGTCTCCCGCAGCGCCTCCAGCACTCCGATTCCACTCATCCCGGGCAGCCGCACATCGGTCACGACCAAAGCGGTCCGGTCCCGGTTGAAATCCGCGAAAAAGTCCTCGGCGTTCCGGTATCCCTTGACCGGGTATCGGTCGCGGAGGTTGAACAGGATCAGGTCGAGGAGTTTCGGCTCGTCCTCGATGAACGCGATGACCCGCTGCGCTTCCCTCATATCACCCTCCGCTTCCCCTCCCGCTCCCCTGGGGGGGAACGGGAAGCAGCACCTCGAATCCGGTTCCGTCATCGCCGGAGACGAAACGGAGCGCCCCTCCCCCATCGCGGACGATCCGCTGGGAGACGGCCAGGCCGAGGCCCGTTCCGCCTTTCTTGGTCGTATAGAAGGGCTCGAACATTCTGGCCCTTATCTCTTCGGGGATGGGGGGTCCGGTATCGCTGAACAGGAGCCTGAGCCGGCTGTCGGGAGCCCGGGAAACGGCGCATGTCACGGTTCCGTCCCTGCCGGCCGCCTCGAGCGCGTTGAGGGTGAGGTTGAGGCAGACCTGCATCAATCCCTCCCTGTCGACCCACGCGCGGGGAACAGGTTCAACCGCGAGAACCTCGAGTCTCACGCCGACCTCCTTGGCCCGCGGGGAGAGG
>CAZPZF010000044.1:0-6758 GCA_964590705.1 uncultured Spirochaetales bacterium | reverse complement strand
GCCGATCGCGACACCACTCCTGACACGGTAGACCGCGTCGACAATTTCTGGTACGGGTTCGCTCGGACGCGCGTCCGTCACGATCCGGTTGAGAAGCCGCGAGATCCTTTCTGTCTCTTCCTGGATGTAGCCGGCGATCCTCCTCACTTCGGCAGGGTCGAGATCCCGGGAGGCAAGCGTCTCCGCGGAGGTCGCGATGACGGAGATGGGGTTCCTCACTTCATGGGCTACGGAAGAGGTGATTTCGTTGAGAACCGCCATCTTCTCGATACGCGCGAGTTTCTTCTCCATCTCGATAGCCCGGTTGTGGCTCCTGCACCGTTCGATGACGATCGGTATCCCTCCCGAGAGGATCTCCAGCTCCTCGATCTCGAAGCGATGCCACGCTTCCGCCACTCCGGGATCTCCGAGGAGGAGCATCCCCTGAAGCCGGTGCCCCTCCAGCAGGGGAACGACAAGCCGGATCCGATGGTCATCGAGGATCTTAAGTTCCAGCAGCCGCTGCCAGGAAAGGGAGAGCTGCTGGAAGGTGGCGATCTTCCGGTCCTGGAGGAGCCTGCCCGCGAGCTCGCCGTCCGTCGGAAAGACAGGGGAATCCGGTTCGCGCTGTACGGTATGAAAGGCCGCGGCCCGTTCGTCCTCGACGAGAAAATAGAAGACTCGAACCTTGAGGCGGTCCAGGAAGATCTCGGCCAAGAGGCGGTCGAGGTCTTCCATGTCGATGACGGTCGCCATCCGCGCCGAAAGCTCCTTGATCTGCCGGTGAAAATCCGCCTCCTCGGCCGACGATGCCCTCCGGAGACTGTGGGTGAACAGACGGACGATCGGAGACAGCAGGGAAGAGAACAGGGCGACCTCGATGCCGACGATGAGCCAGAGATCGATGGAAAAGATCTCCGATAACAGAAGGTTTAACCTTCCGAGAAATGACCAATACAGGAGCATGACCGTCACGAGGACCGCCGGATACACGATGAAGACCCGCATGAGCGCCTTCCTGTCGATGAAGCCGAACCTGAGGGTGAGGAAAACGACATAGATTGTCCAGAGCCCGGACGCGAGGAGATGGAAGTAGAGGCCGCCCCTCATGGGCAGGAAGACGAGATACGTAAAGAGGAGCAGGACGGAGAGAGGCATGAATCCCCAGAGGATCATGAGAACCGTGTTTCTCTCCCGCCTCAGGATCCGCATGCGAAGGGACAGGAGCAGTTTCCTCACCACCGCCGCGAGCATGCAGAGGATGTAGAGGAGGTATGAGAGATTGGTCAGGGTGAACAGAACCCGGGAGTAGGCTCCCGAAGGCTCGGCGGCAAAGAGGCTGAGGATCGGGAATCCGACGATGAGCGGCTGGTCAGCGTAGTAGACGAGATACAGGATGCCGAGGACGACGGGTACGGCGAATACGACGGCGAAGCGCCACGCGTCCTTCCGGGTCACGGTCGTGCGCGGAAAGAAGCAGGAGAGCGTATAGACGATCGGATAGAAGAAGATGCCCGCGATGGTCGCCATGATGTATCCGGCGCGGACCGGCGCCCAGTTCCCCGCGGCCGTTATCAGGAGGATGTCGAGGTTCGTGAGCGTCACCGGCAGGAGGAGAAGAAAGAGGATCTTGTTCACGATCCCCTTCGGGTTGTAGAGATAGATGATGATGCCCAGGGCGCAGTCGAAGATGAAGAGGAGGATGAGCGTGATCTCGGAGAACATGGGCAAAGTGTACTCCGATCGTTCACGGAAGGCAAGCAAAGGCACGGCGCTACTGGTAGCGCTTCATCTCCCTCCCGATCACTCCGGCGTGGAGCTCGATGAACTGGTTGATCGGGCTCGCGCTGAGCTTGCCGAACAGCACCTCCTCAATCTGGAAAAACCCCACCGACGCGGTCATCTCGACCGTGATCCTGATCGGCCGCTCCTTTCCCTTGCCGATCGTGACCTTCTCGATCGACGACGCTGAGTACTTGTGGATGTCTCCGACCCGGGACTCCCTGTTCAGGAGCAGGGGAATGCGGGCCCGCCCCTTTTCCATGTCGCAGCCGTCCGCCACGAGGATGATGCCGGCCTCGTAGGAGTGGATCGTGCTGCTCGCCATATGGCCGACGATCCCTTCCACCGCGGTCGACCGGAGGATGACCCGTTTCATGATGTCGTCCGGATATACCGTTCCCAGGACGCGGTCGATGATCGGGACGGCCAGGACCGCAGAATGATTCTCGTGCCCCGCCCTGCCCACGGACATTCCGATATCGTGGAGAAAAGCCGCGATGAGCACCGCGACCGTGCTGTCCTCGTATCCGCCCAGCTCCTCCCGTTCGAGGGTGAGCTGGATGCCCGCATCGTGAAGGAGCCGTAGAATGGCCAGCGCGTTCGAGGTGACCTTCCGCATATGGACGGGACCATGGTCGTTATACCCGAGGCGCATGATCGAAACGGTGTTCGCGTATTCCTGCAGGGCCGACACCTCCTGATCGGCGACCAGCGCGTCGAAAACCGCAAGAGGCAGACCGGAGAGCATCTTCCGTATCCCCTTGTCCAGGTGGGTCTCCTTGACCGATTTCATGGTTCCTCCTCACTCCCGCCCGGGGCGGTGTCCTTTTCCTTCCAATGCCACACGACATCGGAGTATTCGGCGGGAAACGGGTTCGGCCGTGAAAAATCGGGGATCCATTCATCGTCCCCGCCGAGCTCCTGGATAAAGCCGTCCTCTATTCCGAACTCGTCAAGCCACTCGAGAAGCGTATCGTATTCGACTTTGCCGATCCTGCCCGAAGGCGACCTTTCGGTTCCGCGGCCGATTTCGACGTACTGGACCAGAAGCGAGAGGAGCGCGCGGCCGGCGAGTTCGTGCGCAAACCACTCCAGCACCTCCCTCGTTTGCGAAAGGAATCCGGGAAGCGAGAGGTGCCGCACGATGGTTCCCCGCGTCATGATGCCGCGCTCGCAGAAGAGCGGGCCGCCCCGGTCAGCCATGAAGCGGATCGCCTCGCGCGCGGCGTCCGGATAGTCTGTCCTCCCGAACAGCCGGCCCGAAAGCTCGGGATCGAGGGTCTTGCAGTCGGGCAGATAGACATCGACCAGGCCGTCAAGGATCGAAAGCGTTTCCGGTTTTTCGTATCCGCTCGAATTCCAGACGACGGGAATCGAAAGCCCGGCCCGTTTCGCCTCCCGTAGTTCCTCGGCCACCGAGGGGATGAATTGCGTGGCTGTCACCAGGTTCAGGGTTTCCGCCCCCCGCTCCTGGAGATCGAGACAGATGCGGGAAAAACCGCCGGGACGAAGGGCAGATCCCATGCCGCCGGCAGAGATCTGGATGTTCTGGCAGAACGGACATCCAAGGGTGCAGCCCGTGAAGAATACGGCGCCCGATCCCCTCTCTCCCGATACCGGCGGCTCCTCGCCCCGGTGAAGCGTGGCGCACGCTGCGCGGATAACCGCAGTCTGGCCGCAGAAGCCGGTTTTCCCCGCCGTCCTGTCCACCCCGCATTCGCGGGGGCAGAGACGGCAGGAACGGTATGGATCCATGTGCGCGGCAATACCGCGTGGCCGCGGTTCCCTCATCCAGCCCAGTATACACGGAAAGGGAGCCGCGGAAAACCGGCAATCCTGACAAAGGGAAACGGCCCTTCGCCCGATTGACACGATGTCAGATCCGGGAGCTACAATTCTCTTGAGCGAGTGATTCGCCCTATTCTTGTTGCGCCGCCAGTGTTGACGGGAAAAGGGGGAAACGGTATGAACGGTTGGGATATCTGCTGCTACATCTTCGGCGCCATCGCCATCGTGGGTCCCTTCTGCATCGTGTTCTGGTACGTCCGCGCAGCGAAACAGAGATTCAAGGACATGGAGCAGAAGAAGCAGGCAGGCTGAAAGCCAGCCCCCACGATATCCGGCCCGATGGGACCGTCACGTTCGTTCTCCCTTCCACCCGCATCTTCCGCCTCGCCGGTGTCGGGCTTCTCAGGTCATACGTTCCTGCCCGCGGCCGGGAATTCCCGCAACCTTGACAAAGGGAAACGGCCCCTATATCTTCACAGGTATCTCAAGGAAAAGCCGGCGTGATGGAATTGGTAGACGTGCCAGACTCAAAATCTGGTGTCCGCAAGGATGTGTGGGTTCGATTCCCACCGCCGGCAATCAAGGTACCGCGATCCTCTTCCGATCCGGGAACGATGGAAAGCTAGCGATACGCGCGCAGGATGGGCAGTATCTTTTCCGTTCCCGCCGTGAGGATGAACTGGGCCAGCCGCGGACCCTTTTCCTTTCCGATCAGGACGCGGTAGATCGTAACGAACAGTTCCTTCGGATCCATACCGACCGTACCGGCGATCCTGTACATTTCCTCGGAAAGCTTTTTTTCATCGAACCGCGCAAGGTCTTCCGTCGCCTCGGCCAGGAGCGCGACGGCCTTCCTCTCGGAGTCCGAAAGGGCAAGCGGCTCGTCTCTCTCCGACCGCAGGGCAAACCGGAAATCCTCCGGGGCGAACTGGGTGATCCAGTTCCACGCGCAGCGGGACCTGATCAGGAACCTCCTCTCCTCTTCCGCGGACAGGGGGCCGAACCGGGCTCTCACCTGCCCGGGATCCCCCCCGCAGATCTGGAGGAGGTTGCACAGGTGGCGGAAGGGGATCTGGAGAGGGAGAGCCTGCGGCACGGGACCGACCTGCGCCAATTCGTAGATGCGTTTCTCCTTCTCCCTCCGCTTTTCCCCGACATCCTCCGCGCCGAAGTAGATACGCTCGCAGCGGTCGTAGTCCTCGTAGATCTTGATGACATCGAGGTCAAAGGAAATGGCAAACTCGGTATTGGGCCTGGTTCCGGTGAACAGGTACCGGGTCACCTCGGGCTGGTAGATCTCGAGGACATCGTCCAGACCGATGACATCTCCGGACGAGGACGAGATCTTGCCGCCCCTCCCCTTGATGCTGAGGAAGTCGTACTGAAAGGTCACCGGCGCGGAACCGCCGTACACCTCGCTCACGATCTTCCTCGCCGTGTCAAAGGAGCCTCCCTCGGTATGGTGGTCCTTGCCCGCGGGTTCGAAATCGACCGATTCGGCGCTCCCGCGCATCGGCCAGTCGATCCGCCAGGGGAGCTTGGCCGCCGCGGTTTTCCGCAGATCGATCGTCTCCTCATGGCCGCAGGAGGAACAGGCATAGGAGATGGACCATTGTCCGTCCCAACCGCCCACCTTGGTCGTATCCCGCTGGCAGTTCGTGCAGAAAACGCTCACGGGGATCCAGTCGGGTGGAAGCGGAGACGTGCGGTGCTCGTCCAGGATCCGCCGGATAACGTCGCTTTTTTCCAGCGCGGTCCGTATACCCTGGGCGTATTCCGAATTCCGGTAGCGCTTGGCCTGGTAGATATACTCGGGCACGATTCCCACGATCGGTAGAAGCTCCTCCAGACGCTTCTCGTTGGCCCGCGCGTAGCTTTCCTCGACGCCGAAGGGATCCGGCACCATGGTGATCGGCTTTCGCAAAAAGGTTTCGAGGATCTCGCGGTTGGGCATATTTGCCGGCACCTTCCGAAAGACATCGTAGTCGTCCCAAGAATAGATGAACCGAACCTTCTTGCCCATCTCGGTCAAGGCCTGGACAACCAGGGCGACCGAGATGATTTCGCGGAAATTCCCGATGTGGACCGTACCGGAGGGTGTGATTCCGGAGGCGCACACGTAGCGCTCCTTCTCGCCCTTTTCCCGAACGATCTTCTGTGCCGCGATATCGGCCCAATGGACAGCGTTTTCATTCATGAGAGATTCCCGCCTTACGGAGATATGTCAGCCGTATTCGATGTGCCGGGCGAATTCTTCCATAAAAAGAGGTTTTATTCAACGGGGCAAGAAAACGGACCAAAGATCCGATAAGAGCAGTATATGAGAACGACCGCATCCGAGTGCCCTTTCCCCCGGGCCATGAATAGGCCAAGAGCCGGGACCGCAATGCCGGCTGTCATGATCGTCTTTATCCTGTCCGCTATCGTCGCCTCCGCCCAGGAAACCGGATACGCCTCCTGGTACGGTGGGAAGTTCCAGGGGCGGAAAACCGCCAACGGCGAGATCTTCGATACCAACCAGCTCACCGCTGCTCACAGGACCCTTCCCTTCGGCACTCTCGTTAAAGTCACGAACATGGGCAACGGCCTTTCCGTTACCGTTCGGATCAACGACCGCGGTCCCTTTGTGGAGGGCAGGATCATCGATCTATCGAGGGCCGCGGCCGACGCGATCGGTATGATGGGAAGCGGCGTTGCCTATGTCAGCGTTGAAGTGGTATCCTCCCCCGCGCCCGCGGACGCTCTTTTCACGGTTCAGGCGGGCGCGTTTTCCCGGAAGGAAAACGCGGAAGCGATGGCGGCGCGGCTTCAAGACGCCGGTCTTTCTTTCATGGTCGCCGCAGGGCAGGACGCCATCTACCGCGTCGTACTGTCGGATGTTCCCGAACCCGAGCTGCAGAAACTGCTCGGCCGTCTCAAGGCGGAGGGGATTGGCAAACCGCTGGTCAGGAAACAGTAGGGCCGGTCGAAAGCCGTTCCGCGACGGGGTTGGCGACAACAGCGTTTTTAACGGAGACGGCGGGAGAGGCAGAAAATCACATCCGTAGTTTCTTCCGGATGATCCTCTTGAGTTCCTCCACTTCCTTCACGCTGGGATCGATGTTCCCGGCCCGCTCGCAATCGGCGAGCGATTCTGGATAGTCGCCCATATGGAAGTAGACCTGGGCGCGGGCGTAGAGGAAATCGAACTGGAAGGGGTCGAGGGAGAT
>CAZPZF010000043.1:16910-17268 GCA_964590705.1 uncultured Spirochaetales bacterium | reverse complement strand
CTGACCGTGCGGGGCCGGATCGCGGCCCTCGCGGGCGGCGGCGGGGCCAAGAAAGCCGGGGAAGGGGACGCCGGGCAGAAGGGGCTGACCGTGGGCTGGCCCTACGAGCCTGCGAGCATGGATCCCCACCGAGCCAACGAGGACGCGGCCTATGACGCCCTCCGGATGATGGGAGAGGGGCTCGTGCGGAACGTGAACGGGGAGGCGGTTCCCGGGGTAGCAAAGTCCTGGGAGGCTTCCGCGGACAACATGCAGTACACCTTCCACCTCAGGAAGAGCGTATACAGCGACGGCAGCCCGGTGACGGCGAACGATTTCGCCTACGGCCTGTTCAGGCTCCTCGACGCGGACAAGGCCT
>CAZPZF010000043.1:0-16900 GCA_964590705.1 uncultured Spirochaetales bacterium | reverse complement strand
CCTTCGAGAAGGCGGACTCGGCTTTCATCATCAAGAACGCGGAGCGTTACTACAACGGAGAATGCGAGGCGTCGGAGGTGGGCATCGAGGTGAAGAACGACTACACCCTGGTGCTTACCCTTGCGGTTCCGACCTTCCCCGTCGTCTTCGCGGACTGGCCCTTCTTCCCGATGAACAAGGACTTTGTTGAGAAGATCGGCGATCAGTACGGGACCGAGGCGCAGAACATGCTGACCAACGGCCCCTTCACGCTCACCGCGTGGGAACATGATTCCAAGTTGGTTCTCGTGAAAAACGGCAAGTACTGGAACGCGGATGCGGTGAAGCTCTCGGAAATAGACGCGGTCATCAACGCGACCGGGGACACGGCCGTCGATATGATGCTCGTACACGAACTCGACCTGGTGGAACTCAACAATCGGGATCAGGCCAAAGCGCTGACCGACAGCGGTTTCTCCGTCACATCCTACGCGTCCAGCCTCCAGTACCTCCACATCAACCACCTGGGAAAGAGCAAGGAGACCGGACGTTTCCTCTCCAACGCGAACTTCAGACGCGCGCTCTGCTATGCCATCGACAGGCAGGCCCTGGTCGCCACCGTGTACACCACCGATTCTCCGGCATCCAGGCTCACAGCCCCGAACGAGGTCGGAAAGGAGAAACCCTTCAACGAGGAATTCCCCTATGAGGGATGGCCCGTTACCGCCGATCCCGCCAAGGCGCGGGAATACCTGGCAAAGGCGCTGCAGGAGCTGGGCGTAAGCGCGGACCGCATGCCCACTTTCACCATGCTCTGCTACGAGTCGCAGGGGAGCCTCATGGCGCTCCAAGCCATCCAGGACATGCTCCTGAAGAACCTGGGAATCACCTGCGTGCTCGATCCTCAGCCGATCCAGCAGATGATTGCAAAGGTGTACGGCAGCGACTATGATTTCTGGAAGGGCGGGGTCGCGCTCGGCGCCGTCGACTGGCTGGAGGAGGTCGCGAAATCCTACTACAGCACCATCGGCGCTCCCTACAACTACAGCGATCCCCAGTACGACGCCCTCTATGACCGGGCAGCCGCGGCTACGGCCTGGAGCGAGAGGAAGGACAGGATGTTCGAACTGGAGAAGTACTTCTGCGACAACGTGGTCGATCTCGTCCTGACCTGGCAGCAGATCTACGTGGTGTATGACCCCAAGGTGAGAGGCATGCATCTCTCCACGTACCTGGATTACACCTTCGCCGATATCGAGAATTGAGGTTCGGCGACACGAAGACCGATTTGCAGGGACCGCCGGCTTTCCCTTCGGGAGAGCCGGCGGACCACAGAGAGCCGCGCGCGGAAAAGGGGATCGATGCTCAAGTATGTTATTGAAAAGATACTGACGGCGGCCGCCACCGTCTTTATCCTGGCGACCCTTACCTTCTTTCTCGTCAAGCTGCTGCCCGGAGATCCCTTTCTGAGCGAGACCGTCCCCGAGACCATCCAGCGGCGTCAGCGGGAGTACTACGGCCTCGACCAACCCGTCCTCAGGCAATACCTCATCTACATGCGCAACCTTCTGCGGGGCGACCTCGGAACCTCCCTGAAGAAGGTCGGTAAGAGCGTGGTTTCCATCATCGCGGAGACCTTTCCCGTCTCGGCCAAGCTGGGCCTCCTCTCGTTCGTGTTCTGCGAGTCCGCGGGCATCCTCTTCGGCGTCCTGTGCGCGCAATTCAAGAACCGGTGGCCGGACTACATCCTAATGATCGTCGCGATCCTCGGCATCGCGCTGCCTGCCATGGTGCTTGGCCCCCTGCTCCGGCTCCTGCTCGGCGTGAAGCTCAGGATCCTTCCGGTCACCGGATGGGGAACCCTGAAGCAGACGATCATGCCCGCCCTGGTCCTTGGCATGGGGACTATAGCGGTCACCACACGGAATATGCGCGCCAGCATGCTTGGCGTGACGACCCAGGACTACATCAAGACTGCACGCGCGAAAGGACTCCATCCCGTGCGCGTGGTCATGAGACACGAATTCAAGAATTCCCTGGTACCGATCATCACAAACATGGGCGTGCAGATCGCGGCCATCATGACGGGATCCTTCGTGGTCGAGAGCATCTTCCTGATCCCGGGGCTGGGCAAGTACTTCGTGGATTCTGTTACGACCCTCGACTATTCCCTGATCATGGGGCTTACCATCTTCTACGGCGCCTTCCTGGTCACGATGAACCTGCTGGTGGATCTCCTGTACGGATTCATCGATCCCAGGATACGGGTGAGGTGACGACGATGCAGGACGGTACGCGCGCGATGGAAACGGATTTTCTCCCTCTTCCCCCAGACACCCTCGAGGCCGACGCCGTTGTGCGCAAATCGACCTCATACGCGGCCGACGTCTGGAGGAATTTCCGCAAGCGGCGCACCGCCGTGGTGAGCTTCGCCATCCTTTGCGTCCTCCTCTTCTTCGTGATCTTCGGTCCGGGGATGAACAAGTACGATTACTACAGCAACGACTACGCCTCGGCGAACCTGAGACCTGACGCGGAACACTGGTTCGGCACCGACGCCCTTGGCCGGGACCTATGGACCCGTGTATGGGTCGGCGGCCGCGTCTCGCTCCTCCTGGCCCTGCTCGCGACCATCATCCCCTACGCGATCGGCATGACCATCGGGGGAATCTCGGGCTTCTTCGGCGGGAAACTCGACCAAGTCATCATGCGCGGCATCGACATCCTCATGGGGATCCCCCCCCTCATCTACATGATCCTCCTCATGGTGATCCTCGGAAGCGGGAACATCATGACCCTCGTCCTGGCCATGTCTCTCACGGGGTGGATGAGCGCGGCGCGGACCACCCGCGGGCTCATCCTGCAGCTGAAGTGCCAGGAGTTCATCATCGCGAGCGAGACACTGGGCGCGTCCGCGTTCAGGCAGATCTTCCGGCATCTCCTGCCGAATACCATGGGGATCATCGTCGTAGGCATGACGCTCATGATGCCGAACATCATTTTCTACGAGGCGTTCCTGAGCTACATTGGACTCGGCATCAAGCCGCCCAGCCCGAGCTGGGGCCAGCTCATCAAGATCGCCTCCGAAACCTTTCGGTACTACCCCTACCAGTTCGTATTTCCGTGCCTCTGCGTGAGCGTCACCATGCTCTGCTTCAACCTGATCGGGGACGGGCTTCGCGACGCCCTGGACCCAAGGCTGCGGTCCTGAGATGAGCGAACGGGAAAAAAGAGCCTTGGGACAGGAAGCCTCTCCTCTCCTCGTCGTCAGGGATCTCGCCGTGTCATTCGACACCTTTCAGGGTGAGGTTCAGGCGGTCCGCGGCGTGAGCTGGCACCTCGGCATGGGGGAGACCATCGCCATCGTGGGAGAGTCGGGCTGCGGGAAGACCGTTTCTATCCAAACGGTGCTCGGGACCAATCCCAGGGGAATCGGCCGGGTCAAGAGCGGGGAAGTCCTGTTCAAGGGGGAGAACCTTCTCAAGAAGACGCCGAGGGAGATGAGGGAGTACCAAGGGAACCGCATGTCCGTCATCTTCCAGGATCCCTTCACCTACCTGAACCCCACCATGACAGTAGGGGACCAGATCGTGGAGGGGTATATCCTGCACAAGAAGGCCACGCGGCGGGAGGCCGAACAGAGGCTCCTCGAGATTATGCGGCTCGTCAGCATGCCTTCCCCGGAGAAGAATGTCAGACGCTACCCGCACCAGCTTTCCGGCGGCATGCGGCAGCGGATCATGATCGCGATGGCCATCATCTGCGGACCCGAGATCCTCTTCGCCGACGAGCCGACGACCGCCCTCGACGTCACCATCCAGGCCCAGATCATCGACCTGATGAACGACCTGAAATCCCGGATACGGACCGCCATCGTGCTCATCACGCACGACATGGGCGTGGCGGCCAACATGGCGGACCGGATCTACATCATGTACGCGGGCAAGGTGGTCGAGCACGGGAGCGCGGACGCCGTGTTCAAACGCTGCAGGCATCCGTACACCGAGGGGCTGCTCGGCTCCGTGCCCAGGATCGACCGGAAGACCGGGGGACAGCTCTTCTCGATTAAAGGCTCGCCTCCGGACCTGATCGCGCCTCCTCCAGGATGCGCTTTTGCGGCCCGGTGCCGGTACGCTATGAACATCTGCGTCAGGAAGGAGCCGGAATTCATCTCCTTCACGGACCCCGGCCATTACGCGGCCTGCTGGCGCAACCATCCCGCCTGCCCCGGCAGCGCGCCGCCGGCGCGGGAAGAGAGGGAGGGCCGCGGTGGAACATGAGGCGCGGGCAGCCCTGCCCACGGAAAACGCGCGGACGGAAAGCCGCCCGCGGGACATGGAGACCCTGCTCGAGATTCAGGACCTCTCCGTCTCCTTCCGGGTCGAGGCCGGCGTGCTCAGGGCGGTAAACGGTCTCTCCCTTTCGCTCCGCAAGGGAACGACCACCGGTCTCGTCGGGGAATCGGGATGCGGAAAGACCACCCTGGGGAGGAGCATCCTGCGGCTGTACAGGCCGGATCAGGGGAGGATCCTGTTCAAGGGGAAGGACATCTGGACCTACGACAGGAGAGAGAAACGGCGCTTCCGCAAGGAAGTGCAGATGATCTTCCAGGATCCGTACGCCTCCCTCGATCCCCTGTGCGTGGTCGGCGACACGATAGCCGAGGGCATGGAGATCCACGGCCTCTGCCGCGGAAACGAGAAGCGGCATCGGGTGAACGAGCTCCTACGCATGGTCGGGCTTTCCGAGGGGCACGCGGACCGCTTCCCCCACGAGTTCTCAGGCGGGCAGCGTCAGCGGATCGGGATCGCGCGCGCCCTGGCGGTGGAACCCGAGCTGATTGTGTGCGACGAGCCGATCTCCGCCCTTGACGTATCCATCCAGGCTCAGATCGTGAACCTCATCAGGAGGCTTCAGGAGGAGATGAACCTGTCCTACCTCTTCATCACCCACGATCTCTCCATGGTGAGGCAGATATCGGATAGGATCGCTGTTATGTATCTCGGGTCGCTCATGGAGGTGGCGCCCAGCGACGAGCTGTACGCGAAAAATTACCACCCCTACACCAAGGCCCTGCTCTCCGCCATCCCCGTCGCCGATCCCGACGTGGAACGGACGAGGAAGAGGATCCTCCTTCCGGGTGACGTGCCGAGTCCGATCGATCTCGGCCGCGGGTGCAGTTTCCGGAAACGCTGTTCCTGGGCCGACGAGACATGCGGGTCCGTAAAGCCGGATCTGCGGGAGCTCTCGTCCGGGCATTTCGTGGCCTGTCACAACGCCGAACGGATCGACGGCTGACTGGACGATCTTGGAGAACAAACGTATGGGATTTGATTTTGACACGCTTGTCGACCGCACCGGGATCGGCAATATGAAGGAACGGTTCACGCCCCAGCCTATCCGTGACGCGGGCCTTCCGAGCTACTGGGGAGCTGAATTCGACTTCAAGACAGCGCCTGCGATCATCGAGGCGGTGAAGAAAGCTGCGGACAACGGCCTTTTCGGGTACACGCTGCCGTCCTCGGAATATCTCGACCGCGTCGTCTGGTGGTTCGAGACCCAACGCGGCTTCCGGATCAGCCCCGATTGGATCCTTCCCACCCACGGCACCGTCTTCTCCGTGGCGACATCGCTGCGCGCCTTCACAGGGCCGGGAGAGGGGATGATCATGCTCACCCCTGGGTATGCCAGATACAGGCAGGCAGCTACCCGGCTTGGCCGGAAAACGGTGGAGAGTGCGCTCATCCTGCGCCGGGGCAGGCATACGATCGATTTCGAGGATCTCGAGTCGAAGATGGCGGACAGGGGCAACAAGCTGTTCGTGCTCTGCAACCCGAACAACCCCACGGGAACCGTCTGGAACCGGGATGAATTGAAGCGGATCTCCGGGCTCGCGGATCGGTACGGGGTCGTCGTCTTCTCCGACGAAATCTTCGCGGAAATCGTCTTTGACGGAAACGAGACCGTTCCCTATGTCCACGCCGCGGGCGATGGTTCCGCGGGTATCACGTGCACCTCGCTGGGAAAGAGCTTCGGACTCACCGGCGTCAATCACGCGAACGTCGTTATCCCCGATCCCGCGCTGCGGGAGCGTTTTTTGGTTCAGCGGAACGCCGACCACTACGGCAGCGTGGATCCCATGCTCCACGCCGCGCTTCTCGGGGCCTACACCGAAGAGGGCGCCTCCTGGCTTTCGGCGATGCGCGAGTATGTGTGGCAAAACTACCTTCTGATCGACGCATTCTTCAGGAAACACATCCCCTCCGTTGCCGTTACAAAGCCTGAGGGGACCTATGTGCTGTGGATCGATTTCAGCGGGCTCGGTTTACGCGACGGGGATCTTACACGCTTCCTCCTTGAGGAGGCCTTCCTCTGCCTCGATTCCGGAGAGGATTACGGAGGTCCGTCGGGCTTCATGAGGATGAACATATCCGTTCCCAGGCATGTGCTCGAACGATCGCTCGGGCTTCTGCTCGACGCGGTTCGGGCTCGCGGCTTCGGCGCCTGAGGCGCGAAGGACTCCCGGGAGGGGCAGGACAGAGGAGGATGAGATGGCCAGATACGTCTTGAAGGGAAGGATCATCGACGCCGTTTCGGACACGGCGCTGGAAAGGGGACTCCTCTGCTTTGGGGAGACCATCGAGTACGTCGGGCCCGAGGAGGGATTCCGCATTCCCGATGACGCGGAAACGTTCGACGTCGGAGACGGCTCGATCCTGCCCGGCTTCATCGACTGCCACGCCCACCTCACCGGCGAGGAGGATTCCGGGGGGTCGCAGTTCTTCGGCGACCAGCTTATCGGCGCGGCCTACCAGGCGGGGCTCCTCCTCGACGCCGGGTTCACGGGACTCCGCGAGATGAGCGAGGCGGGACTGTACCTGTCCCGCGGCGTGGAGCGCGGTGTTCTCAGGGGTCCGCGGATCCTCCCCGGAGGGAAAATCCTCGGCATCACGAGCGGACACGTGGACGGGACCCTCCACCTCCCGAAGTCCTTCACCAACGAGAACGATCATTGCCATCGACTTGTGGACGGAGGCGACGACTGTGTCCTCGGAGTCCGCGAGCAGTTCCGCGCCGGCGCGCGTTTCATCAAGATCTGCGCCACAGGCGGGGTCTCCTCGCCTGGAGACCGGATAGACGACGTCCAGTTCTCTCCGGAGGAGCTACGGGCCATCGTCGAAGAGACCGCTCGGCATCACGGCTACGTGGCCGCGCACTGCACGGGAAGCGAAGGAGCTTACCAGGCGTTGAAAGCGGGGGTCAGGAGTATCGAGCACGGCGTCTTTCTCACCCAGAGGGAAATCGACCTCATGGCTGAGCTGGATGTGGCCCTCGTGACGACCCTTGCCGTCTCCCTCGGGGTTGCAAAGCTCCCCGGTATCCCGGACTGGATGGCTAAGAAGGCTGAGCACTGCGCTGAGGCGAACCTGAAGACCATCGCCATGGCGCGTAAGGCGGGCATTCGGATCGCGCTAGGCACCGACTTCGGGAATACGAAAAACTTTCCCTATCGGGACAACGGGGCGGAGTTCGTCGCCATGACCGAGGCGGGAATGACTGCGATGGAAGCGATACGCGCGGGTACGATCAACGCCGCCCGCCTCATGATGGACGACAGGATCGGGACTCTTGAAAAAGGCAAGCTGGCGGATGTCGTGGTCGTGGCGGGAAACCCTCTCGTCGATATCGCAGCGCTCAAGGGCGCTGACAAGATTCGGATGGTCTTCAAGGGCGGGACGCGCGTGAAGGGATGAGCGACGAGGGCATGAATCCCGCTTAATAAAAAAGGGAGCGTTTCCGCTCCCCGTCGTTCATGTAAGTTGATCGTCGCGCGTTCGCGCGTGAAGAATCCTACATCACGAGTATTCCGCTCACTTTGATTTCTTTGCGGGCGCCTTGGCGGGAGCCTTCGCAGGAGCCTTGGCGGGAGCCTTCGCAGGAGCCTTGGCGGGAGCTTTCGCAGGAGCCTTGGCGGGAGCCTTCGCCGGGGCTTTCTTGGCAGGTTTTTCTGCCGGTTTCGGGGTGGCCTTTGCCATATCGTTCTCTCCTTCGTTTAGAGAAAAATAATAAAACACTGGAAGCCAGCATTTTATTTTCGTCCGAAAAGGACGCCGTATTGAATGTAATATATCATTGATGGAAGATCATCACAACAAAAAAAATCAGAGAAGCTCGAAGCTGCTTTTGCTGAAGGAGATGACGCCCTCGTCGCGGAGCTTGCCGAGTTCGGTCGACAGGGCGCTTCGATCCACGAAGAGGAAGTCCGCCAGCTCCTGCCGGTTGAACGGGATCGTGAAGGATCGGCTCTTCGCTTTGACCGCCTGCGCTGAAAGATAGGACATCAGTTTGGCCCGCGTCGTGCGCTTCGAGATGTGTCCCATCTTCCGCGTCAGTGCCACATTCCTGCACGCGAGGATGCGAAGCATGTTGCCGATTAGTCGTCGATGAAAACCGCAGGAGGAGGCGCAGGTTCGCACGAGCCTGTCCGGTCTGATGAAGAGAATGCGCGATCTCTCCGCCGCGGTGACGCTGTAGGGGAAGGCCCGTTCCTCGGCAAAGGGAAAGGACTCGGCGAACGACTCGCCCGCCTCCATCCTCCCGATGATGGATCGGTTTCCCTGGTAATCGGTCTCGCTCACCGTAACGCTTCCGGTAAGGACGATTCCGATCCTCAATACGGTTTCGCCGGCGCGCAGGATCGACGCGTTCCTTTCGTATCTCCGCTCGACCGCAGAAAGACAGCCAAGAACCTCGGTGATCTCAGATTCGCCGATGCCAGAGAAGAGCGCGGAACGGGAGAGCGCCGCCAGTTCGTGATTATCCATGAGTTCCTCTCTGTTGGAAAAACAACATACTTTTCCGACGCACGATACTATGTTGGGGTCATTGAGTCAAGGGAGGCGATACCAATATGAAACGAAAGATCATCAGGATAGACCGGGAGGCGTGCAACGGATGCGGGGCCTGCGCCGAAGCCTGCCATGAAGGGGCTATCGGGATGGTAGAGGGAAAGGCGGTTCTCCTGCGGGACGATTACTGCGACGGTCTCGGAGATTGTCTTCCCGCCTGCCCTACCGGAGCCATCAGTTTCGAGGAGCGGGAAGCCGCGGCCTACGACGAGGAAGCGGTGAAGAGGAAGAAGTCCGAGGTGGAGACGCCGACCCTCGCCTGTGGTTGTCCGGGAACCCAGTCGCGCGCCATCCGGAGGGAGCCGGCGGGAAGTGGGAATCGTGCCCGGAACTGGCCCGCTGGTGGAGAGGCGCTGAGCATGCTGTCTCAGTGGCCGGTACAGATCAAGCTGGCCCCCGTGAACGCCCCGTGGTTCAACGGAGCCAACCTCCTCGTGGCCGCGGACTGCACCGCGTATGCCTATGGCGATTTCCACAGCAGGTTCATCAGGAACCGGGTCACCCTGATCGGGTGCCCGAAACTCGACATGGAAGACTACGCGGAAAAACTAGGCGCGATCCTCTCGAACAACGATATCCGCAGCCTCACGATCGTTCGCATGGAGGTTCCCTGCTGCGGCGGGCTGGAGCTCGCGGCTAAAAAGGCCCTCCAGAAAAGCGGAAAGTTCATCCCCTGGCAGGTCGTCACAGTCTCTACGGAGGGCAGGATCGTCGAATAGGGCGTATTTTGGGCCCACCAGGACTTGAACCTGGGACCCGCTGATTATGAGTCAGCTGCTCTAACCAACTGAGCTATGGGCCCGGCGGGGAACATGAAAACACAAATCGGAGTCAGTGTCAAGGAGGCGGCCGCGGCGCGACCGTGGGCTATGTGGCCCTATCTTCATGCTGGATATGGAGATGAGATGCTTGCGCAGGGCATGGTTCCGGTCACTCCACGGTGAACCTGGCAACCTCCTCCGCAAGACCGGTGATGTTCCTCTGGGTCTGCTGCGTCAGGCCGCGCCCGCGCGGTCCTCAAGCGCCGCGCCTTTCCTCCCTGTTATGGATGGTATATAATCAGGGAGGAAAGCGATGATCGGAGGAACCGCCATGGAACTGGAAGAAAAAACTCTGGAATCCATCGGGCAGTATGTAAAGAAAAACCTGGGCGCCTGGCTCGCGGAAGAAAGCTCCGGCCTCGGCCTTCCGGTCGGCGTGCTTCTGGAGCGCCTCATCAGGCTGGAAGAGGAGCTGAAGGCTCAGCGTGAGGTGATGAATGTCAGGTTCGAGGCCATGGACAAGCGTTTCGACGATCTCATCCATCACATGGACAAGCGTTTTTCGAGCGTTCAGTGGGTCATGGGCCTGGGTTTCACCCTCATGGCCGGCCTGATGGCGGTGTTCAACTTCTTCTGAGGGCCGCCGCTTCGCTCCCTACAGCAGATGACACGCTGCCCGGCGGGTACCGGCGCCTCCGATATCGCGCAGTTCCGGCGCGTCGGTGAAACAGCGTTCCGTCTTCTCCATCGGGCACCTGGTATTGAAGGCGCAGCCTGCCGGCAGGTTGGCCGGGCTCGGGACCGTTCCCTCCAGGATCACCGCCTCCCTCCTCAGCGTCGGATCTGGAAGAGGGATGGCGGTCACGAGGGCCTTCGTGTAGGGATGAGCCGGCGCGGCGAACAGTTCGTCGCACGGCCCCTCCTCCACGATCCGTCCGCAGTACATGACGAGGAGGCGGGAGGCCAGGTACTTCACCACGATGAGGTCGTGGGTGATGAACAGGTAGGCGAGTCCAAGATCCCGGTGAAGGTCACGCAGGAGATTGAGGACCTGCGCCTGGACCGACACGTCGAGCGCCGATGTCGGCTCGTCCAGGACGAGGAAGTCTGGAGATAACGACAGGGCGCGGGCTATCCCAATCCGCTGCCGCTGACCACCGGAGAATTCGTTGGGGTAGCGGTCGAGGTGCTCTTCCCGCAGGCCGACCCGCTCAAGCAGGCCGGCGCAGGTTCCGCGGAGTTCCTTCCCCCTTAGTTTCGTGTGCGTGATCAGAGGCTCGGCCACGATCGACTGGACCGTGAGCCGGGGGGAGAGAGAGGAATAGGGATCCTGGAACACGATCCCCATCCGCCGACGGGCCTCGAAGCGCGTACGCTTGTCCATCGTGGAGAGGTCCGCGCCGTTGAACAGGATCCGCCCGCCTGAGGGAGGGACGAGTCCCATGATCGTCCTTCCCACCGTGGTCTTGCCGCAACCCGACTCCCCGACGAGCCCTACGATCTCTCCCCGCCTTACGGAAAAGGATACGCCGCCCACCGCCCTGATCTCCCTTGGGGACAGGCCGAGAAAGCCCGCACGTTCCCGGAAGGAGGTGCGCAGTTTTTCCACCTCAAGCACCGTGCTCATTTCCTCGCTCCTCATGGCGTCGCTTCCTTACCGGCCCCATCGCCATACAAGTGACAGAAGACCGTATGCTTCGCTTCTACCGTTGTTCCATCGGGCCGCCGCTCGGAGCAGACCGGCATCCGTTTCTCGCAGCGGGGCGCGAATCGGCAGCCAGGCGGCGGGTCGATCAGGCCGCAGATCGAGCCGGGAATCGGCGCAAGACCTTCCCGCTGGTCCCAGGCGGGAATGGAGGCGAGAAGCCCCCGCGCGTACGGGTGCAGAGGCCGGGTAAAAACGGCGGAGGTCGGTCCTTCCTCCACGATCTGCCCGGCGTACATGATCACGACCCGGTCGCAGACGCTCGCAACCACACCCATGTTGTGGGTGATGAGCATGACTCCCATCCCCGTCTCCTCCCGGAGCCGAGCCATGAGGGCGAGTATCTGGGCCTGTATGGTGACGTCAAGGGCCGTGGTCGGCTCGTCCGCTATGAGAAGCCCTGGTGAAGAGGAGAGGGCGATGGCGATCATGACCCGCTGCTGCATGCCGCCGGAGAGTTCGTGCGGGTATTTCCTGAGTATGGCCGGGGGATCGGGAAGCCCGACCCGGAGGAGGAGAGAGCAGGCGTGGTCCCGAATCTCCCGGCCGGGCGGTCTATCGTCGCGCCGGTGGATCCGCATGGCCGTCTCCATCTGCTCCCGGATGGTGAAGACGGGGTTGAGCGAGGCCTGCGGGTGCTGAAAGATCATCGCGATCCTCCCGCCCCTGATCCCCCGCATCTCCGCCTCGCTGAGGGCGGTGAGATCGGCGCCGCCGTAGCGGATCGTGCCCGAAACGATCCTCCCGTTCCGGGGGAGGATGCGGAGGACGGAGAGACCGGTCACCGATTTGCCGCACCCAGTCTCGCCCACAACGCCGAGGAACTCCCCTTTCGCGATCGAGAAGCTCACACCATCCAGGACCTTGGCCACTCCTTCATAGGTGCTGAAGTGGGTAGATAGGTTCTCAATGGAGAGGAGCGGCGCTTCGCCAGCGTCCTGCCGTCCGCCGCCTTCGCCTTCAGGCCTCATAGGATGTCCCGAGAATCGGTCCGCGTCTGGTAGGCGATCTCGGCCAGGTCGAGAAGGTCCGTGTCGATCTCGCCTGTGAGCAGCCGTTCCTCCGCGGCCAGGACCTTCCAACGGCCGTAGAAGGGGAGGGCGATCTGCGAATGGCCCACCAGGGTGTGGACGTCGCTGCGTATCTTCGTCTTGCCGCAGCCGTTGACCAGCACGAAGGCGATGTTGTTCTCGATGGCTCGGGCGGCCACGCAGGTGTTGATGAAGACCTCCTCGGTGTCGACGTCCGGGATCCGGGCCTTCATGGCGTCCGCATCGGGCCGCATACCGATGTACGAGTAGCGGTCGTCGTGGGTCCACAGGGTGGGGCAGAAGACGATCCGTACTCCCTTGCGGGCGAGGTTCTTGGTGAGTTCGGGAAACGCGAGGTCCCAACAGATCTCGATCCCGATGGTCCCCCATTTGGTCTCGAACAGCCCAGGGCTCGTGCCCGGCGAGGTGAAGAACTTTTCCCCGCACCAGAGGAAGATCTTGCGGTAGGTCCCCGCGATATCCCCCCGGTCGTCGATGAGGACGCGCGTGTTGTAGATGCGGCCGTCCGCCTTCTCGATCATGCTTCCCATGACGATGTGTATCCCGTAGCGG
Organism: uncultured Spirochaetales bacterium; assembly: GCA_964590705.1. Taxonomy (GTDB): domain Bacteria; phylum Spirochaetota; class Spirochaetia; order CAZPZF01; family CAZPZF01; genus CAZPZF01. Next base: position 3,942 of record CAZPZF010000043.1, on the reverse strand, counting down.
GAGGCGAGATCCGAGAAGCGGTCGGTGAAAGGCCCGGGGATGGTCTGCGCGTACTCGAGCGAGTCCCCGCTCAAGGCCCCGGTGATGAACAGCTCGGGAAAACAGAGGAAGTGGCAGCCCTCCGTCTCCGCGGCCGTCTTGGCGAACTCTTCCGCTTTTCTCAGGTTCCGCTCCGTATCGAGGTTCTCTATCTCCATCTGCGCGCCGCATACGGTCAGTTTCATTTCACGCCTCCAGGTTTATGCTATCGTCTTCGCTTGGGATTCATGACCTCGGCGATGCCGTCTCCGGCCAGGTTGAAGCCGAGGACGCTCACGAGGATCGCGAGTCCGGGAAATGTCGAGATCCACCACTGCGAGAGGATGAACGTGCGCCCCTCGCTGATCATGACTCCCCAGTCGGGAGTGGGCGGCTGGGAGCCCAGGCCCAGGAATCCGAGCCCCGCCAGGGAGAGGATGATGTACCCCATGTCCAGGGTCGCCTGCACGATCACGGGAGTCACGCAGTTCGGCAGGATATGCGCGGCCATGATCCGCGCGGATGAGACCCCCGCCGCCTTTGCGGCCTCGACGAACTGCCGCTCCTTGAGGGAGATGGCGAGGCTCCGGGTGATCCTCGTGTACCAGGGCCACCACGGTACGGAGAGGGCGATCATCGCGTTCATCTGGCTCGGGCCCAGGGCCGCCACGATGGCCACGGCGAGGAGCAGGGACGGGAACGCCAGTACGAGGTCGGAAACCCTCATGATGATCTCGTCCACGACCCCGCCGAAGTAGCCGGCGATGATCCCCAACGGCGTGCCGACGGCGATCACGATGGCGATCACCACGAACGCCGCCCTGAGGGATATCCGCGTCCCATAGATGATCCGCGAGAGGATGTCGCGGCCCAGGTCGTCGGTTCCCATGAGGTGTCCGGGGCCAGGCGGTAGGAGCCGCTGGGTGAGGTCCGAAAGCCCCTTGCCCTGATCCGGATACGGGGCCAGAACAGGCGCTGCTGCTGCGATTAGGATGAAGAGGGCGATGATCGCGAACCCCGCGACGGTAAGGGGGTTCCTGAACAGGAAGTGGAGGAAACGCGTTGCCGCTTTTGCCGTGCCGCTTTTCATTTGTCCGTCTCCTACAGCCGTATCCGGGGGTCGATGAGGGAAATCAGGATGTCAACGAGGAGGTTGACGATGACGTAGAACGCGGCCCCCGCCAGGGTGACCCCCATGATCACCGGGTAGTCGAGGTCGAGGATCGCCTTTGCCGTGTAGCTTCCGATTCCCGGCCAGTAGAAGAGGGTCTCGATATAGAAGGTGCCGGTGAGCATGGAGGCGAAGGCGAGTCCCGCTGTCGTCAGGGTCGGACCCATCGCGTTCTTGAGAACGCTCCTGCCCATGATCGTCCGCTCCGGGATGCCCTGGGCCCGTGCCGCGGTGACGAACTCCTCCTGCGCTAGGTCGAGTATGGAAGAGCGGGTCATGCGCGCGATGATTCCGGTGGAATAGGCCGAGAGGGTCAAGGCGGGCAGGATGAGATGGACGAAAGCGTTCGCGAACGCGTGCCAGTTTCCCGTCAGGAGCGCGTCGAGGCAGAGGAAGCCCGTCACCGTCCTGACCGGGTATGTGAGGCCGATGATCGTATCGAGCCTTCCCCCGAGCGGGAGGATGCCGAGAATCCGGAAGAAGAGGATCTGGAAGAGAAGCCCGAGCCAGAAGGCGGGGAGGGAAACCCCGAAGATGGAAAAGAGCCTTCCCGCGTGGTCGATCAGGGTGTTCTCGCGCCGCGCGCTCATCCTTCCGATCGCAATGCCGAGTCCCAGGGCGATGAGGATCGCAGTCGTCATGAGCTCGAGCGACGCGGGCAGGTATTCGACGATGCCCCGCGCCACGGGCTGGTGGGGGCTGATCGATGTTCCAAGATCGCCCCTGAGGAGGTCGCGCATATAGAAGCCGTATTGAACCCAGATGGGCCTGTCGAGGCCCATCCGGATACGCATGATTTCAACTTGCTCCGGCCTCGGCCGAGGGCCGAGGAAGGTGGCGGCGGGGTCGGAGGGAACGACCCGGGCAAGGAGGAAAGTGATCATCGATAGGCCGATGAGGACGAAGACCAGGAAGAAGAGCCTTCTTACGATGTATGTCAGGTATCTGATCATCTCCACTCCTTACAGCGGATCGGCCTCTTGATGGACCGGCGGCCGCCGGGCCACGGCTCCCGCGGGCGAAACCGCCGGAACGCGGCCCTCCCGCGGGACCGCCGGATGAGGCGGTCCCGCTCTCCGCCGTCCCTATTTCTTGTACACCCCGTAGAAGTACATGGCCTTGGGATACGAGGGATTGATCACGTACCCTTCCACGTTCTCCCTCATCGGGACCGCGGTCGTCAGGTCGAAGAGGTAGACGCTCGGCGCGTCCCTCATGAGGATCTCCTGGGCAGCCTTGTAGAGTGAGAGGGCCTTTGCTTGGTCCGGTGTCGCATATGCCTGGTCGATCAGCTTGTCATACTCCGGGTTGGAGTAGTAGGCGAAGTTGAAGAAGGGGTACTTCTCGGTCTTCCAGAGGCTGGCGAGAGTCTCGTACGCGTCGTTGAAGGTCGGCCACCAGAACAGCGCGCCCAGATCCTGGGTCTTCGCGGGATCTCCCTTCATCATCTCCCACTGAGAGTTCCACATGATGGCCCGCACCTCGACCGGAATCCCGATCTTCTCGAGGCTCTCCTTGACGAGGGGCGCGTACGCCGCGTGCGCCGCGTTCTCCGCCGCGTAGGTGAACAGGAGCGTCAGCCCGATCCCGTTGGGGAATCCCGCCTTGCGCATGAGCTCCTTGGCCTTGGCGGGATCATAGGTATAGGTCGGAAGTCCGGGCACGAACCCGAATTCGCCATAGGGGATGGGTCCGCGGGCCTGGGTTCCGAGCTCCTCTCCGACCGAAACGGCGATGATGTCCTTATACGGAAGCGCGTAGGAGATGGCCTGTCTCACCAGAACGTTGTCCAGCGGGGGCCGCCTCGTGTTGATGTGGATGGCGTAGCTCATGAAGCTCGGCCCCTTGAGGACCTTGCAGTCCGGCCGCGCGTCCAGCGGGTTCAGCGCCTCGCGGGGGACGAGGGTGACGATGTCCGCCTGCCCCGACTCGACCATGTTCTGCATGGTGATGGCGTCCTTGACGATCCGGATGACGACACGGTCGACCGAGGGCCTGTTCCAACCGCCCCAGTAGGACTCGTTCCTCCGGAGGATCATCTCCTGGTCCGGTTTCCAGCTCTCCAGGATGTACGGCCCTGTTCCGGCTTCATGCCCCTCCTCGAACCATTGGCGCGGTTTCTGCGCTGTAGCGGGGCTGAAGATCCACGCGCCGTAGGCCGAAGCCGCGATCCGTTCGAGCGGGGCAGCGTAGGTAAGGGTGAATTTCACCGTATAGGGGTCGACGACTGTGATCTCCTTGATCGGGTCCAGGATGAAGGCCGCGCCGAGGCCGAGTTCCTTGGTCCGTTCGTAGGAGTACTTGACCGCATCGGCCGTGAACGGGGTTCCGTCGTGGAATGTCACCCCCTGTCTGAGGGTAAAGGTCCAGACGAGGCCGTCCGGGGATGTCTTCCACGCCGTGGCGAGGGCCGGCTCGAAGGGCGCGGGACTCCCCGGCGGCGTCGCCTTGATCAGCCCCTCGTAGAAATTGGTGAAATAGGCGATCTCGGTGGAATACGAGGCGCTCGGATCCCACGTGGTCACGCTGTCCACCGATGCCACGATGAGGGTCTTCCTGAGCATCTCCGCAGCAGCGCCGTCTTCTCCCTTTCCCGCCCCAAAGGCGGAAACGGCGAGCAGGAGAGAGATGACGAGGAAAAGGATCACGCTCTTTCTCATACAGAAACCTCCTGTAATCGGCGGAGCCTATCCGCCGTCATGCCGCGCGGATTGGGCCGCGGCTTCTCGATGAGTGTATCCGGCTACCCGGGC
>CAZPZF010000042.1:9795-17270 GCA_964590705.1 uncultured Spirochaetales bacterium | reverse complement strand
CTTTGCCTTTCTGATCACCAGCCTTCTGCTTGCCGGCGTTCTGTCAAAAATACTGACTGCGTCCCATCTGGTATCCGCAATGCTCTGGGCCGCTTCCCAAATTCATCTGTCCCCCTCGCTGATGCCGTTGCTCATCTTCCTTCTCGGGGTCGTCCTTTCAAGCGCGACCGGAAGCGCGGCGGCTACTGTGACCACTGTCACTCCGGTCATGCTACCGGTAGCGGTGGCGATGGGCTGCGATATCAATGTCGTATGCGGCTCCATTATTTCCGGGGCTTGTTTCGGCGACAACCTGGCCCCGATATCCGACACGACTATCGCCTCGTCATTGACCCAGGAAGTCAGCATCATCAAGGTGGTGAAGTCCCGACTCAAGTATTCGCTCATCGCGGGTCTTGCCGCCGCAGTCGCGTTCATCATCGCGGGACTCAGGACAACCGCTCCCGCCGCTGCCGCTGCCGCTGCCGCGGACGCGCAGTATGCCTCCAGCCTGGTTTTCCTAATCATCCCCGTCCTCGTTGTCATTCTCATGTTGAGAAAAGCTACGTTCTTTACCGCGATCCTCATCGCCGAACTCGCCGGAATCGTCATGCTGTTCCCATTCGGATTCATTACATTTTCATCCCTCGTGGCTAAGGATGGGTTGATCGCTTCTGGATTCGATGGAATGCTCAACTCGATTATTTTCCTCCTGTTCATTTTCCTCGTGGTCAGTCTCATTCGCGAAGCCGGGGTTCTGGAGGCTTTCCTGAAAACGATGAGGAAATTCGCGAAATCCGATCTCACCGCGGAAATCGCGGCCGGCGGCATGGTGAGCATCATGAGTATCGCCATAAGCAGCGGAACCTCGGCTATCACTTTCTGCGGGCCTATCATCCGCGGCCTGCTGCGCCCCTTCAAGATTGATCGTGCCCGAGCCGCGAATTTCCTTGACGGTTTGGGATGCGGTGTCGGATACCTGGTCCCGACAAACGCGGGGTGCATGGTTCTGGCTTCTCTAGCGGTGGCTGCTGGAGTTGTCAAGGAAGGCTACAACCCGATTGAGTTCGTCATCTACAACTTTCATAGCATGGCTCTGGTGGTTGTTTTCTGGTTCGCCATTCTCTCCGGTTGGGGACGAAGGCATGAGACCGATGAGGAGCTTGCCGCAGACGGAATAGTTGTTGAAAATACGGTACTTTGATAAAAGCAGTTGAATACAGCTCTCAGCAAGGAAGGGATACTTTATGATGCATAAAATTGAAACGGCTAATGCTCCAGCGGCTATCGGCCCGTATTCCCAGGGAACAGCCGGATTCAATCTGGTTTTCATATCCGGACAGCTACCGATCGTACCTGAAAGCGGAACAATACCAGAAGGAATAGAGAAACAGGCCGAGCAGGCTATTCGGAACCTGGGGAACATTCTGGAAAGCGCCGGCTCATCCTTGAACATGGTTTTCAAGACCACTGTTTTCCTGAGAGACTTGGATGATTTTAGCTGCATGAATAAGGTATATGCTTCTGCCTTCTCGGGCAGAATCTTTCCGGCCCGTTCAACGGTTCAGGTCGCCCGATTACCAAAAGACGCGTTGATTGAGATTGAAGCGATAGCGTGGAGCCGAAAATGAAGCGGTACGATTTCAAGACCATACGGAACCGATTCGAAACTGGCAGCGCAAAATGGGATGAGATGACAAGTGTGCCCGATCTGGCGGACGATGTCATTCCTTTTTCGTTAGCCGATATGGAGCTTGTGAATCCACCGGAGATTATCAATGGCCTTAAAGACTTCCTTGACCGTTCCGTTCTCGGTTATGCGATGCCCACGGCAGCGTACCGGAAAGCGGTCCAGGGCTGGATGCTCCGTCGTCACGGCTGGAGAATCGAAACCGAGTGGCTAAAGGACGCACATGGAGTCATCAATGCGTTTTTCACTGCCGTTAAGGCCTTCACTGAAGAAGGAGACGGGGTCATGCTCATGACCCCGGTATATTATCCCATGTACTTCGCCATCCGGCGGAACAATAGAGTTCTCGTGGATAATCACCTTGTTATTAAGGACGGCCATTACGAAATCGACTTCGCGGATTTTGAGAAGAAGGCGAAAGATCCTCGAACAAAAATGCTTATTCTGTGCAGCCCTCACAATCCAACAGGACGGGTATGGACTTCGGAAGAACTCGTTCGGATAGGCCGCATCTGTATTGACAACGGCGTGCTTGTCGTCTCCGATGAGATTCATAACGATCTGATCATGCCTGGGTACCATCACACTGTCTTCGCTTCCATCAGCGATGAATTCGCCAGGCATTCAATAACCTGTACAGCTCCGAGCAAGACATTCAACCTTGCCGGGATGCAGACGGCCAATATCGTCATTCCCGACAAGACGATCCGGGAGATCTACTGGAAAGAGGTACTTACTACGGAAGGGAATCCCAAGTGTAATATCCTGGGTATGGAAGCCTGTCGTCTAGCGTATGAGAACTGTGAGGAATGGCTGAGGCAGTTGATTGAATTGGTTGATGAGAATCGCAGAATCGTCATTGATTATCTTGCCAAGGAATTCCCCCAGATTAAAATATTCCCCTTGGAAGGAACGTACTTATTATGGATGGATTTCAACGGACTTGGTATCGAGTGCCACGAGCTCTCAACCATCCTGAAGGAGAAAGCCAATCTATTCTTTGATGATGGGTATATCTTCGGTCCCCAGGGCGAAGGCTTTGAGCGCTGGAACCTCGCCTGTCCAACGAAGTATATCCAGGCTGCGCTGGAACGGTTGAAAGCCCTGTTGACAGCCCGGTAAATCGAAAGGAGAACGATTGATGCTGGAAGAAAAGAGGAAGGAGCTGATCGGAAAACTCATGCTCGAATACCCGGCCATCGCTATCAAGTACCTGTTCGAAAAACCTGACGCTATTCACCGATACTCTGGTGAACAGCTCGCCTATTGCCAATATGTAAGATACGCCCAATATTCCGGTACCGCCTTCTATATTACAGCTGCCGATGACGCGTGTTATGGGAAAATGGTTTTAGGCATGATAGATAAACCTCCCGTAACCGCAAGCGGCCAGGCGGGATATGACTTTGGCTGTTACAAGACCCCTATTGCCTGCCAGCAACTGTACCAGAGACTTCCTATATTGGTTCCTAATACGATTAATTTCGTGGTGTTCTGTCCTGTTTCGCTTTGTGAATTCGATCCCGACCTGCTTTTTTTCGTCGCGGACATTCCGCGCGCGGAGATCATTATGCGCGCCACCAGTTTTATCTCAGGCGATCTGTGGGAGAGTACATCATCACCAGTAATCAGTTGCGCATGGATGTACGCCTACCCTCTTATCAGCGGAAAGGTCAATCATATCACCACGGGATTCTACCATGGCCTCAAGCGTAGGAAAGCGTACCCCGAAGGCCTGCGGATGATATCCATCCCATTCCAGAAGATCGATGAGTTTTTCACCGCGTTGGAACAGATGGACTGGACTCTTATCGCGTTCCGCGAAGATGAGGCCAGTAAAGCGGATCTTGCACGCAGAATGGAGCATTGGCAAAAGATGGCGAGAGAAACGGGGAACCGTGTCGATCTGCATTAATAGAACAGCGGTTATTAACCGATACCAGAGATATTGTCAATTCCTGTGGATGAGAGAGGAGCACCTTCTCCAGCATTATGCCGCAGCGTCATCCATCAGCTCCCCGTTCATGAAGGCTTCCGAGCATAGGCAGAATCGTCCGCATATCGTTCCACGTTCAACCTGGCGAGGATTTCTGCCTTCCCTCCGGAACCACGATCGAGGTCAGGGGCAGGGAATAACCCATCGGAGCGGAAATCGCGGCTTACACCATGGAGGCGGCCTACCGAAGCGCCGGGCCGGCATCGCAGTAACCGCCGCGGAATGCATACTCGTGCTCTGCGGTCCAGGCGATGACCTCCTCGCCTGGCTCCTAACGTACGAGCCGGTATCCCTCACCTTTTCCATGCTCTCCTACCGGTCGGACTTCGATTTCAGGAAGAGCGCCTTTGTCCACTTCTGGTACGACATGGCCCTCTCGATCCTGTACATCTCCACGCCTGAGGCTGTCTCTTTCCGGTGACCACGGTTTTGCGGAACCGCCGCTCAGGAAGGATCCGTTTCCGCCGCGCCGCTTCCCCAAGGATCCACGCCACTGATCCCCGTACCCGAGAAATCCTCCATGTTCCTAGTTGCCAAAAGAGCGGAGTTGCGGAGCGCAAGAGCGGCCAGCATTCCATCTACGACATGCAGCCTTCGCCCCATCCGTTCCATCCGGGCGGTCAGAGTGCCCCAGGCAACGGCCGCGTCTTCATCGAAACCAAGGATGCGTCCCCGGAATCGCTCTCTCAACTGTTCAAGCCAGAGGCGCAGGGCGGATCTTTTATCCCCGTCGGGGAGCAGATCCACTCCCTTCCACAGTTCCCCGATGACGACGGAGGGAATGAACACCTGGTGTTCAGGCAACTCGGCCAACCACTCCAGGACTTTTGCGGATGGTTCGGGCCGCAGCGCCTCGGAAACGACGCAGGTATCCAGGAGGATCATAGTTCGACCTCCCGCCCCTCTTCCGCCGACCGCCGAATATCCAGATCGCTCTGGGAGCGGAGAGAAAAAAGGCCGAAAGATCCTGCCTGGGAGCCGTCATCGTCCTATATTCCTCCGCCGGAAGGACGGCCACCGCGTCCCGGCCATGACGGATCACGAGCTGAGGTCCTTCTCGCAGACAGACAGCGACCAGTTCACTGAATCGTGCCTTTGCATCCTGCAGAATCCAGGTTCGCATCACATCCTCCTCTTTGACTATTACCAGACTAGACTGACTAGTCAAGATCGCGATTATCGTTCGGCTCAACACCGGGTAAAACCGCCCGAACTGAAAGCGACCGGGCCTGATCAGGTCCGGTGCTGGGGTGTGTTCACCCTCATGCCGACAACGGGAACATCACGAAGAGCGGTAGCCGATATAGTGAAATAATCCGCCGGACACATGCCGCATCTTGACCGGTGCTGTATCTAAGTGTATGTTAAGTGCATGAGAGGTATGGTATGGCGGTCAAAACGATAACCATCGATATGGAAGCGTATGAAATCCTGCTGAAAGCCAAGAAGGGGAAAGAATCCTTCAGCCAGGTCATCAAAAAGACGCTCTCGCCTCGCCGCAGGACAGCACGAAATCTTCTGGCGAATCTTGATGCCCTCGTTCTCTCCGATGACGCGTTGGACGCGGTTGAGACCGTTATCCGGGACAGGGACAAGTCGTTGACTGATTCCCCTATCATCGCGGAGAACGATTGATGCTATTGGACACCTGTTTCTGCGTCGACCTGATCCGTGAAAGGAAAAGTGGCGGCAAGGGGCCGGCGACCGCGAAATTGGCCAGTTTCGAGGAAGCGCGGATTTTCATCTCTCTTTTCACGTTATGCGAACTCAGGGCAGGCGCAGAACTATCCGCGCATCCCAAGAGAGAATTGGAGAGGATCGAACGGATCCTCGACTATGTTTCGGTCCTGTACCCCGACTCCTCTTTCCCGGTTTTTTGCGGCGAGGCTGAAGCTTATCTCAGGAAGAATGGAACTCCCATCCCTGTCATGGATCTGCTCATCGGCATCACCGCAAAAGCAGCGGGCATACCTCTGGTAACCAGAGACTGTCGACATCTCCAGCTGATACCGGGTCTCGTCGTCATCGAGTACTGAAACGTCAACAACGTAAAACGGAACCGCACGGCATCGCCTCGGCCGACTTCATCCTCTTCCCGATCGCCGACACCAGTTCCGTATACACGGATCTGAAGATTTATGGAATCGACCTCTCGGGCTCCTACGCCTTCGTGTCCTACGGGTACAAAGTCGGCGGTGCCTGGCACGGAGCCGTGGCCATCCTGGATGTCTCCGATCCCCTCGCGCCCTCGCGCATGGGAACGGCGCTCTCGTCATCCGCAACCGGTTCGTACGCCTATGACGTCACGGTGGCCGGAAGCCGCGCCTTTGTCGCCCATGGTTCGTGCGGCCTGGACGCGATCGATCTAGTCGGGAGCGAGTGAAGGGTTGCGTGATACGCGTAGCGGGTGAGCAGCGCCATCTTCGTATACCTGACCCGTCGATCCTCTTTTCCAAGGGGACGGTTGACCCGTCCCGGAATATCACGGATGATGAATCCAAGGTAGGGTCCATGTTCCAGCTCCTTTCTCCCGAACACGTGAAACTGATCGAGGCCGTAGCCCGGCAGGCGGGCCGGAAGGCCGTCCGGAATGCGGGCCGCGCCGATCCTGCAGCCGCGGTGAAGGACCTTTCCCGGATCATCGGGCGGATTCACACCGACATCCCCCCCAAGAAACGGATATCGATCGGCAGGTATAGCATCGCCCGGGAGATCGGCATCGCCCTCCACCCTCTCCTATCCGAAGCGGGGGTCGACCCCCATGAGTTCGGCGTGAGCTTGTTCCGCGCCGCGGGCGCCGACCCATTCGTCAGGAGCCTCGGCGTTCAACTCGTCTCCCTATGCGGTCTGGAGTCGGGAAAGCTCGGCACTGCCCTGCCGATCTTCGAGGAAGCGGCTGACGATGCCGACTGGCTGGTCAGGGAATGCGCAGTCGGCTTCATCCGCAAGCTCTTCAGGAAATACCCCGGCGAAGTCGGGAACTGGTACCGGAGGATGGCTGCCGCGGCCGAGCCGAACAAGCGGCGATTCGCCTGTGAATCCCTCCGGCCCGTCGCGGAGAACGCCTGGTTCCGCTCGCGGCCGGAACTGGTTCTCCCCATCATCGAACCCCTGTTCGCGGAGTCAGCCCCCTACCCCCGCACGTCGGCGGGCAACTCCCTGAGCGACTGGATGCGGATCGACAGTGAGCGGACCTGGGCGATCGTCGAACGGCTCGCCAAAAGCGGAAACAGAAACTCCTGGTGGATCGCCTACCGGGCCTGCCGCAACATCGTCAAACGGGAGCCGGAAAGGGTGATGAGGCTCCTGGGGGTGGATACCTACAAGTACAAGGACCGGGTGTTCTCGAGCGACGGCACGGCGGCCGTGGGCCGGCATCCTTCCGGCGCCAGGGCCGCCGACCAACGTGGGGAAGAGCCGTGATCAGGGAGGTGGAGGCGAAATCGATCATCCGCAGGCACCGGCGGATAGACTCGTGGTTCCTCGGCGGATTCGGGCTGAACCTTTACCGGGGATGCGCCCACAACTGCGCCTACTGCGACGGCCGTTCTGAAAGCTACCAGGTGGAGGGGGAGTTCGGCAGGGACATCGCGGTCAAGACGAACGCCCTTTCCATCCTGGAACGGGAGCTGGATCCCGCCCGGAAGAGAAAGCCCCTGCCCGCCGGGTATCTCCTTTTTGGCGGCGGGGTCTGCGACGCATATCAGCCGGCGGAGGAGCGGTTCCGCCTTGCCCGTGGAACGCTGGAACTCGCCACACGCTGGGGCTATCCGGTCCATATCCTCACCACGTCGGTCGTGGTCGCCCGGG
>CAZPZF010000042.1:0-9785 GCA_964590705.1 uncultured Spirochaetales bacterium | reverse complement strand
ACATCGACTTGATAGCGGAAATCAACAGGAAAAGCAGGGCTATCGTGAGTTTCAGCTTTTCCTCGGCCGACTCCGAGACGAGCGGTGTCTTCGAGCCCGGGGTCCCTCCGCCGGAACGCCGCCTGGAGACGATCCGGCGGATGAAGGAGGCCGGAATCCCCTGCGGCATGTTCCTCATGCCGGTGATCCCCTTCATCACCGACTCCCCGGAGATGATCGGAGAGACCCTGCGGCAGGGGAAGGAAGCGGGGATCGACTTTGCCATCTTCGGCTCCATGACCCTCAAGGCGGGGCGGCAGCGGGAGCATTTCCTTGATACGCTCCGGAAGCGCTATCCCGGACTGGAATCCCGCTATGACGAGATCTACTCCCCGGACAGCCGCTGGGGGGAATCGTCGCTCCGGTACGCCCGGAGTGTCAACGCGGTTTTCGACGCCGCCGCCTCGGCAGCCGGTATTCCGAAACGAATCCCCCGGAGACTGTACGGGGACCTCATTGCCGGAAACGACCTGGTCATCATCATCCTCGAACACCTCGACTACCTGCTGAAACTGAAGGGGCGGAGCTGCCCGTACGGGTACGCCGCGTGGTCGCTTTCGAAGCTCGCCCGGCCGCTATCAGAACTCTCGCGGGAGGAGCTGCTGGGGATAAAGGGGGTCAGACCGACCGTGGCTGATGTCATCGAGGAGATCCTCCGGACCGGGACATGCGGGGAATACGAACGGCTGATGGAGAGGCCAGAACATCGAATCGTCGAAGCCCATTGAGATATCTGTCTTGATATACGATTGTCGTCTACTATAATTTAACCCATGAATGACCCTGAACTCCGTCGATGGTCCCTGCGCTTCTCTGACCGAGAAACCGAGAAAGCCTTCCTCCGATTCCACCACAATCCCAAGGAGATACGGATCATCCTCTCCCTCGCAACACTCCTATTCTCCTCCTACACCGTCCTGGACAGGATCCTCTTCCCCGGTCATTTCTCCGCGTTTCTCGCCATACGGATCTTTTTCTTCATACCCCTCGGGGCCATCCTCATGCTGATCACTTTCACGCCGCTGCACGATCGGGCCTGCTCACTCCTCCTCGTGCTCATCACCCTCTTCTCGTCCTTGGGTATCATCCTCATGGAGTATGTCGTCCGCGATTCGCGGTACGTCGGCCTCTACTTCTACGGGATAGCGCAAGTGCTAACCTTCTTCTATGGGATCGGCAAGGTTCCTCACATCTCCTCCGTCATCGTGGGCGCCGCGATCGTTTCCTGCGCGATCGCCTTCAACTCGCTTTTCGTGGACTCGGATCCTCTGGTCAGCTTCACGAAGGGATTGTTTCTATCAACCATGTGGATCATCGGGATCATCATGTCAGCCATCATCCAGTACAACAGCAGGATCAATTACCTCAACCGGACGCGGGTCGAGAACCTCTCCATCACCGACAGCCTAACCGGACTGCACAACCGGCATTTCTTCGAGAGCGTCGCTTAAGGGGAACTGCTGTATTACCTCAATCCGAAACCGGCTTCCAGGCAGCCGCGGAAGGAGCGTGCGGAGGATTTCCCGTGCGACCGGTTCTATGGGGTCATCGTCCTCGACATCGATCATTTCAAGGCGGTAAACGATCTCCATGGACACGCGGCCGGCGACCAGGTGCTGAGGGAATTCGCGGCCCGGATATCCAGGAGCGTCAGGGCGACCGACATGCTCATGAGGTGGGGGGGCGAGGAGTTCCTCCTCGTCCTCCGGAACACCCGGCAGGACCACATCGAAAGCCTGGCCGCAACCGGTTCGTCAAGGTGATCCCCACCGGATACGCGGAATCCGCGGACCGCAGGTTTGTCACGATACAGGGCTGACGATCAGCGCCCGAGCGCCGTCAGCTCCTTGGCCATTTCCTCCCCTTGACTCCGCGCGCCTATGCCGCTATCATGCCCGCATGTTTATCGCTGTCGTTCTGTCCGTCGTCGTACTAGTAGTACCCCCCTCTTCCGAAACCGGCGGCGGATAGAACCGATCATGCCAGGCGTTCAGCCTGCTGCCGGAATCCCGGCGGCAGGCTTTTTTTATGGCGCGGGTCTATATAATCGCGCGGGTACGCGGCCAGGAGGCAGGAGCGACGCCGCGCGGAAAAGGAGGACCGATGAAAAAGGGAAGGATCACCGGGGCAAAGGCGATCGTGAAGAGCCTGGAACGGCACGGGGTGACCGTGATGTTCGGGTATCCCGGGGGGGCGACCCTCCCGATATACGACGAGCTTGCCAGGTCTCGTATCAGACACGTCCTCTCCCGCCACGAGCAGGGAGCGGCCCACATGGCCGACGGCTACGCGCGAGCCACCGGCAGAACCGGAGTCTGCATGGCGACGAGCGGCCCGGGAGCCACAAACCTCGTCACCGGCATCGCGACCGCGTACATGGATTCATCCCCTATTGTAGCAATCACAGGCCAGGTTCCGCGGTCGATGATTGGCAACGACGCCTTCCAGGAGGTGGATATCACCGGCATCACGATCCCCATCACAAAGCACAACTACCTCGTCCAGGAGGCGGCGGATCTCCCGACCGTCTTTGCCGAGGCCTTTCATCTTGCCTCCACCGGACGCCGCGGCCCGGTCCTGGTCGACATTCCGAAGGATGTCCAGACCGACGAGTGCCCCGCCGACGCAAGGGAGCCGGGCCGTCCCGCGCTTGAAGGGTACCGGCCCACGATCGCCGGGCACCCCGGCCAGATCAAACGGGCAGCGGCATTGCTTCGGGAGGCGCGGCGTCCCGTCGCCATCGTCGGCGGGGGGCTCCTCTGGTCAGGCGGAACAGCGTCACTCGTACGGCTCTGCGAATCGTTGGATATACCCGCTGCCTACACCCTTATGGGGAAATCGGCATTCCCGAACTCCCACCCCCTGTGCCTGGGCATGGCCGGATACCACGGCAGGATCGCCGCGAACACGGCGGTTTCCCGGGCCGACCTGATTCTCGCGGTGGGGACCCGTTTCACGGACCGAGCGACTGGTCCCCTTGAGCGCTACGCTTCGGGGGCGCGGATTATCCATATCGACATCGACCCCGCGGAGATCGGGAAAAATACCCCGGCCTTTCTTCCCATCGTCGGGGAGGCGGGCGACATCCTGCCGAAGCTCCTGGATGAACTGATGAAGGACCCGCCGCGCAGGGATCGGCCAGAATGGACGGGTATGCTCAAGGAGACGGAGGCGGCTCATCCCCTGCGGGATCCCTGCCGGAGCCAGTCCCTCTCCATCCCAGGACTGCTTAGAATCGTAAGGGACGTTGTCCCCGACCCCATCATAGTCACCGACGTGGGCAGGCACCAGATCTTCGCGGCCCATCATGTCCGAACCGAGTCTCCCCGTGACTTCATCACCTCCGGCGGTCTTGGCACCATGGGGTTCGGTCTTCCCGCGGCTATCGGGGCCAAGCTTGGCAGGCCTGAGCGAAACGTCGTCGTCGTATCCGGGGACGGTTCCTTCATGATGAACTGCCAGGAGGTGGCGACCGCGGTTGAGGCCGAGGTTCCCATCGTCGCGCTCGTGATGAACGACGGCGGCCTCGGGATGATCAGACAGCTCCAGGACACCTCCTATGGCAAGCGGCACACGATGTGCGGGTTTCGCACGATCGTTGACTTCGCCGGCCTTGCCCGGAGCATGGGGGCCTTCGGCAGACGGGTCGAGCGGATGGAGGACGCGGGCCCCGCGC
The DNA here is from genome assembly GCA_964590705.1 of uncultured Spirochaetales bacterium. GTDB lineage: Bacteria > Spirochaetota > Spirochaetia > CAZPZF01 > CAZPZF01 > CAZPZF01. The sequence continues at coordinate 6,070 of CAZPZF010000042.1, read as the reverse complement.
TCGAAGAGGCAATCGCGTCAGGTCGGCCGGCCGTCATCGACTGCGCGGTTTCGGCGGAAGCCAACGTCTATCCCATGGTCACGGGCGCGAGTCTTCTGGAATACGTGGAATAGCGGGAGGAAGAGAAGAGATGAAACACACCATATCCGTCCTATGCGACGACACGCCGGGCGTCATGACGCGGATATCAGGCCTCTTTTCCAGGCGGGGGTTCAACATCGAAAGCCTCAGCGTTGGCCACACGGAGCGCGTGGGAAAGAGCAGGTTCACCATCGTGGTGAAGGGGGACGACCGTGTCCTGGAGCAGGTGCGCAAGCAGTTGCAGAAGCTCATCCATGTCATCTCGGTATGGGACATCCCCCAGGCCGACGCGGTCGAGCGGGAACACGCCCTCGTGAAGATACGAGTGACGCCAGCCCATCGCGCCGAACTCATCCAGATCGTCACCGCGGTCCATGGGAGGATCGTAGATTGCTCCGGCGATCTGTGGATCATGGAGGTCACCGGAGACACCGCTTCCGTGGATACCGCCTTCAACCTCCTCTCTCCCTACGATATCGTGGAGTCGATACGCACCGGCAAAATCGCCCTTGAACGGGACGGCGCCGCTCTTATCGGATCGGAGAGATCCGGTCGAAGAGCTCGGCGGCCCGCCGGGGATCGATCTTGACCACCCTGCGGTCATAGGTGACGATGCCGTTCAGCTCTCCCTCCACGTCGGAGAGCTGGGTGTACACCGCGGCGGAGAGTCCTTCCGGTATCGCGGGCCCAATTTCCTCCCTGAACAACCGCTCCCAAGCTTCCCACAGGCCGGAGAGGGTCGGGAACCATCGGTAGCCGAAGGGTTTGCCTGTCGGCCATACGTGCTCCGACACCTCATGGCTGTATCCCCCGAACTCTGTGACGGCCCACGGCCGGGGATCCCGCCGCCGGGAGCGGGGCGGCCTGATCGGCTTGAAATAGACATGCCTGCTCAGAAGATCCCCCGCCTCCTGGTCGTACCACCCGCTCGCGTGATCGAAGGGACGGGAAGGATCGATCCGCCGCAGTCTCTCTGTTACCCCGCGGGCATCGAACTGTCCCCAGCCTTCGTTGAAGGGAACCCACATCCCGATGCATGGCACCACCCTGAGAGCGCGTACCGTCTCCTCGGCTTCCCGGATGAACAGGAGACGCGACTCTTCCGTCGGCCTCCCCAGGAGGCGGCCATGACCTGTGTCGCGGAGCCGTATCCCGAGGTTTGGCGGAACGGCGGCGAGAAAGGGATCCCGCGCCGCCCCCCCGCTTGGGAGGTCCTGCCAGACGATGAGGCCGAGACGGTCGCAGTGATGGTACCAGCGCTGGCACTCGACCTTGATATGCTTGCGTATCATGTTGTATCCGGAACGCTTCACGAGTTCGAGATCGAAGAGGATCGCCTCCTCGCAGGGCGGCGTATAGAGGCCGTCGGGCCAATAGCCCTGATCGAGGATCCCCATCTGGAACAGGGGTTCCCCATTCAGCAGAAGGCGTGGCATGCCGTCCACATCACCGACCGAGAAGCTCCTGAAGGCGAAGGGGATCCTGACCTGGTCGACCTCCGCGCAATCTGAAACGAGGAGGAGGGTGAGGTCGTACATGGACGGCGAGCCGGGCGACCACGGCGCCGGATCAGGAACCATCAGGGTGCCTATCGTCTCGAGCAGGACGCCGTCTTCCGTGTCAACCGCTTCCGGATGCCGGCCCGGTGAACTCGGATTACCGGCTGCCTTTTTTCCAGCCGCGCTCCCACGCACTGCAGCAGCAGCGGTTTCCCCGCCGACTGTCACACCTCCGCCAACGGCCCTCCTCTCATTACCTCCATCGACTATAGCATCACCCGCCTCGTTAAGCGGAAACACGGCCTCGATTGCTGTGGGAGCGAGACCCTTAGCATCTCCTGAGCGCCGGATCTCCGCCCGTATCCGGAGACTCCCTTCGCCGCCGCCATTGTTACGCGCTCCGCCGAGGACACGCGCGAAAACACGCACTTCTCCCGTGAAGGGATCCGCGGTGACGTCCGCTCCCTCGATACGGCGGACAGGCACAGGTTCGAGCCACACCGTCTGCCAGATCCCGGACACGGGGGTATAGAGGATGCCGTGCGGTTTGAGCGACTGCTTCCCCCTTGCCTGGAATCCGGTATCCGTTGGATCGGCAACGGAAACGAGGATCTCATTCTCTTCCGGACCGCAGAGTTCCGTGATGTCAAAAGCGAAGGGAAGATACCCGCCTCTGTGCGTACCTGCGGGTTTCCCGTTGACCCAGATCGCAGCCTCCCAGTCGACGGCGCCGAAGTGGAGGAGGATCCGGTATCCCCGCCAATCGGCGGGAACGCGGAAAGTCCGCCGGTACCAGAGGATCTCATGGGGTTTCAGAGTGCGCCCGACGCCGGAGAGGCCCGCTTCCAGGCAGAAAGGAACCAGGATCCTGCCGTCCCAGGACTGCGGGAACCGCTGCTGCATCGCGGACAGGGTTATAAAATCCGGCTGGCTGGTCCTTTTCAGGCAGGCCGGTTTGCCTCCCGCCGATCCTCCGGAAGCCTCAGCGACGACCGCGTAGTCCCACAGGCCGTTCAGGTTGAGCCATCGCTCCCGCTCGAAGTAGGGACGCGGGTATTCTGGCAGAGGGCAGGAGGGATCGACCGTTACAGTCCATGGGGTTGTCATTGTCCCGGGAATTAGACGCCAGGTCCCCGCCGTGTCAACCCGGCGCGGATCGCCTGCGCGATCCATCATGTGGAACCCCTCCGATCCTTCGGGTATTCGGGCATTTCCGCTTTCTCCCTCGAGTCTCTCATCCATCTCTCACATCCCCCTTTGTTCACCATGTAACGCGTGCTTTTGGAACCGACCCCCGCGCAGGCGCCGTGTTTTCACACCGTGCTTATTCGACACGCTCTCGCCACACGCGGGCGGCCGCGTTCCGGGCACCTCCAGATCGGAGCGTGAGGCGGCACACGAGGGAAGCATACCGCAGGAACCCCGCGTAAAAATCGACCCACCTGACACGATCCATGATATACTGCCCGCATGGAAAATGACAAACAGAGAATTCCCGTCATCGTAGACACAGATATGGGCCCCGACGACTGGGCAGCCATCCTCTTCCTCGCCCTGTCCCCGGAGATCTCGCTTCTGGCTGTAACAATCGTCGGCACCGGGGAGGCCCATGGCCCGCGGGGCGCGCGCAATTGCGCGACCCTTCTATCCGCTGCCGGCCACGCGGAGGTTCCGATCGGCATCGGACGCCCTCGCCCGCTTTCCGGAAACAACGCCTTTCCCGCGCTGATGCGCTGGGTCGTGGATCGTTTCCTTTTCGTTCCCCCTCCCCCCCCTTCTGCGGGCGATCCCAGACGCATGGCTATCGGGGACGATGCCGTGGAGCTTCTGAGGAGGCCGATCCGGGGAGAGGAGAGACAGGTGACCGGGCTCGCGAGAGGACCGCGCACGACCCTAGCCGAATGAATCGAGCGGGGTCCCGAAACAGCCGGAAAGATCGGCCGCATCTGTGTCATGGGCGGGGCTCTAGAAACTGAAGGCAATATCCGGGGAATCAGGTTCCTCTCCGCCAATCGAACCGCGGAATGGAACATCTTCTGCGACCCCCGCGCGGCGAATATCGTCTTTGGAAGCGGAATTCCGGTGACGCTGGTCCCCCTAGACGCGACGAACAAGGTCTATCTAGACAGTGCCTTTCTTAAGCGGCTTAGTTCGGGACAGGCGGCCCCGCTGTCCCGTTTTATCGCCGCGGTCCTGAGTCGATTGAGATCGCGAGTCGAATCAAACGCCTACTTCCTGTGGGACGTATGCGCGGCCGCCATCCTGAAGGATCCCTCGCTAGGCGTATACAGGATGAGCTCCGTGTCCGTCGACGAGTCAGGCAGAAACGCGGGGCGCACCCGTGCCGACGATACAGCGGGAGGCTCCGTCTCCGTCTGCGTGGATATCGACAGACAACGGTTCATTGAACACTTTTTCTCCGTCGTTACGGGAAAATGACGGCGATATCCGAACCACATCGAGAGAGATTCCCTCAATCGACCTGAAGCAGCGGAACCGTCTTTGCAGAGGACAGCTCCGCGGTTTCCATCGTAAAATAGGAGAGCTGCTCGGTGAGAACCGAGGCGAGGGAGCTCATGCTCATCGCCGTGGAGGAGAGTTCTTCGGCAACTGCGGCATTCTGTTGGGTCACGTCCTGGATCGAGATGATCGCCTTTCCTATCTGCTCCGCCGCTATCTTCTGTTCCCTCGTGTTGGCGTTTATCTCCGCGTTGAGACTGGCCGTTCTCCGTATCCCCTCTGTGAGGGAGCTGGTGATGTTGTCCAATTCCCTGGCTATCTGCGCCGATGATGCGGAGAGGGTTCGTATCTCCACAGCCGCACCCTGGCTCCGTTCAGCGAGCTTTCTGACCTCGGAGGCGACCACGGCAAAACCCTTGCCCGCTTCCCCGGCCCGCGCCGCCTCAATTGCCGCGTTGAGGGCGAGGAGATTGGTCTGACGGGCGATCTCCTCGACGATGGTGATGCGTTCCGCGATTGTTTCCATGGCATGGATAGCCCGGGCGATGATCTCGTTGCTGTGGGTCGCGAGGTCGGAAGATTCGCGCGCCACCGTGTCGGACTGTTCCGCGTTGCCCGCGGTGGATTCGATGTTGGAACCCATCTCCTCCATGGTACTGGAGATCTCCTCCATGGAGGAGGCCTGCTGGTTTGCACTGGTTGCGAGCGATTCGGAACTGGTCAGGATCTCGTTTCCAGCGCGGTCAATTCCGTGCGCAGTCTCAATCACTTTGGAGATGACCTCTTTGAGCTTGGCGATCGTGTCCCCAATCGACTTCAGAAGATTTCCCGTCTCATCGGTGCTTTCAGACCTGACCTCCAAATCCAGCTTTCCACTGGAGAACTGATCCATGGTTTCGATGACCTTTCCGACAGGCCTAGTGATCGACCGGGAAACCGCGAACTGGAGCAGAATCACGATCACTGAAAGGACTCCAACCAAGACGAGGAAGGCCTGCAGGCTTCTCCTGATCGAAGAGAACGAGGAAAGCACCTGGTTGAGTTCGTACTCCTGTAGAGCGGATTCTATCTCGTTGATCTTGTTCTCGATCTCTCCCTTCAGGGCGAGAAGATTCTCGTAGTTTTTCGCATATGTGATGACCAGCTCTTTCACCTTCCGGTTGATCGCGAGGGAGTCAGCTGGAAGCTGCTCGAAGGGCGTCCCCCTGAGACGTTCGACATCGGCTGAAGAATTCGCAATGGTTTGATCCTGGTAAGCAAGAAGGGCTTCCTTTTCCCCGATGTCGCGGAGGAGCTTGAGGAACCCAACTTGGATAAGGTAGTTATTCTCCGTGTTTGCGTTGGCTCCGATGATGACCAGCCGTTCCAATGTCGATACCCGCCGTTCCTGAATTGGATCAGCCAGGCGGGTGGCCACCTGCTGTATGTACTGGTTTGAGATCAGGATCGCGTCGCGTGTGAGGGAGAAGACATTCTCCTCAATGGCCTTGTTTGACTTGAAAAGCTCCTCGGCGTGTAAAAGACGCGAAGCGAAGAAGTCGGAGTCGAAACCAGGGAGGTTCATCTCCCTAATTACGGTTATGTTCTTCTCCACCTCCGCGTAATCAAGCGTGCTGCTCAGATAATCACGGGTATCGAGTAGGAAGTGCTTGATCACCTTGGCCAACTCCGCCTGTGCCTTCTGTTGCTTTATCTGACCATTCAGACGAACACCAATCCATGAAACGAGGATGATGAAGGTGATCAGCATGAGGATAAGAAAGAGCGAAGAGATCTGGATCTTGTACCTGATTTTCATGTTCTTGAACATCTAACCCTCCTTCAAGCGAGCTGCTTCTTGTGGTTATTGAGAGTTGGATTTTTAGATCCGGTGTATGTCGAAATAAATTATGTGATTTTATTTCATTTAAATCCACTGTTGATGTTATAATATTTCACTTTTTACGGGTCTCCTATCAGATGATTATCAATCTTCGATTACTGTTCCGAAGATTGTAAAACCCGTGCCGGGGAGCTCGGGTGAGCTGGTC
>CAZPZF010000041.1:0-17453 GCA_964590705.1 uncultured Spirochaetales bacterium | reverse complement strand
GGGCGGCGAGGGTGGAATGCACTCGGCGGAAATCCCGATCACCTTGTCTATCGTGTCAACCACGACGCCGATCATGTACTCGTAGAGCCTGAGGATGATGATGTTTTCGAGGGCTCCTTCCTTCTTCTTCTCCGTGGTCAGGTGGAACATGATGCGCAGATCGATGATTGAAATGATCTCCCCTCGTAGGTTATGGACTCCCCGGACAAAGGGCGCCGCGTTGGGGACGTAGGTGAATTTCTCCGCTTTGGAGATCTCCCTCACCTTCATAATGTCGATGCCGTAATCCTTCCCCCCCAACGAAAAGGTGACCATCTTGAAATCAATCTTCTCGACGCGTTCCTTCTGGTCCTTCACTCGCTTTGTATCTTCACTGACACTTGCCATTCTCAACTCCCTAAAGGATCTCGGCGGCCCGTTTTTTTCTGTCTTCAATCTCACGCTTCAGGCCAAGGTCCAGAAGCTGGCTCACATCGATGATGAGGGAAACGGTACCGTCTCCCAGAATCGTGGCCCCTGCTATTCCCGGAGAATTGGTATATCTGTCCCGCAGGGGTTTGATAACCACGTCCTCTTCGCCGATGAGGGAATCCACCATGAGCCCCATTCTCTTGTCCCCGCTTCCGACGATAACGATGAAGTGATAGTCCTTTCGATCCTCCGAAGGGATCCTGAAAAGTCTGTTGAGTCTGATGAGGGAAACGACATCGTTCCTGACGTTGAATACCTCGTAATTATCTATCATCTTGATCTCGGAGGGCTTAATCCGATGGCTGTCGATGACCGACGCGATGGGGATGGCGTATATCTCCTTTCCGACCCGAACGAGGAGCCCCTGGATGATTGCCAGGGTAAGGGGGATTTTGATCGTCAGCCTGGTTCCCCTGTCCGGTTCGGACCATACGCTCACGTTTCCGTTGAGCTTTTCTATCTGTTTGCGGACCACGTCGAGACCCACGCCCCTGCCTGAAATGTTCGTTACCGTTTTCGCGGTAGAGAATCCCGCCTCGAATATCAGGTTAAACGCCTCTATGTCCGAAAGGTTCTTGCTCGGGTGGATGATCCCCCGTTCGACGGCCTTTGCCTTGACCGCGTTTACGTCGATCCCCTTCCCGTCATCGGCGACCTCGATGATGATCATGTTCCCTTCGTTCTTGGCTTTGAGGAGGACGCAGCCTTCCTCCGGCTTTCCCTTTTTCACCCGTTCATCCGGAGTCTCAATGCCGTGGTCTACTGAGTTCCTGACGCAGTGAATCAGGGGATCGAGGAGATCCTCGATGACGGACTTGTCGAGCTCTGTGTCTTCTCCCTCGATGACCAGTTTCACCTGCTTGTTCAGGGATTTTGATACATCCCGGACGAGGCGGGGAAAGCGTGAAAAAATCTGCGATATGGGCACCATCCGGATCTGGAGTACCCTTTCATGGAGCTCGCTCGTAATCCTGCCAAGATTCTGGGAGGTGCTGCGGAATTTCGTGATGGCTCCCTTGAGCTGGACCTGGAAAGGATCGAGAATCTCGTACAGATCGCTGTACTTCTCGGATATCTCCCTTTTGATCTCCTTAACCGATTTCCCCTTCTGGATCTCCATCAGATAGTCAGGCAATGAATCGAAAAGCTCTTTGAGGCGATCCTTAAAAACCGTATCTGTACTCTGCAGGATGTTCTGAGTTTCCGAGAACTGCGTGCTTATCTGGTTGAAGGTCGCCTTGTTGATGACAGCTTCGCTCACAAGGTTCAGCAGATGGTCTATCCGTTTGGAGTCCACGCGAAGGACCGAACCCATCCCGGCTTGCTTGTGCTGATCCCCCTCCTTTGCCTTCTCCGCCTTTTCCTCGGGAAGGCGCTCCTCCTCTGAAGGCGTGGCAGCGCGGGCTTTATCTTTTTCAGGCGAAGGAGCGATGGAGGGGGCGGCAGCGGCTGGTTTCGGTTCCGCTGCCGTATGAGCGGCGGCTGGAGACAAGGCGATGACCTCAAGATCGATCTTGGTGGAAACATCCGGGATCAGGGCCCGCTTTCGAAGGGTGTCCGCATCAGCGGTCGATGCGATGTAGTATGTCACCGTGGGGTGAAACACATCCTCGTACAACACCTCGAATTCGGGTTCCGTCTTAAGAACCTTGCCCACGTTCTTCAACGCGGCGAAGACTTGGATTCCGCCTACGGTATTCATCGGATTGTCAGGATTAAAGGAAACCATGAGGCGGTAGAGGGGCGAGGAATCACCGGCGGCTTCCTTCAGCTCCAGGATCTCGTATTCGGTCAGATGTGCGGTCTTTTCAGCGGCCGGCGCGGGTTTCTTCTCCTTCTCTGCAACCGCTCCCTTTTTCGAAGATTCTTTCTTCGGCGTCTTGGGACCGGAAAGAAGAGCGTTTAGATTGGCCGTAATGCCCGAAATGTTTCCCGTATAAGCCGCCCCTTCCATTCTGGAAGAGAGCATGGCTTTGACGATATCGATGGACTGGAGAAGGATATCCACGACATCGCCGGTAACGACCACCGAGCCGCTGCGGATCTCATCGAGAACATCCTCTGCCAGGTGGGTAAACTCGGACAGTTCCGTCATTTGAACGGTCGCTGCTGCACCTTTCAGGGTATGCGCGGCTCGGAATATCTCGTCAACGGCGTCCCTGTTACCAGGATCGTTCTCAAGAACGAGAATATTCTGCTCGAGAGCATCCACCATAGCCTGAGCTTCCATGAAGAAATCCTTCAGAAGCTCCTCATTGTTGGGATCTAAATAGTCGCTCATCTTACCGTCAATGTTTATCTATATAAAGCATTAAGTCAAGAAGGAATATGGAAAGATCGTCATTTCAGCATCCTGCACGCAACAGTTTGTTTTCAAGATCGCACCGTTTTCTATCGATATTACAAAGAGGGGACCCCTCGGGGTGAACAGGGGCTCGTCGATATCCTTTTTTCCATCTCTAGTGTGGACTTTTCATGGAAAAGAGGTACACTTTAAGGGGAGGATTACCGGATGAAACGACTCTTTGTCGGGGCAGTGCTCGTCATGGCTCTCGTTCCCATACCCATGCTGACTGCCGCAAACCTCCTGGTCCCATCCTTCGAACTTATCACGTACGGATACCTCGACGACGGCACCTTCAATCTCCGGACCCGCGGAGACATCGACTTCAAGATTGAGGGCGGGTACAAGTTCGGGGGCACGATCGTTCTCGGTTTCCAAAACGATAACCTTGAAAACATCTTCCTCGATACGGGAAATGAAGCGGAGGACACCCTCACCTTCAAGGCCGCGACCATCCTCGTTCGCGAACTCTTCTCCTTGCCGATCAATCTCTCCTATTTTACCGGCCAATCGGACGTTTTCTGCAACGGCGACACCTTCGTGGAGCGTTTTGGAGCCGATACGTTCGCGAGCAAATACCGAGGATACGTCTATTTCCCCAATACGACAGTCTACGACGGGATCCATAGCGTTCTCGGAACGGGGTTCATGATCGATACAGGTTCCTTGTGGGAAAAGGCGTTTCTCTCCCTGTACCTCTACCAGGATGGGTATCTCGGGCAGGGAAAGTACTCGGCCGATATCAGGGGACTCGTAAACCTCCCGAAATTCAAACTTGAAGCCTTTGCGGGCGCTACATTCGGGGCGAATGACTACGGAATCTACCGCGGCGGGCTTCTCCTCTACTATATGGCCGGAGAAACGGGGGAATTCCTGACTCAGGTCGGAATTCCCCGCTGGGATGTCGATGTCGACCCATTCGATATCGGGCTTTTCTATTTCCTCTTCGAGCCAAGAGTCAACCTGGGGAAGATGTCGATTATCATGACCCTCTTCTGGCATCCCGAATACTATCTACAGACGGAGACTACCGAGCTTGGTTCGATCGACATCAACGTGGATTTTCTCTTCGGCAAACCAGAAATATCGCTTCTTAGCGGCGGCGTGGAGAGCAACCTCGCCTTCAGCACCGCGGTCACTGGCACGGAAACCGACCAATTCAGGATGCGTATCTCCCCGTATCTCACCGTGGTTGCGGCCGGTGTCATCTGGGATTTCAAGGTTCAGGTGAAGCTCTTCCCCTTTGACCTGAACGATATCGTGGAGGCCTTTATTGGAGTACGAGCGGAGTTCTGATATGAAAAAAAACCGGGAATGGATCATCGCGCTAATCCTCTTTGTCCTGCCCCTGGCCGCCCTTTCAGGCCTCGAACTGGAAACCTTCTTTTCAATAGGAAATATCGCCCTCGAGGACACCGGATCTCCGAGCACGGAGTATCCTTGGGGAATCACGGTCGGGGGGACGCAGCAATTGAGTGAATCGATGTCGATCCAGGCCGGGTATACCTTCGATCCTATCCTGAAAAACGTAGTTCATACGAATTTCGTCTACAAGGAGCAGTTCTTCACCATCGGTGTCGGCCCTTTCTTCGGCCTCTTTAATTCCGCAAGCACTCTCATGCAATCGGGAATATCCACCTCCGTGGCGATTGAATGGCCTGGAATTTTCTTTGTATCTTTCCGGGCGGACAACACGATCGGCGGCAGGCTTGTTCAGACCGGCGACTACCTGCAAGAGCTGAATAAGATATCAGCCGGATTCTACGTACCTAACGCGATATGCAGCGTTTCAATCCTTACCAAGCGGTATTCTGAAAAAACGGATACCGCGGAAGCCGTTTCAAACCTCACCGAGTACACCTTCCAAACCGACCTATACAAGAAGAATGTTCCCTATAGTATTCTTCTGACCTTCGGATACCAGCAGATACAGCGTATCCTTGACGCAGAAGCGGCCGACGGAAGCACCTATACGCTCGGGTCCCTCATTCTGGGGACTAAGATCACATTGAAAGTATCCCCTGCCTTCTCTATCGTCGCGGATCTTTCGAGCAGCATCTATTCCTTCGGTTTAGATGAACTGTTGGGAGCGAGCCTTTCCGAAAGCGAATACCCCTACTTCTTCCACCTCATCACGGGGGTACAGTTCAAGATCTGAGGGACGCGCAAGCTGAAGACCGCGGGGTGAAGCCGCACGCGTGTGGGAAGCCCTCCGCACCGTTTCCTTTCCACCGCCGGACCACACAGGTAACACTATCCAGCCGCTATTTCCGGAAGCACAACGATCCTCTTCCGAATGCATATAAAAAGGCTGCCCAGAAGAACCTCCGGGCAGCCGGTATACAGCGGTCTCGCGTACGGATCAGTTCCGGTCCGGGTTGTCGCTGTGCATCTTCTTCTGTTCGAGATACCTGAGAACCTGAAGGTTCCCCAGCCTGTTGAACTCAGCCGTTCGTCTGGCTTCCTCGCGCGCGGTGAGGATTCCCCAGATCGCTTCGTCGTCGATGTCTCTCTCAAGATCGAGAACGGCCTTATCATAGACGATCGTGATTCTTCTGATGTAGGTGACGAAATCGCCCCCTTCCTGCGCAGCGTCCTTGTAAATGATGATTCCGGCCAGTTTCACGAGCGGAGCCACCCTCGGGTAGAGAGGATACCTGGTAAGTTCCCTATTCCTGACCTCCGAGATGTAGTTCGGATTGTTCCAGGTAAGGGTCTTCCATCCGTCGAATTCAAGATAGTCCATGAATATATTGGTTTCTTCGTTATTCTCATTCTTGAGGATGATTCCAAGCCCGTTGGGGAAATTGCTTCCGTAGACTTCGATCGATACCGATTTGATGACGCCTACATTCTTGACGACGCCGTAGCCGCCTTCGAACTTGGCCCCCAGCCTATCCTGGTCGTCCTTCGGCATATACGCGGGAATCTCGAACGGCGGCCGGATGATCGCCCATGAGTTGAAGGGTTCGTTAGGGAAGTGGATCCTGACGCCAAGGACCCTCTCTCCGGCGTATTTCTTAGCCGAATCCTTAACAAGGACTTCCCTGGTGAGGGAGTTGCTCTGGTTTACAACGGTTCTCGAGGAAGATGCCAACACAACTTCCCAGTTGTTCAGAGCCAGTGAAGTCTTCATGAGAGCCTTCTCTTCATCGGTAAAGCTTGAACCAGCTTTATCGGCGAAGTCCAGAATGGTCGCTTCGTTCTGCCCATTGTCTGTATCCGCAGCAAGCAATGCGAAATCTATAAGAACCGATTCTTCCGCAGAAATGGACACGCCTACGAACAGAAGCGCAATGCAGAGGAGAATAACGAATCGTTTCATTCACTGCTCCTTTCTAACAGAATTGCCAAATGATATTTAAAAGTATACGGAACGCTCCTATTTTGTCAACGATTTTTCTTTTTTTATTCCGTATCGAAAGCATCGTCATGCCAATCTCACCTTGAGAAGAGAAATGGCCATCTCTTCACCCCGCGTAGCCTGACGCGGACAGGGCCGGATAGAGGCACTATATTTCCTTCCCGCCTATGAAAAAGAGAATCTCGTCAACTTCCGGAAAGTTGTACCGGATCGTCCTTTCCACGATTCGGAGGGTTTCCGTTATCGGGGTGCCCGATTCCTCGCTATTGTAGATGAAGGAGGGGGAAATATCAACGTAGAGCCGCCCATGCCGGAAGAGGACCGATCCTATTCTCACGTCACGCGGGAAAAGCCTGCGATGGCCGATATCCACCGGTCCTAGAATCATCTCATCAAGAAGCAATTCGATATTCTGCTCTTTGCCTTTCCGCATCGGAACCCTCCGGAGCTCGCCCGACACCCCCACCCCGTCTGAATCGAGGAAATAGATGACTCGGTAGGAGGTGCTGGCCGCGTGGACGGCGAAAAAGGCCGCGGAAATGAGAAGGCAGGCTGCCGATAGCATCATGAAAACAAGATGCCGTTTTCGCAAGAAATCTCTCATCACGTGCTCTTACTGCTCCGTAAAACCGCTCGTCCTCTCGAAGGATTCGACAAAAGCGATGATGCCATTATAGATTCCTTTGGCGACCTTCTGCAAGTAGGAAGGATCGGCCAGGAGGCGGGCCTCCTCCGCGTTGGTCAGAAAGCCGACTTCGACCAGAACGGAGGGCATTTTCGCCTTCCTCACGACGAACCAGGATTCCTCCTTAAGCCCCCTGTTCACGCTCCGGTCCCCGATCTGGAGTCCCATTTCCTCGGAAATCGCACGAGCGAGGATGATGCTCTCGACGGTTATCTCCTCCTCGAGCATCGTATTGAGTATTGGTATGAGATCCTTGGCTGACTCGTCCACCGATCCGGCGTCCAGAAGCTCTCTCCGATATTCAGGGGGAAGATACCACACCTCGAATCCGTTGCTTTTCGGATTCAGGGAGGCGTTGGCGTGTACGGAAACGAAGATCATGGCTTCATCCGGAGCGAGGTCAACGGCATTGGCGATCTCCGTCCGCTCCTCGAGAGTCAGATACACATCGCTCGAACGGGTCAGGATGATCCGCTTGTCGGGGAACAGTCTCGCGAGCTCCTTGAAAATGATCGTACTGATCGCGAGTACCACATCCTTTTCAGCCACTGTGAAGGATGCGCCATCTCGTGCGTGGGTATGGATGGCTCCTGGATCCTTTCCCCCATGGCCTGGATCGATGATGATGGCGGCAATCCTCTGGCGATCGCCCGCTTGAGGCGCGAAGATCCCCCTGATCAGGGTATCCGCGGTTTCGGAGAGCCAGATCTCCCCATTCCGGTATGAGGTTTCGCCCATCTCGACCACCTCCCGATAGTCGAGGAGCCCAAGGGAAAAACCGGGGCTGAAAACGAGGACACGGCCGTACGCGGAGAGAAGGACGATGGACCTCTCCGATTCATACGAACACCGGATGCGTGTCGAATCGATCAGCTCCGACAGCCGCGTTTCCGCCCAGGCGGAGGAGGGGCCAAGGATCACGAATCCAAAAACAAGCGCGGAGAGCTTCATCCCTGCGGATCGATCTCGTTTCATGAGCTCCGCCCTCGCCATCCCGCGGCCAGGTTCCGTATAGATCGGATCGAACAGCCTAAAGCGCGGATCGTATCTACCACCCAGACGCCGCCCTGGATCCCACCGGCGAGGAATCCTCTCCAGAAAGGCCAGCCGATCCGGATGGCCGACGGATCCGTCGCCAAGGAGGCTCCGCTGAGATCCGACACCTGTCTGAGCGCCTCGGCAAACGGCCGCCCGATCCAATCCACGGCTCCCTCTTCGGTTTCGGGAAGAGGGATGAGGGCGATCGGAGGCAGGTCGCTTTTCCGTGCGCCCCCGTCCTCGTCGGCCTGCACCATCGATTCCGGAAACAGGAAATCGGGCATTTCCCTCAGCGCCGCTCGATTTCCCTCGCTCCTCAGGGTGTACGCAGGCGGGGGCCAGCCTGAATCGTTCCGAAAGAGAAAATCCTCGGTTTCTTTGTCTCCGGGAGCGAGGCGCGCGACGATCCTCCAGACAGCGTCCGAGGCAGCGCTGACCGCCTCCTTCCGGGAATCGCTCTGGGTGATCACATTCCCACATTTTTCGACATTGTTCCGCGGAAATACTGCCCGAGTTCCCGGCTGCCTGAGCACGAAAACGTTCTTCACCCCGGGCAGTTCCTCGGCTTCCCGCACTCCAGAGAGCCTCGTCACCAGACCGGGGATCGAGATGAAGGCGCGTTCGGCTGAGGTCAGCTCTTTTTCCGGGGTGTCCAAACCAGGATCCATACCCATGGCGATCCTCATCGCCCCGAGCGTGACCTCCCTGCCGCTCGCGTACGGGTAGGTCCACCCCGACATGAATCCGCCGGAGAGTCTTGCCGCTATTTCGCCGACGATGGGACCGTTTTCGGAGATCTTGATATCACCCTTGATCGCCCCTCTGGTTACGCCGAGCGCCCTTGCGCCCCGCGCGAGAATCTCCCACGCGGCCTCTGTCTTGGACCGGGGAAGGGCGCTCGGCATGGTGTGCCCGATTTCGACGAAAAAGGGCTCGAAAACGATATGCCTGTCAGCGCATCCGCAGCGAAAGAAACGCTCGTCAAGCACGAGTCCATCCAGGCTCAATTCCGGCCCCGGAATATACGCCTCGATCACAACAGTGCCGCTCCGGGAGTTCTTTCGCGCTTCCGTGAAAGCGTCACGCAGCGCGGCGGAAGAGTCAACCTTCCTGACCCCGCGCGCTCCCATGTTGTCCACAGGCTTGACTACCCATGGCGGGGGAAAGGGCGGATCGTCAATGGTGTCGTTTTCTTCGAAGACGAGGAAGGGAGGAGAGGCGATATCAGCCTCCCGAAAGCGCTGACGCATCCTTCCCTTATCCGAGGCGTTCAGGGCAGCCTCGTACGGAATGCCGGGAAGACCGAGGCGCTCCGCGAGCCACGCTACAGCGGCGGAGAAATCGGTACCCGCGGTAAAGACCCCGTCGAGGGAACCGGTCCGTTGAAGCTCCCGGGCCGCGGCGAGGAGTGCCTCTCTCTCCTTCAGGTCGACAGGGAAGAACCTGTCACAGAGCGCCGCGCCGGGCGCGTTCCTGTTTCCATCCGCAGCTGCGACACACCATCCCTGTTCTTTCGCAATCCTGATGGCGGGGATCTGCATGATCCCGGCTCCCAAGATGAAAATGCCTTTGTCCGTCATCATCCCTTCCCTGTCGTTGCTCGCCTCGATTGGCCCGAGAACCGGCAATACGCCTCGAAGGTGTCCCCGAGACCCAAGAGAACGCTCATTGCGCGCACCGCACCGATGACCAGCGAGGATCGGCTCTTCCCGATCACGGGGAAGCGCTCCGGGTGGTGCCCGGTGACCACGACCCTCCGCACGGAAAACCCGAAATCGCGGAGGATCCTCCGGGCGCACCGAGGATCCCAGATGGTGTGATGGTCCTTCGGACTCGAAAGGCAGAACCGCAGGATATCCTTTCTGCCGCTCACCCCGCGGCTGTTCGGAGTCGAGAACGAGAAGACCCCTCCCGGCCGTACGACCGCCCCCAGCCTTTCGAGAAGGATAGCAGGTTTTTCAAAATGTTCAATGACATACCACATGGCAGCGACATCGAAGCGTCTTCCTCCGAACAGAGCATCGGAACCCGGTTCGGAGAGAGCGAGGAAATCCCCGCACACGGCGGAAATTCCCAAGGTTTCCCTCACATAGCGCACCGCGTCCTCGGAGACATCCACGCCGAACGGTTCATAGCCCCACTCCGCCGCTTCGGCGAGAAAGGGCCCGTATGCGCATCCGATATCGAGAAGAGAGGCTTTCCGGGCGCCGGGGCCGACAGCGGCGCCGGCAGACAGGCCGGCGACAACCGTTTCACCGATCCGCCTGAGCCGCGGCCTGGCATATCCGCGAATGGTTTCGTAATCCTCGAGATAGGTTCGCCCATACTGGTTTCTATACTCCTCAAAGAAATACTCCCTCGTGTAGCTCGATCCCCGCTTTTCGAAGAGGGTTTGGTAGATGATGCCGCAGCTCCCGCACCGGAAAAAGCTCCTCCGCTCCTCTCTCGCGATAACCCTGTTTCCTGCGGTTCCGCAAACAGGGCACGCGGTTGACCGCCGAACGTCCAGCGACCGCAGGAATGCTCCCAACGGCCGATCCGGTTCCGTAAGGAACCGAACCAGTTGAGGATCCCTTTCCGGCTGCCATGGCCGACGAAGCGCGTGAAGGAGAAGGTCGTGGTCCACCCTGCCGACTCCCACTTCCGGGAACCCGGAGACGCGGGAGAGAAGCCGGTGATACCGGGTAGGATTGAACAGGATGACCCGGCAGCCAGAGCGGAGAGCCTCGAAAGGCGTGATGCCGAAGGAGGTAAACACGGTACGATACCCGCTCAAGGCGTCACGCAGCCCTCCCCCGAAGCGCCTGACGCCGATTCCGGGAGGAAAATCGGAATCTTTTGCCGCTGGTCCAAGGGCGACGGTGATCTCATCGGGCCGGAACAGGTCTCGGGACACCAGGTGCCGTGCGAGAACAGGGGCAAGCCCCGCAGGATCCTCACCTCCGAAGGTGAGGAGGACGGGGGCGGAGACGGAGCTTGTCGAGAAAACCGGAGCAGGCAGGTCGAGGAAACCAATCGAAAAGAGGTTCGGATTGGTTCTTTTCGGCGGGCCAGGAAGGGTGTCGATCAGATACGGTAAGGTAGCGCGCAGAGACCCCCCTTCGTCTATCCCGATGCAGAGGGATGCTCGTGGAGAAACGGCGCGGAAAACGGTTTCTTTGGTCTTAAGCTGATCGAAAACGACAATGTCAAAGTTGTCTGAATCGGAGAGCGTTTCGAGGATCCTCCCCTGTTCCGCCAGCGAAGCGACGCACGGGAGGGCCATGAGCGGCCGGAGAAGCGAGGAATCCGGTTCCACGAGCAGGAATGACCGGGGGTCGGCCGCCGCCCACCGAGCGCAGCGGACCAGATGCCCGGTTCCGCCCCCTTTTTCCGTCATGGGGACGTAGAGGATCCGTCCGGCCGTACTGTTCACGGGTTTCTGCCTTTTGTCCTGTCCAGAAAATCGATGAGATCGAGGAGCGGAACGGGCATCCTGTCCTTCAATGCCTCGAAAACGCCGGAGAGAAACCGGTAATCCTCGGACGTGTCCATGGTCACCCGGAGATCGGGGCGACGATACCGGTGAGGGGCCTGGGATCGAACGATCCTGAAGCGGTCCGGCCGCCGGTAGAGAAAGGGGGTCACGTGCTCTTTCTCGTAGGAATCGGTCTCGCTCCGATCCGCCTCGAGAAGCGCCGAGGTTCCGATGACCTCGACACCCGCTCCCAGCGGTAGATCGGAGAGCGCCGCGTAATCCGCTCCCGTTGAGTCGAAGAGGGCGCACGCGGCAACGGCCATCTCCCACGAAACGAGGGGATTGTCCCCGGTGGCCCGGATCACCGCGTCAGGTTCGTACTTCCGAGCCGCGTCGGCGTACCGTCTGAGCACGTTTTCCTTATTTCCCACGAAAAGCTCGAAACCGGCCTCATCGGCCAGAGGGGAAAGAGGCCCGGCGCTTCCAGGCTCGGTGGCGAGGATATAGGAATCTGCGGGAATGAGGCGGAGGGCGTCCATGGCGCGCAGCACTGCCGGTCTGCCCGCGAGGGGGAGGAGTGCCTTACCGGGGAGCCTCGTGGAATCGAGACGGACCTGCAGGATGACTGCCTTCATACATCCGGTATCTCCCATAGTTCCGTGACTCCCCGGGCGTCCTGTTTGAAGCGGTACGTGTTGATGCGGACCCACTCCCGCACTTCCCTGAATTCCCGAAGAGCGGCCGGGAAACCGACACCGGACTTGAGCCAGTAGGAGAAGAGGATCCTACCGGGGATAACCCCCGCGTCCCCGCTATGCCGAACCGCCAGATTCTTTAAATAGAAGAGGCGGTAACTCTCGTCGGGCGTTGCGTCCTCATGCTCCGGGTCGATCAGATAGGAGAATCGGAGAGCGGTGTTGCAGACGATCCGTTCTCCCCACATGAAAGAGCGAAAGCCGAAATCCATCTTCTGCCAATACGGATTACCGAGAGAGGGGTCGAAACCTCCCGTCAGGATGAACCGTTCCCTGCTGTACAGCCCGCAAAAATCGAACGGGAAGAGGGAGACGGCTCCGTCCGAGGAAGGAGCCATGGGAAGGATCCTGAGAAGCCTTCCATAAAAAGCGGGGGCCTGGATGCTTGGTATCGTTTCGTTCCGATGGTTCTGGAGGATGGGAACGACGCAGAGGGACTGGAGAGAGGCGGAACGTTCGAGCAGTTTGAACGAAAGGGATCCGGGGGCGATTCTCATGTCGTTCCAGAGCACGAGGACGTAGTTTTCCCTCGCTTCGTCTATACCGATATTCACCATTTCCCCGGACGTCGCCCGCTCGTGGAGGAGGAGGAATCGGATGGTGGGAAACCGGAGCGAGAGGTTTTCGATGTCGTAGGAATTCGCGGGACCCTCGACCGAGAGGATCTCCGCGAAACCGAGATTGACCAATTCCGTATAGAGCTCAGCCCGATAGAGGCGGCCTCCGCGGTTGAGGAGGCACAGGGTGACCCCCGCAAAGGGCGCCCCGCCCTCCGTTCCCCTCGTCCCGCCGACGATTGTATAGGGGATTCTCGGCCTTCTAGAAGTTGTAGGTATAGTACTCATCGCATCCCATACAGAGTTCTGGGTAACTTGCCAGGCAATGGGCTCGGTACAGATCCGCTCCCTTCTCCCAAAGCTCCTCGAGTCCGGATTCCAGAATATTCCCGGGGGACGGAGCCGTCGAACGTCCCGTCGGCGTTTCCTCTCGACAGTTCAGGATCGTTCCGTCGATGAGGATGGGGAGGTCCCGCTTGAGATGCCAACAGGGGAACCGCTTCAGCGGTGAAAGGTCGGCGACGGACCGGTCGGGGAGAAGCCCCGCGCAGGAGTCGTATTTCTGGATGATCACGTTCTGCGTAACCCCCTTCCACTCACGGTAGAAGGTCTCGATGTCCTCCTCGTTTTCCTTCACCCGCACCGCCTGGACATGGGTCTTTTCCGGGGCGAGCCGTAAAAGCTCTCCGGCGAACGCAAGGGCTTCTCCCATTCCGTCTCCCCTGAGGTTTCGATACAGGGCGGGATCCTTGGCGTCCAGGGAAACGATCCACGTGATCCCGCTTCCTCCGCGGGAGAGAATCCTCTCGATGGACCCTGGTTTCCACCCGATGCCGCTTGTCTCGACAAGAAGGGAAAGCCCCGGGATCGATACGACCGACTCGATCATCCTTTCGATCGAGGAATGGAAAGAAGGCTCCCCCCACAGGGAGAGTCCGATGACGCAGTCGTCGCAGAAGGACTTCACCTCTTCCATGATCCGCTGGAACGAGGAGAGGGGCATCTCGTCCCTTCGCGTCATGACGTCACCGCCGAAAAGAGGATAGGGGCAGTAGGAGCAGGCCTGGGGGCATCCGCCCGTGATCTGGATCGGCGCGAAAGCGGGAAGGGTCCGCAGCAGCTCGGGCCTTTCGCCGAGGATGCGGGTGATCTCCGGCAGCGTATGCACGCCGCTCTCCATCACCCTCCTGACGAGGAGAGCGTTGCGCTTGGAATCACAGGACAGCCTTACTCTGAGGAGCCGCTGGTCCTCGGGCGCGAGTTCGGTTTCGAGGTCGAACGCGTTGATGTCCTTCGAGACGATGGAGAACAGCTCCCCGCGGGATTCAGGGATGGGTTCGTCGGAGACGAGTCCGGCCAACATCGGGAGAGCCTGAACCGAGAGGATCTCGGGGGCGAGTCCGCCGGGGTATCCATCGGCGAAGGTGTACTGGGCGAAGTACTTACGGTGGTTTCCATACATCCTGCCCGAGAGGGACAAATCGAGAAACGGAACATCCCCGTAGAGGTAGAAGAGGGAATCGTGCCCCTCCCCTTCCTTGATGAAGATCTCCACGAGGGTGCGGAGGGTCCAGGTTTCCTGGACGGCGGCGGAGAGTCCCTCGAATTCCTTACGGAATTCCGTACAGAGAACCACGATCTGCTCGACATCTGGGAGCTTTCTCGCCGTTTCGATCGCGGAGGAGAAAGCATTCCGGCCGTTCGGAAGCGGTTCCAGAGCATACCGGTTCAGGCCGATACAGTTCACGAACGCGATGTTCTTCATATTCTCTTGTATTATCGACAGGATGCAAAGCGCAGTGAAGGGAAGCTTACTGAAAAAAGGAGCCCCTTGGCATCCGCGGGCGATGTGGTCGCAAGAGATCGCATCCTGCGCGGGGAAGCTCCCGGATCCGGCGCTTCGATTGCTTTTCCCCGCGAATTGAGGTAGGCTCTCCGCATGAAAGCCCCCGAGGACGGCGTCTACTCCGTAACCCAGATCACCCGGATGATCAAGGATACCCTCGAGGGAAGCTTCCCTTCCGTTCGGATCGAGGGGGAAATTTCCAACTGCAGGCCTTCCAGCACCGGCCATCTCTACTTCACCCTCAAGGACCGCGAGGCCGCCATCTCCGCAGTGATGTTCAGAGGCCGCCTCGGCTCCCTCAGATTCGCGCCCGCGGACGGCCAGATGGTGGTAGCCGGCGGGAACATATCGGTCTACGCGGTCAGGGGAACCTACCAGCTCATCTGTGAAACGATCGAACTCGCCGGAGAGGGCAGGATCCTGGCCATGCTGGAGGAGCGCAGGCGGCAGCTCGCGGCGGAGGGGCTGTTCGACGAATCCCTGAAGAAACCGATCCCCCTGCTGCCATCGCGGATCGTCGTTGTGACATCGCCCACCGGCGCGGCGCTACGCGACATCCTCACCGTGACCCGAAGGAGGAATCCGGGCATCGACATCCTCATCCTCCCCGCGCCGGTCCAAGGCGAAGGGGCCGCGGAGATCATCGCGAGGCAGATCCGTCTGGCGAACGCGCATCGCTTGGGAGACGTGATCATCGTCGGCCGCGGCGGAGGCTCCATTGAGGATCTCCTCCCCTTCTCCGATGAAGAAGTGGTGCGGGCGGTCGCGGAATCGGAGATCCCGGTGATATCCGCGGTCGGACATGAGGTCGACTGGTCCTTGTGCGACTACGCGGCGAGCAGACGGGCCCCGACCCCCTCCGCCGCCGCGGAGATCGTGACGCCGGACCGAGGGGACCTGCGCCGGAGGATCGGGGAGGCCGCCCGCTCCTTGGGAAGGGCGATGGACAGGCGGCTCACGGAGATTCGGGGACTGCTCAGGTTCTACACCCCCGAATCCATGGAGCGGAGCTTCAACGTCCTCATGCAGCCCTTCCTCCTCCGGCTCGATGACGCCAAGGAGGGACTGCTAACAGGCATGCGGGAGCTTGTGCGCGAATCGAGACATCGCCTCGAGCTCGCCTCCCGGAGCCTCGAGGCCCATTCGCCCATGGCCATCCTCTCGAAAGGGTACGCGGTCGTAAAGCACAGGCGGACGGGCAAGCCCATGACGGGAATCGGCGGCGTATCGCCGGGAGATCCGATCGAGGTGATCTTTTCAAAGGGATCCATAGACGCGAGAATCGAGGAGATCCATCCATGAAAAATTTCGAAGAACGCCTGTCCAGGCTCGAGGAACTGAGCGCGGCCATTCAGGGGGGAGAGCTCTCCCTGGAGGAAGCGGTATCGATGTTCGAGGAGGGGATCAAGCTCGCGCGGGGACTGGAGAAGGAACTGTCAAGAGTCGAACGCAAAGTCGAGATCCTGATGAACCAGCCAGAATCGCCGGTGGACAGCCCCGAGCCCCAGCTGTTCCCCGATATCGGAGAGGGAGAGGCGGACGAGTGAGGGGCCGCTCTCAGCGGAGAAGGCCGGTCGGAAGGTCGATCCTTGAACCGGGTCCGACCCCGGCTACGGCAAAGGCGCCCCTGTTCAGCTCGATGGCGTACCGCACCGAAACCGCGGATTCCACAGGCCGAAGCGAGAGCGGTTCCATATCGTGAATCTCCCGGATGGTCCCGGAAGAGTCGACGTAGGCGATCGAGAGGGGAATCAGCGTATCCTTCATCCAGAACGAGAGTTTCCTGTCCTCGGGAAAGACGAAGATCATACCCCTGTCCGCGTCCATCCTCTTCCGGTGCATCAATCCCGTGCGCTGTTCCTCCGGAGTCCGCGCCACTTCGAGGATGAAGGTTGCGTTTCCGATCACCACGGATTCCTCCGGGAGGCGGCGTCCGCCGGAGCAGGCCGCAAAGACCGCGGAGAAGAGGAGGACGGCCGTTGCCGCGCGGAACGCCCTCGTTTCAGAATTGCCCGAGGAATTCATCCCGCAGGGTCTCCATGACGTTCTCCGCGGCTTCCCCAGCGGCGTTCCGCGCCTCGAAGACCCTCCGAGAGAGGTACTTGACGGTCAGGGGGCGTTCAAGGGCGAGTTCGACATCTCCGGATCGCCACAGGACCTTGATCGGGCTGAATTCCGTCGGGCTTCCGTACTTTTCCGTCAGTGTCGTGTACAGGCTGTAATGGTCGATCCGCTCCTGGTTCATCATGAGGATGATGATGTAGAGTCTCTCGTCGTGAAACTGGAAAAAGGCCCTCTCGATGAAGAAGGATCCCCTACACTCGATGAGTGTGGTATTCGGCTCCAGGAGAAGCGATACATCCGGATCGCCGCGGAAAAGGAAATAGGAATCGCTTGCAAGGAGGGTCTTGACCTCATCCAGACCCATTCCGAGCCTGATCCTCCGGAAGCCGTCCGGAAGGGTCGAGGCCGAGACCGCCCCCCCCGCCGTCTGTGCGGTGGCTCCGGGAAGGCCAAGGCCTGATTGGGAGAAAACGACGGTTCCGGGAAGAGAGGAGAGGAGAGCCACAAGAAGGAGGGTTGGGAAGAACATGGCACGGGCAGGTCCGCTCATCGCACAGTCACCGCGCCAGAGCAATGCTCAACGCCGTTGTCAGCTTCAGGATATCCTCGTTTCCCTTTCTGACACGGTCGCACAGGGTGGTGGCGATCCTTCGCAGAACCTTGAGCCCCAGGGTTGGGTTCTCGTCACAGATCCGGATGAAATCGTCCCTCTTGATCTCATAGAGGACGCAGTCGGTCGACGCGGTTATGGAGGCGCTCCGCGGTTCCTTCTGGAGCAGGGCCATGTCTCCGAAGAAGGATACATGCTCGGCTTTCAGCTTGACCATCGACTTCTCCGCGCTGCCGAAGTCCTTCCTGCCGATCTTCAGGGT
>CAZPZF010000040.1:10536-17628 GCA_964590705.1 uncultured Spirochaetales bacterium | reverse complement strand
AGGATCTCTATGCTTTCCTTATTGGTTCCCGTTATCTCGTTGATCCTGTTCACGGCTACGGTGATTTCCCGCACGCCGGCGGACATCTCCTTCATGCTCGAGGTGATCTCCTCGGTGATCCTGCCGAGGTTCCTGCTCTCCTGGATCACCTCCCTGCTGCCAGTGAGCATTTCCGAAGAACTCGAAGCGACCTTCTGGGTTATCTCGTTGAGCATGCTCACCGCCTCGAGCACCTGCTTGCTTCCCGCGCTCTGCTCCTCCATCGCGTTCCGTATCGTCTCTTCCTGATCGGACACCACGCCGATCTCCGCCTCGATCTTCTCGAACTTGGAGAGCACCTGGTTCGTCTGCCGGTTGATCGCCTCCATGGAACTCTTGATCCGGTTCAGCACCGCGGAAACGGTCTTGGCCTGCTCGGCGGAGGACTCCGCGAGCTTACGGATCTCGTCGGCAACCACGGCGAATCCCTTCCCCGCCTCGCCGGCGTGGGCCGCCTCGATAGCCGCGTTCATGGACAGGAGGTTCGTCTGGCTCGCGATGTTCTCGATCACGGAGCTGACCTCGATGAGGTTGTCGGAGTCTTTGGTCACCCCCTGGATGTCCGCGGATACGGCATAGAGGTCGGCCTTGCCGCTCTCAGAGGCGGCCGAAAGCTCGCGCACATTTGCCGCGTTCCTGACCAGGGTCTGGGTGACGGCCGCGATGTTGGCCAGCATCTGCTCTATGGCCGATGACGACTGCGTCACGTTCGTCGACTGCTGTTCCACGAGCTCGTTCAGTTTCTCGATGTTCGTGGTTATATTGGCCATGGTGGAATTGGTTTCGGTCACGCTGGCCGACTGGTTCATCGTCTGCGCCTGGATGCTCTGGATGTTCGCGCTGATCTGGTTCACGGAGGCAGCGGTTTCGTTCATGTTCGCCGAAAGCTCCGAGCCGATATCGGAAAGCTTCACGAATTGATCCTTGATCACAGAGATGAGGTTGCGGATCTTGTCTAGGGTGATATTGAAGAAGTGGGCCATCTCGCCGATCTCGTCTTTCGTTTTAGCGGAGATGTGCTTCGTCAGATCGCCCTCACCCTCAGAGATGTCCTTGAGCATCTCAGATGTCCTGCGGATGGGCGTTACTATGGTGCGAGATAGGATGGTTATGAAGACGATGCCGACCAGAAGCATGATGGCGGAAATGATGACGATGTTCAAGCGCATCGAGTATACAAAGGAAAACACATCGTCCTTGATCGCTCCGACGCCGATGGACCAGGAAGTCCCCTCTATCGGCTGGAACGCGAAGAGCCTATCGCTTCCCATGAAGGGGTATTCGTCCATGCCCGTTTCCCCCATGGTCATGCGCTTCAGCATGGAAGCCAGCTGGACATATTCCAGGTTGGTTTCCGATTCCTTGATGAAGTTCCTCTGTTCGAGGACAAAATCCCTGTTCTTGTGAGCTATCACTGTACCCGCACCGTCGATGATGTAGGAGTACCCCGTTTCCCCGAACGTGATGGTATCCGTCGTCTCGCTGAGCCACGTGGCGTCGAGGACAGCCATGAGGAAGGCGGCGATTCCGCCTTCGGCCGCGGGTATCGGCGCCACGACCACCATGACAGGGCTGTTGGAAACGCGGCTGATGAGCACGTCCGAGATTACGGATCTGCCGTTCTGGGCCTCCTTGAAATAGGCCCTGTCACCGAAATAGGCGGTCGTGCCGTCAGGGTACCGGGCGTTCCCGTCCACGGCCACGATGCTCATCCGCTGGTATCCCAGCCGCGCCGCCTCCTGCTTGAGGATGGCCTTCTGGATCTCCCAGTCCATGGATCTCATGGAAGGGCTGTTCGCTATTGTCTCCACAACCCGCAGGTGCGTGTCGAGCCGGCTCCGGATCAGGTGAGCCCCTGTAGACGCCAGCTGCGGCAGGCTGTCCCCTATCTGATCCGAGAGCGACTGATACGCGGCCTGGTACGCCACAACGCCCAGACTGACGCAGATCAGGACGAACATGATGGATGACCATGCCGTTAATTTGCGGCGTATCGAGATCCGCTTGATTCCTGTTTTCATGCTGCCCTCCGAAAGATGCCTTAATACTGAAATCATAGGAACGCGGGCGGAATAATGCAAATTCCCGGTGAAAAAACGGGAAGACAGCCTCAATGACCTCTGTGCTTCTTCTTCCGTTTTTCCGCTTTCAGCCTGAACCGCTCCTGTGCATTTTCCCGTTCCTCGTTGCGCAGATCGGCCTTTTTCCCGGCGAGATCCATACGCTGGAGTTCCTTGAACGCGGCTTTGGATTTTAAGGTGGAACGCGACTCTTCCCCGATACTCCGCCTCGGGTTCACGCGGACCTGTATCGGGCTCTCGTAGACGCGCACATCATTATATCCGTAGAGATAGAAGTGACGGAGATCGTTGTTCGACGGTTCGGGTCCGAACACGTGTCTCCCGACGCGGATGCGTCCGTCTGAGCTGATTTTTTCGATCATGGCGACCCAGAACCGGCCGTCGAAAAAAACCGTAGTAACCACAGAGTCCATTCTTCCCCCCTGGGCGTGACTCGCCCCGAGGCAAGGACGGACATCTTTCGATGGCTACTGGATCGCATCTGCGAGCCTACTGGATCGCATCTGCGAGCCCGCTGGTTCGAATCCGCGATCGTCCGGACTACCACAGGGAAGTCCCGGCGCGTCCGAAATCAGCGCCGAGAAGACCCAACCGGACCGTGTTTTTTCCTGCCCTTCAGTTGAAAAGTATCTTGTTCACGGGATACAGGACCACGTCCTGCGTCGCGTCATTTCTTATCCTTGTCCCTCTTTCTCATCGCGATCGAGAGGAGGACACCGGCCGCTATGCCGATTCCGACGCCAGCGGCGATATTGTCGATCGCCACGCCGATACCGGCGCCCACGCCGACTCCAACCGCCAGCCATGTCAGATGCTTGGCTTTCCCGGGTCTCTGATCCCGCCCTTCCTGCTTTTGATCGCTCATCGCTTCCCCCTCGCGGCGGTCATTATCACATCGTATCCATCATCGGTCAAGCCTCTCCCGCGCATCCCCCTCCGCTCCCGTAACGAGCGGCAGCCCCTCGCCGACCAGGGTTCGATTCAATCCCATGAGAACCGATATGCCGGTGAGGACGATGCCCGTTCCGATCAGGAGGTACTCGATCCGGACGAGGTCGGCGATCGGCCCGAACACGATCATGCCCAGGGGCATCATGACAGTCGAGATCATCGTGAGCACGCTGTAGACCCTTCCCCTGAACGCGTCCTCCACCTTCTCCTGCAGTATCACCGTAAGAGGGGTGTTGAACAGGGGCATGAGGACGCCGTAGAGCCCCATGACGACCAGATAGGGGAAGAACCACGGGATCACGCCGAGGCCGATGGTACAGCGTCCCATCATGACGAGCGATAGTGTCATCGTGTACACCCGGTTCCTGAAACCGCCCCAAGCGGCGATGACCGCCCCGCCCGCCATCATCCCCGCGGAGAAGACGATCTCGATGGCGGTCAGCCTCCAAACGGCGGGTCCGTAGTTCCGGGTCACCTGGAGACCGGGGAGGAACGCGGAGGGAGCGCAGAGGAAGAGGAAGGCGGCCATGAAGGCGAGGAAGCCCATGATGAATCGGTGCCCCTTGATGTACCGGAAGCCTTCGCGAAGCTCGTGGAAATAGCCCGTCCCCGCCCTTTCCGCGGGCCGCTCCGCCGCCGGGATGTGGAGGAAGAAGAGGAGGATGGCGATGGCGATCGCGGCGGTGCCCACGTCTATGAAGAAGATGTACTCGATGGGCGCCAGGGCGAGAAGCGCGGCGCTTGCCATGGGGGAAACGATCATCATGGCGGACTGGATGCTCGAGAACACGCCGTTCACCCTCATCAGTCGCTCTGTCGGGACGAGCGAGGGGAGCAAGGCGCCCGCGGCCGGTGACTGTATCCCCCCCCCCGCGGCCCTGATGACGAGGATGGCAAAGAGGATCCAGTACTCACGGTATCCCAGGAAGAAGGCCACGGCCGCGGCGAGTGTCGTGAGAGCGATAACCGCGTCGGACAGAATGACGAGCGTCTTCCGGTCAAAGCGGTCGGCCCAGACCCCCGCGAGGGGGGAGACGATGAACGTGGGCAGCATCGCGCAGATGATCGAGATGGTCATCATCGAACCGGATTGGGTCTCCAGGGTGATGTGCCAGGTAATGGCGTACTGCACCAGCGAAGAGCCGAAAAGGGAGACGGTCTGGCTTCCGATGAAGAGGGATATGTCGCGTTTCCAGTTCGGTGACAAGAGATTCTCCGTGCCGGGCGGCATCGCGATCCACGCCGGTTTCTATAATCGCAAGATCTGATCCGGAAGCCCGCGCGCGGGCTCCGTTACTTCAAGATACGGAAAGCCGGCCGCCCAGGCAAGGAGGTATGCATTAACCGTCCGCGCTCACTGAAGCTGCGGACCCGCCCCTATGCGCATCTTGCCTTCGTAGTACCGTTTCCGGACAAGACCCGCCTCCGCGAGAAACGACTCCGGCCCCAGCTTCTGGATCCTACAGAGATTGTACACCTTGTAATTGTGGGGAAGCTTGTCGGCCCTGTCCCGCGCGGGCTGAAGCCTGGGGCATGGGAAATCGGGGCACTCGAAACAGAAGTCGATCCCTTTGTCCGTGACGCAGGCGAGGGTCTCGCAGTTCCGGAAGAAGGAGCATCCGCCTTGTTCCCTGCATCCCTTGCAGCGCAGGGACTCGGGATCTTTTCCGATTCTGGACGCCATGCCGGCGAGGTACTCGTCCGTCGAGTTCGTGCCGAAGAGTTCGCAGTTGACGCAGTCGATACCGCAGGGCGCTAGATGATTCAGATCCATAGAAATCCTCCTGTGAAACGATGTGGTGTGTATATGGATATTAGTGGCGCCAAAAGCTATGTGTGTGACAGGAGATCCTTCCAGAAATCGGTATTTCCATAGTATTTCTCGGCGCGGGGGAGGAAAAGCAATGAACGGGAAAACGCGCTCACCGTGGCGTATTCCAGCGCCAGATCGGTCTTCAAGAGGGGCTCCCGCAACTTGCATCGGCAGGTTCCCGAAGGATTATAGAGCGTGCATTGGCCTTCCAGAAAACCGTGGATCTTCCGCCTGGCGCGGGAGAAATTCTGGCGAAGGGCCGCGGCGTCCTGACCGAAAATCTCCGAGAGTGCGTCGAAGGAGAGAGGGGTGAGGACGCGGAGGATGTAGAGGTATCTCGAATCGTTGTCAACGCAGTGGAGGATGCCCGTAAGGCAGTCGCTGCAGGACTGTTTGATCCAGGCGAGCCTGTCTTCGGAGGGGATTCGTTCAATCTCGTAGTTCCCCTCGTTCTCGTTGATCCGGAAAAGCTCACGCAGGAAACGGGTGGAGTATACCTTCTCCCGGTACGTGTATCTCCGTATCGTCCTGAAGGCGATGGAATGGATCCAGGTGGAAAGCGAAGCCTCCCCGCGGAATCCGGGCAGGCTCCTCAAGACCTCGACCCAGACCTCCTGTGCCGCGTCCTCGGCCGTGGCTCTGCGGAAGATCATCCGGCGGCAGATGGCCGATACGACCGGCCCGTATTCCTCCGCAACGGCTTGGGCGGAAATACCGTTCTGAGCGCTCATGCGGATACAATGACAGGAAACGCCGCCCCTGGTCAATGGAAGGGCCGGACGACGGGAAGGAAAAACCGGCGGCGCCGCCTCGCTCCTACCAGTATCCGATAAAAAACAGCCGTTTGAAGGGGAAGAGCACCGCTCCGTCGGACTGGGCCGGATAGGAGCCTTTCACCCCATCAAGGACTTCCCGCTCGAAGTCCGCCCTTTCATCATCCCCGAGCCGCTCGAGGTAGGGTTTGAGGCCGGTGCTTCTGATCCACTCGATAACGGCCCAATGGGACTCCATGCGGTGGATATAGTCCGTTTCCCACATATCGAGGCTCCTCACCTTTTCCGCGAGGAGGTCGTGGTAGAAACGATAGTCGTGGAAGGTGAACAGTTCTGCGCAGCCCCGTGTCTTATCAGCCCACCGGCTTCGGCGGGAGACCTCGCCGACGATCCGCCCCAACGGCATCTCCGTGAATTGGGGCACCTGTACCGCGAGTATCCCGCGAGCGGACAGCAGGGACAGGAAACGCGTCAGCAGCCGCTCATGGCCTGGTATCCATTGGATGAGCGCGTTGGAGTAGACGATATCGAAGGGATCGGAGGAATCGTATTCCGCGGCGTCGCACAGGATCCATTCACGCTCAGGGTATTCCGCCTTTGCTTTTTCAATCATCGCCGGGGAATTGTCGACGCCTACCAGCGCCGCCTCGGGCCAGCGGCGCGTCAATACCTCGGAGCTGTTTCCCGGCCCGCAGCCCAGATCCAGGATCCGTTTCGGCCGGCGCTCCGGCCTGATTCTGTTGACCAGATCGATGGATGGCTGGGTCCTCTCGTTACGGAAGAGGAGGTACTGATTGGGATTCCAGTCGTCCTTTCTGTGATTTTCTTGATCCGTGCTCGCCATATCGCTCCCTGCTATCATATCGCTTCCCAATCATACTGTTTTTTCAGGGCGCGTACCACACGGTTTCTCATTCTCCGCCGGAAGAGGGATGCTATCTCGACCCCTGTAACGCCTCTGCGATCTCTTCAGCGACCAGCGGTTCGTATTTCACGAATTGACTATGCCCGATACCGTATATCAGTTTCCATACCCCCCCAACCGCTGAACAGACTAACCCAACGGCCGTCAGGGCGACTCCGAGATACGGTACGCCGTCATCGTAATCAGCCAACGCCAAAATGGGGATGCCGGGCACGAGCGCCAGCCCTCCCCACAGGATTTTGGATATGGGTCCCGCCATCTGCATGTCGGTATAGCCGTCGCACAGTTTTCGTACCAGGGAAAGATCAACCATTCCCTGCAGAGGAACGAGTGTATCATCGTACACCGTAACCACGTTCATTCTTCCTCCGATCTCATCTCTGGAAGTTGAGGTTTTCATGAAGGAACCATAATTCTGATCCTGGTAGAATATATGTATCTTGCAGAAACCAAGACCGAGATCCTCATACTCCAGGCGGACAGGCGAGGCGGCGTCATCCGCCCAGGCTG
>CAZPZF010000040.1:0-10526 GCA_964590705.1 uncultured Spirochaetales bacterium | reverse complement strand
GCTGTTGAGGAAAACAGAATAATGAAAAAGAACGCTGCGACGAAGGGAAAAACACCTCGTTTCATCATGACGGAACTCCTTAACATGAAATGAGTAATTATCGCCTTGCGGAAAAGGGTTTGTCAATGAAAAATCCAGGATATGTCTGGTGGAATTCCTGTATCTCCTTTTACCCCGCCCAGGTTGTCCGCCCAGTTCTCCGGATAGCCGCGATAATACCCGGCCGCAGGTTTTTTTCCAAGTGTCCAGACTGTTGCTCGGAGCAAGGAGGGTAGACCGACCACGGGAAGGTATAGAGGCCCAAGGAACCTGCTCTGGAGGGAATGGCCGTACTCATGGGCATGAATCCGCAGGGAAGTGTTCTCATGGAGGAAGATGAGGGGGCCGAAGGAGACGCCGATCCGGAGCCGGATCCCTATCCACAGCGTTCCCCTGTCACGACGCGCGCGCACGAGCCACGGGCACAGGGCGGCGGCGATGACCAGTCCGAATACGAGCTGGGGAAATTGCCAGAGGAGAAGGAACGCCGTCCCGAGGATCCGGAACGTTTTCTTCATGCCGCGGACCGATTTCCAATCCATCACCCGATTATACAGAATCGAAGGGAAGCGGGGTATCCCGCGGACCCCTTCCCGTAGCGCCAATCCGTTTCGCGGGGTATCATGGGGAGAGGAGGACGACCATGGGCGCGCGCGGGCGGGATTGGGAAAATACGATCGGCGAGAATTCCTCTGGCGAGCCATGGGGGCTCGAGTTTCCCCAAGGGTTCCTCTGGGCGGCCGGTGAGGACGCATACCAGCACGAGGGAGGAAACGTCAACGCCGACTGGTTCGAGTGGGAACGGGGCGAGCCGCGCCCCTTCAGGGACGGAAGCGTCTCTGGGATCTGCGTCGATTTCTGGAACCGCTGGGAATCGGATTTCACCCTCGCGGCGCGAGACGGACATAACGCCCACCGAATCGGGATCGAGTGGAGCAGGGTCGAACCCCGCGAGGGAGAGTACGACACGGCGGCGCTGGATCGATACGGGAACATGCTCCGCTCCTTGCGCGCCAAGGGTTTCACCACGTTCGTCAACCTGTGGCACTTCACCCTCCCCACCTGGGCCGCGAAGAAGGGAGGATGGCTCTCGGACGAGGTCTTTGCCCACTGGGAGGCGTATGTCGCCGAATGCGCGCGGCGCTTCAGGCCGTACGTCGATTGGTGGAGCACAATGATCGACGCCCAGATCTACGTGTTGCGCGGCTGGTTCCTGGGCGATCTGCCGCCGCTGAAACGGGACAAGGAGGAGGGGTTGCGGGTATTTTCTCGACTCCTGGACGCCCACGCCGCCGCGTACCGGATCATCCACGGCGAGAGGAATGCCCGTCACATTGCGGCGCCCCGGGCAGGGGCGGAAAACGCTGCCGAAGAGTCCTGCCCCTGCGGCGAGCCCCGCACGAACCGGGAGTCCCATCCGCCACGCGTCGGCATGATCTACTTCTTCGCCCTGTACGAGCCAGCGCGGCCCCGCAATCCCCTGGACCGTTTCGTCCGCACACAGCTCGACCGCTTCTTCAACCGGAACATGCCGGACGCGCTCCGAACCGGCAGGCTCGACATCCGGATGGCCGGCGGGCCGAACCTCCGGCTCGCGGATGAAAAGTGGCGGGGAACCTTGGATTGGCTGGGGGTCAACTACTACTACCGGCAGATCGTCTCGTTCTCTCCGCGCTCGGTCGGTCTCGTCCGAATGGAGCACGGTCCCGGGTTGATT
Source organism: uncultured Spirochaetales bacterium (assembly GCA_964590705.1). GTDB lineage: Bacteria > Spirochaetota > Spirochaetia > CAZPZF01 > CAZPZF01 > CAZPZF01. The sequence continues at coordinate 8,770 of CAZPZF010000040.1, read as the reverse complement.
AAAAGCGACATGGGCTGGGAGATCTATCCGGAAGGTCTGTACCGGCTCTGCGCGGATCTCGCGGCCCGCTATCCCGGCCTCCCCCTCATGATCACGGAGAGCGGCATGGCCGATTCCGACGACTCCCGCCGTCCCCGGATGATCGTGGATCACGCGGCCCAGGTCCATCGCCTCATCGCCGACGGTCTTCCCGTGTTCGGATATACCTACTGGTCGCTCACCGACAATCTCGAATGGACCGAGGGCTTCGGACCCCGGTTCGGGCTGTACCGGGTCGACAGGGCGACGATGGAGAGGACGCAGACGAGGTCTGCGCGTGTCTACCGATTCATCGCCTCGAACAACCGTACGCCGACGCGGAATGAGTTCGAGGCGATCCGGTAACGGCGGGCCAGCCAGTCAGTTGGCCGGCCGACCTTGCTGAGGCCAGCGGGCCGGCGTACAAGCCGGACGATTGAACGGCTTCTTCCAGCCGCCGGCGGAACACCCGCTGATCTTAAGCGCCCTTCTTTCGGTCTCCGCCCGGGACCGCCGTCTTCTCCTTCAGCCGGTAGGCGGAGAAGACCGCCATGGCGGCCAGGGCCGCGATGCCGGCAGCCGACGCCACCAGCTTGAGCCCCAGGATCGTCGGAAGGTCGCTCCCACCCGCGAACATGAGGGCGGATGAGACCACGATCGAGAGCCCGATCGTCACCTTCTGGAACAGCGACTGCACCCCGTAGTGGATCGCCTCGCGGCGCTCGCCCGACCGCTCCGCGTCGTAATCCACCACATCCGCGAGAAGGGCGTTTGGAAGCATGAGGAAGCCCGACGTGGAGATCCCGTAGAGCGCCATCATGACCTGCGTGTGGACAAAGGGATCAGCGCCTATCCTCCCCACCAGAACGAGCGACAGCGAGGCCAGTCCCGAAACGCCGAGGGTGACGAGGAAAACCGGCCGCTTTCCCCAGCGCTTGGAGGCGGCGTTGCACGGCACAAAGGCGATGATATTCGCCAGGAGATAGGGAATCATCACGAGAATGACCTGGGAATCGCCGCGGCCAGTGACGTGCTCGATCCAGAAGGGGATGAGGAGGATCATGGTGTTGAGCGAGAACCAGAAGAGGCTCGTCGCCGAGAGGAGGAGGACAAAGGGCCTGTTCCGGAAGGTCGTGACGATCCAGGAGACCAAGCGCGTGACCGAGAAGCGTGGTCGTTCGGCATCCGGGCCTCCCGGCGCGGCCGCGTTATTCCCCGCAGCGGCGCCGCGAGGGGCGGCCGCTCCCCCTTCGCGCACGAACAGGAGGGTAGGCAGGAAGGAGAAGATCGTGATCGCCCCCACGGCGACGCCGAGACCGCCCCAGCCCGCCGCCTCCTTGATGTTGCCGATGATCGCGGAGAGGGCGGTGCCGATCATGAGGAATACCGCCTGGAGGGTGGTGATGTCGATCCGCTCCTTGGGATCCTCCGTGAGCTGCGGGAGCATGCTCGTGTAGGGATTGGCGAGTATGGTCCAGAAGATGAAGAAGAGCTGGACGAGCGCGAAGATGAAGACCCCGTTCACCCAGTGGAGCCCCTCCGCGTGGGGCGGAAACCACATGAGGGCTGAAACGAGGGCCGTGGGCGGAAGGGCAAACAGGATGAAGGGTTTGCGCCTGCCCCGTTTGGATCTGAATGTGTCGCTGAGGTATCCCACCAGCGGATCGGTCACCCCATCCACCACCCTACCCACCAGGAAGATGACGCTGAACAGGACCGGCGGAACGAGCGCTCCCGAGAGAGACGGCGCGTAGAGACGCAGCAGCCACTGGCTGATGAGCATGTTGGCGAAATTGAGGGCGAGCCCTCCAGCCGCGTAGGAAACCTTGACGCCGAAAGACAGTCTCTTCATCCCTTCCTTCCTTAATAAAACTCCGGATAGGCCGACGGTGCCGGCCTCGCCACGCGGCCAGTATCATCGCCGGCCTTATCGCGCGGCAAGTCCCGTCATCCCCTCTCTGCCCCGAACAGGGCGAGGATCCCCTCCCGGTCGGCTGGCGAACCTCCGGCAAAGCCTCCCCGCCTGGTTGCCCAGAAGGAGCCCGCGCAGGCGGCGAAGCGCAGCTTTTCGGCGATCGTGAGGGATGGTTCGCGCAGGTACGCGTACAGAAACGCCCCGAGAAAGGCGTCGCCGCAGCCGGTCGTGTCCACGGCCGCTACCGGAATCCCAGGCGAGTGGATTCCCTCCCCGCAGCTGAAACACCAGGCCCCCTCGGGACCCGCGGTGACGAGGATGACGGCATCCGGGCTCGCGAGAAGGCTCCGCGCGCAGTCGGCCAGGTCACGCGTCGACGGGGCGCAGCCGCGACCGAAGCTGGCGCCGGAGCAGATGAGGATCAGTTCCTCCTCGGAGAACTTGACGATGTCCGCGTACGCGCACCCTCTCCGCATCCATTCCACGGCCTCCCTCGGATCGGTCCACAGGAGGGGTCGGTAGTTGGGATCAAAGCTGACGATCTTCCCCCGCTTCCTCGCGTACGCCGCAGCCTCCAGGACCGCGCTCCGCGACGGCTCATGGGTCAGCGAGAGAGAGCCGAAATGGAAGAGCCTGCACCGATCTATAAGAGAGAAATCGATATCCTCCGCGCGGAGGAGGGTGTCCGCCCCTGGATTCCGCACAAAGGAAAAGCGTCTCTCCCCGCCGGCGTCGAGATGGACAAAGGCGAGAGTCGTGGGCGCTCTCCCGGTCCGCGCCACGCCGCGGGAATCGATGCCCGCGCGGTCCAGCGCTCCGATCAGGAAATCGCCGAAAGGGTCTCCGCCGACCATGCCGATAAACGCGGCGCGCGCGCCCAGGAGGGAGCAGACGGAGAGACAGTTCGCCGGAGCGCCGCCTGGGTTCGCCTCGTAACGGGGGTATCCGGTTTCTCCCGTCCCCGCCGGGATGAAGTCGACCAGGACCTCCCCCGCGGCCACGATGTCGCGCATGCCAGCATCCCTTTGAGAATCTTCGGTCGTTGTCATTTTAGGCCTACCCTCAGTCTCGGCGCGTTCGATTGTACCTGAAACTCTGAAAAAAGTGTGTAAAAACAACTTTTAGGAGTATACTTGTATCTATCTTTGCGACAATTGCCTGGCGATCCGTTTGTTTTTCTCGTTGTGGCCTGTTGGAATCCGAGATACGACCATCGGTTCGGGGTTGACGGAGTAGCAAAGCACAATGTCGGTTAAAACAACGAAATGTAAAAAGATCATCCTGCCGATCCTCCTTCTTGCGGCAATCTGCAATCTTTGGGGGCAGCAGCTATCGGACGTACCGATCATCACGGTACTCGACTTCGCTTCAGAGGATGTTTCCAAGTCTGAAGCCCGCCTGGTCATTTCGATGCTCTCGACCTCCCTGTTCAAGACAGGACGCTTCAAGGTCATCGACATCTCCCAGCGGGACACCCTGGCAAAGGAACTCTCCTTCTCGATGTCCGGCTGTTCGGATGAATCCTGCCAGCTCGAACTTGGGCGGATGCTCGCCGCGGAGCTGATCGTGGTGGGAACCATCGGCAAGATCGGCTCGCGCTACGTGCTTTCGAGCAAGATCCTCGAAACCTCCACGGGAGCCACCTATGGAGCTGAGGACGGCGTCTACGCCAACCTGGACGCCCTGGTGGACGATCTGGACAGCTTTGTCGGGAGCCTGGCTTCCAGCGTCATCGCCACCCTCGACCAGGCCAGAAAGGCAAAGGGCCAGGTGGCCGCCACAACGCAGCAGCTCACCACGCCGGCCCAGCCCGCGCAGCCTCAACCCGCGCCCGCGGCTTCAGCGCCGGCGACGACGGCCACGACCGCTCCAGCCACCGCAGCAGCGCAACCGGCTTAGCCGGCTGCACCTTCCATGTCCGCGGAAGAACCGACGGCCGAAGCTCCGTCCGCGTCGGAAGTTCCGGCTCCGACCGTCCCCGCCAAGAAGGAACGGCAGCCACGGGAACCGAGGCAGCTCCGCGAGCGGTCGGTCCGCGAGCATATCGATGTCGGCGTGGGCGGGCCCGTAGCCGTCGCCTCCTGCCTCGTCATAGCGGGGATCGGAGGCCTTGACTTCATGAGCGCCGGCTGGTCAGGCACGGAACGGCTCTCCATAGCCACCGAAGCGTATACGTCGTCCGCAGCGAGACTGGACAACGCCTATCGGGCCTACCAGACCGAATACGCGGCCTGGAAGGAGAAGGCGAGCTGGGGAATCGGGTGGACCGCCGGAGGCGCTGCCCTCACCGGGCTCGGGCTCTATCTCTCTTTGGCCGACCTTCCGGACAAGCCCTTCAGATGGCCCGCCTTCTTCCTGGGAACAGGGGGAGCCGCTTCAATGCTTTTCGGCGCGGAACTCATCACCCAGGCGGTTGGATCCCTTACAAGCGAGGTGGAGCGGACCGCCGCAGCCTACGAAGACGCCTCGACAGATTTCGACACCTTGTACGCGGACTACCTGATCAGCATGTCGGAACGCTCTTCGACCCTGTGGCGCGGAGCCATCCTCTCCGCCGGGGGCCTGGTATCGCTGGGTACGGGGATCATCCTAGGCGTCGGCGACCGCGAACCAACCGCGTTCCACTGGCCCGGCTTCATCCTCCTCTCGGGTGGGGTGAGCGCCCTCGGCGGCTGCGCCTGGCTCCTGGCTGAGGCGGCCGGTCCCCTCACACTCGCGGTTGACCGCTCGTCGGCCATATACCTCACAGACCTGGAGGATCACCAGACGGCCTACACGGAATACCTGGTCGACTCCGGAAGGCGGAAGGCGGCGGCTATCTCCGGCATCAGCCTGGGCGCCGCGGGGCTGTGTCTCTCCGGTTTGGGGGTATGGCAGTACTTCTTTGCCCCGGTTCCCGAATCGTGCGACGACTGGGCAGGCTGGCTCTTCGTGAGCTCCGGGCTCGCCTCCATGGCGTGGGGCGGAGCAGAGCTGCTCGTCGCCCTCCTGTCCATCACGCCGGAGGTCGAGGCCGCGGCTGAGGCCTATACGCGCGCGGACAGCGACTTCGATTCCCTGTACGGCGCGTATACGGCGGCCTGCGCTCTCCGCGAGGAAACCCTGCTCCGAGGAGCGATCCTCGCCGGGGTGGGTCTCGCGGCCGAAACGGTGGGGATCATCCGTCTCGCCACCAGGCCGGAAAAACCGGCCGCAGAGATCGTGATTCCCCTGAGCTGGGTTGTGCTTCCCGCAACGGACGGTTTCAGCGTCATGGCGACGTGGAGCAGATAACATGGAAACGAAAAGAGAAACGGTAAGACCGGCTGGAGGTTCTTCTATGAGAAAAACGGTATCGATGCGGATAAGGCCGCTCGCGGTCATTCCCCTAATCCTGCTCCTCATTGCCCTTTCCGGCTGCGAGTGGTTCGATGAGATGGGGCGGGACAACCCCTGGGACCCCGATTCCTCGTGGATCAGCGTGTTGACGCCGGTTGACGGCGCCGACGATGTCGCCATCGCCTCCGTTGTCACGGTCACCTTCCTCCGCGACCTCGCGGAAAACTCGGTGACCGAAACCGCCTTTCTCGTGAAAGCGGGGGAAACGGCAGTAACCGGGACCCTCGCCTATGCGGCCGAAACCAAGACGGTCACATTCACCCCGGCCGTGGCGCTCGCCTACTCCACCACGTACACGGTCACGATCCCCACGGCGGGCATAGCAGATACCGCCGGCAATACCTTCCTGAAGGAATACGCGTGGAGCTTCACCACGGCCGAGGAGCCGGAACCAGAGCAACCGCCACCCGATCCCCCACCGTCGGGAAGCCTGGACATCACCTTCAAAGACGCGTCGGCGGGCACATCCGGCTATGTCTGGCCCCTGAAATACACGGCGAATAGCGAGTACACGACCAGCGTCGTCATCGACAACGACGACAGGATCGTGATAGCCGGGTATAGCGATAACAACAGCAACTCCTACCTGATCCGTTACCTGGAAGACGGAACCATGGATACCTCCTTCGACGGCGTTTCCCTGAACAACTCCTACTTGCGGAACCTCCCTGCGAACGGCTACCTCAGCTTCTTCCGAGACAGTTTAACTAATATTCGCGACATCGTGGTTCTCTCCGACGGCTCGATGATAACCGCGGGAGAAGGCGGAGGGTATCTGCGCATCGTGAAATTCGGCGAGGACGGCGGGATCGACATCGGGTTCGACGGCGGCCCCGCAGTCTTCTCGTACGAGGAAACCGCAAATGGTTTTTTCCAGTTCTACCCCTTTGACGAAGGATCGCAATGGACATCCAGCCCGTACATCGCCGAGATCCTGCCCCTTTCGGGCGGGGGCTTCTACACGGTCGGAACCGGGTATACAACCCTCATCAACGGGAATTTGAACTATGACGCCATGATCATGAAATTCAACGCGGACGGTTCGCTCGACGAGACCTTCGGCGCCGGCACCCATCCTGCTGACGGCTGCGTGACCTGGAATTACGGCGACATGACTCTTTCCATCCTGGCCGCGGCCATGGACGGCTCGGGGAGGATCGTGATCTGCGGGTATAATTCCGACACCGGCCACGGGATCATGGCCAGGTTCAACGCGGACGGCACGATCGATACCACGTTCAACGCGACGAACGGATACGTCGACGAGAGCTGGGCCGTCAGCGTCAACTACAGGTCCCTGGCTATCGACTCTGCGGGAAGGATAATCGTAGCGGGAGAAAATTATTCCACCTATGCAAGTATCGTCATCGCCCGCTACCTGGCGGACGGAACCCTCGACACCACCTTTGACGGCGGAGACACCTCGGGCGTCTACCTGAGCTACCCAGGAAACGGCAAGGTAGAGCTCGATCCTCTGGGAACCGGAGCGAGTACCATGTATGCCTACGATATCGTCGTTGATGACCAGGACAGGATCGTCATCGGGGGCAGGATGGACGGAGACTTCATGCTTCTCCGCCTCACGGAAACGGGAGTCCTCGACGCGGGCTTCGACGGGCTCGAGGATCAGACGATCAACTACCCAGGCAACGGGTATCTCAGGTTCAGCCTCAACACCAGCGACGACACCTTCACCTCGCTTTCCATCGATTCCGAGGGAAGGATCGTGGCTGCCGGAGACACCGTCTACAACGGCTCCTCGGAGCCGGTCGTATTCAGGATCTGGCCATAAAATCGGAATCAGGCCGCAAGCCTGGAATCTGACCGCGAGAATTGAGAAAGGGGCTGTCCGGAAAGCGTTCCGGGCAGCCCTTTTTTTGATTTAGAAATCGATCAGCTCCACCTCGAAGACCAGCCAGCTGTCCGGCGGGATGACGCCGGGGTAGCCCTTTGTCCCGTATCCCAGGGCGGGCGGAATGATGAGGAGCCGTTTCTCCCCCTTCTTCATGGCCATGAGAGCCTCGTTCCAGCCGGGGATGACCTGGCCGACCTTGAACACGGCGGGTTTACCCCTGTCGATAGAGCTGTCGAAGGTCGTGCCGTCCAGAAGCTGGCCCACATAGTTGACCGTGACCTGTGTCCCCATGATCGGGCTCCCGCTCCCCGTCCCCTTCTTCAGGACAATATACCGCAGTCCCGACGCCGTGACGACCGCGTCCGGCCAGCGCTTGGCCACGGTCTCGCTATCCCGCTTCTTTCTCTCCTCGGCCATCCGCCTGGCCCGCTCCGGGGCGTCAGCCACGAGGGCGTTGAAGCTCTCCTGGGTGACCGTGAAGGCCTTTGCCTTGGCCCCGACCCGCACGATCTCGACCCGCTCGATCCTGTCACCCTGCCGAATGGCGTTGACCACATCCTGTCCCTGAACCACATGGCCGAAGACCGTGTGCTTGCCGTCGAGCCACGGGGTCCCCTTATGGGTGATGAAGAACTGGCTCCCATTGGTCCCCGGCCCGGAGTTTGCCATGGAGAGGATGCCGGGACCGCTGTGCCTGAGCTCGAACACGAACTCATCTGGGAACTTGTACCCCGGGCCGCCGGAACCGGTTCCAGTGGGATCCCCCCCCTGGATCATGAAATCGGCGATGACCCGGTGGAAGGTGAGGCCGTCGTAGAAGGGTTTCCTCCTGCCCCCCTGCCCCGCCGGGCCCAAGGCTCCCTCGGAAAGACCGACGAAGTTCGCCACTGTCATGGGGGTCTTCTCGAACTCGAGCCAGAGGAGGATCTCCCCCTTCGACGTGATCATCCTCGCGTACAGCCCGTCGGGCAGGTTTTCCGCGGCCGGGGGTGTTTCCGCCGACGCATCGTTCCCTCTCGTATCGCTCACGGCGCGCTCCTTCCATCCGGAGACCGCCTCCGCTACCCCGGAACCCGCGCTCCAGGCCGCTGCCGCGGTCGCGAGCAGGAACGCCGAAGCGCACAGGATTCCGCGGAGGATGCTCGCGCCGCGGTCTGCCATCGTTTTCCCGTTCATGGTTTGGCAGGATACCACAGCGGGCTGATGATGGCAACTGAGGGCAACCGCGCGCCGGGAAGAATCTGCTCGCGGGGTACCATTTGATACGGAAATCCGGCCATCCGCATGCTACCTTTGACCTGTGTCCCGAAGCTTGTCGACGGCGCGTCGAACCAGCCGCGCCAACCGGCACAGACGGCGTCTTCCGGGCACGAGGGAGGAACCATGCAACAGAACCTGTTCGAAACAGCGGTCACCAGGAAGGGCGAGGGCTTTACCGGCCGGGTGTTCCCGTCCGACACCGGATCTGAGGTCGTTCTCCTGGAGCTGGAGGCGGGAAAGAGCCTCGCGGTCCATACCTCCATGATGGACGTCATCTTCTTCGTCCTGGATGGGACGGGAAGCCTCCAGGTAGGTGACCTGAGCGTCGCGGTGTCGGCAGGCTC
>CAZPZF010000039.1:13109-17673 GCA_964590705.1 uncultured Spirochaetales bacterium | reverse complement strand
ACCCCCGTTTTCCCTTCCGTATCGTCATCGAGGAGGACGGCCGCACCGTCATCGCCTTCCGGACCCAGGAGAGCTGGCCTGGCGCGCGGGGACAGATCTTCTGCCTCAGGGAGCGGCCCCCCGACGGCGGTGAAGATGGCGGGGCCGCGGCGGGCGAACCGCGTTCCACCGAGGCGCGGTTCGGCGGGACCGCAGTTCCCAGCCGCCCGACCGACGATCCTTCCGAATTCGAATTCGTGGAGTCCGTGCCCATCGCGTACCTCAAGCGAATGGGGAAGCGGGTGGAGATCGTCCTGGACCGGCCCAGGCGCAAGCGCTGCGATTTCCTCTTCCTGAAGAAACCGGGAAAGGACGGGATCGTACGGGAGCAGATCTTCTTCCGCACCCAGGCGGGGCTGCGGGAGCACCGGGCAAAGGGGAGGCCCCTTCTGTACGCGGGGATGAGGAGCGAGGCCGAGGTGGTCGTCGATTCCAGGGAGAAATATCCGTGGCGCTTCCCGGAATCGCGCACGCGCAAGGACGAGCTTCCGGTCGGCGACTACGCCTTGGTGATCGACAACCGCTACGCCGCGGTGGTGGAGCGCAAGAGCTTCGAAAATATGGTGAGCGACCTCTACCGGATCCAGATCCTGGACCACCAGCTGCGCGAGCTCTCCACCTATCCCCACGCCGCTCTGGTGATTGAGGCCCTGTACGCCGATTTCTCCGACAAGGCCCGGATAGGCGAGGAACGCTCGCCCGCCCACCTGGTGCGCCTCCTCTCCGAAATCGCGGTGCTGCACCCGACCGTGCGCGTGGTCTTTGCCGGGAACCGGAAGCTGGCCAACCAGTGGACAGGCGCCTTTTTCAAGTCCGTGGCGCGGAAGGTCGAGACGAGCGGAAAACGCCCGTCCGAAGTGATGGATCAGCCTGTCCCGTACACCGACGCTCCCGTGGATATCGCGCTGGAGGCACGGGCCCTCATCCTGACCGACCTGGTTCGGTCGGCCGACGGATTCAGCTTCAAGGAACTCGCCGCACAGTTCCCGCAGGCCGACGCCGGCATTCTCAAGCGGGTGATCGCGAGGCTTCGACGCGAGGGCGCCATCGAGATGCGCGGCAAGGCGAGCGGCGCCCGCTACGTGATCGGGCCGCTGGCGCCGGGAAGGGACAGCGGCGGATAGTGACGGCATTCCCAGCGACGATATTCATGACCTCATCGTCCATCGGCGTTCCTCTTTTCCATACTCCTGACTGAATCTCCAGCCGGGGTTGGCTGCCTCCGCCGCTTGACACCACGCTCTTTATCGATTATTATGAACATTGTTCATAATAGGTATGCCGAAACTACTTGAGGATGTACAAAATAGGATACTCGATACGGTCAAGAACCACGTTGCGGAGGAGGGGTGGAACGCCCTCAACGTACGGGCGCTCGCCGCTGAATGCGGCATCGCTCTTGGCACGGTCTACAACTATTTCCCGTCGCGAGAGGCGATCTTGACCGCGGTCATCAGCCGCGATTGGGCGCGGGTAGAAGAGGCTGTTCGGCTCCGGTTGGGCTATGCCGCCGAAGGATCCGCGCCGGAGACCGCGGCTGGAGATTCTGAAGCCGCGCCCGGAACGACCCCATTCGACGACCTAGTCCGCGCGACGGAGGCGGGGGTTGCTTCCGTGGACGCAGCGGAATCCGCCGCGGGCAGCGTTACATCGACAAGTGAAGATCCCGTGGCCCGGGCCATCGAGAACCTCCGTTTCCTCTTCGAGTCGCTTTCTGGCTTCATGGCCGTCTACCGGAAGGTCTGGGCTGAAAGCCCCCGGCACCTATCCGGTGAGGCGTGGGAGCGCGGCGCCCGGAACCGCGAGCCCTTCCGAAAGCAGATCGAGGAGTGGGTGCGGATGTCGCTTGCCGGTGTCCGGCCGCGCCGCGGAATCGACGCGGAATTCCTTGTGCGATTCGTTGCGCGGTCCCTCATCGACTGGAGTGGGGAGCGGGATGTCGAATTCGGGCTCCTCAAGCCCGTTCTCGCGTCTCTGCTTGAATGATGCGCGGCTCCGCCCGCGCTGGGCAAAGCCAATCGGGGACCGGCGGGGGATTGAGAACAACGCGGGAACGATTTGCGTTGGACTGATACCGAGAAAACCATATATCCAAGAGCGAAGAAGAAGGAGCATCTGAACCATGAAAAACGAAGATTTCCGTGAACTCAGGATAGTGGACAATTTTTACCAGACCTCGAGTTTCTTCCCCATGCCGACCGTCCTCATCGGGACGATCGCGGAAAACGGCATGACCAACCTCGGTCCCTATTCCCTCTGCTTTCCGTACTACATCGCGGGAAAGGGGTATTATTCTATGCTCCTCCTCGCGCGCAACTCGTCGAATACGGCGCGAAACATCCTCAGGACGGGAAAGGCTTCCATCAACTTCGTACCAGACAAGAGAAGATACATGAAGCAGGTTGTGGCCCTCGGTTTCCCCGGCGACACGACCGAGGAGAAGATGAGGAACTGCCGCTTCACCCTGCTGGATAGCCCGGCGCCGAGTACCGATAGCGGGCCTGCCTGCGGGGAGGCGGCCACGGGCCCGAACGAAACCGCCCGCACTGCCGACGGTGGTGCTGCGGTGGCGGGCGGAGGGAGACCTGGCGATTCCACGTCGTCCGGAAACCGGTCGGTCCGGCCGAAGATCGTGGCCGAATCCTTCCAGGTTTTCGAATGCACGTGGATGAGGGAACTTGACGGCGCCTCAGGCGACCGGGTCATGGACGCGTACCCAGGTCCATACCACGACTTCAACGGGATCACCTGCGAATACGGCGCGCACTTCATCCTCCGGATCGACCGCATCCTCATGAAACCCAACCATCGGGATGCGATTATCGACGGAGTGAAGGCGGGAAGCTTCCCCCGGATCCCCGTGGACTACGGCTACCGCGACAACACCCGCTTCTGGATCTCCGCGTTCAGGCGGCCCTTCTCCCAGCCTATCCCGAAGGGGAAGGGGACGGAGATTTCCACCGTGTACTACGCGGCCAACCGGATCGATCCCGGCGTAAAGTTCACCGAGGACGCCTGCGCCAAACTGGTGCAGGTGCCGCGGGTCTTCTTGAACACGGCTCTCAAAGGCTGCGTCGAGTGGGCAAAGGAGAACGGCGTGGCAACCATCAGCGCGGCCGAGATGGACATCATCAGGGACAAGCGGGCCGCGGAGAAGCGCTAGCGCCGATCGAGCAGGAATCCCCGCATCGCCTCCACCGCCTCCTCCTGTCCGCAGATGGACAGGTGGGTGCAGCGCGGAATCTTCGATAAACTCGATCCCGGAATGAGCCCGGTTAGACGGAGGATGTGATCCTCCTTGATTAGATCCTTCTCCGCGTACAGGATCTTCATGCGGGTCCGGATGCCGCGTAACTCCTCCTCGGAGATCCCGATGTCACGCAGCATGAGGTCGCAGCGCATGACCTGTTTCCTCGTGTCGAATCCCAGGCGGCCGAGGAGGACCGCGGTCTTCCTCATGGCGCGGAAGATACGCAGCCCCTCCTCGGTCGTTCCGCTCACGAGGTAGTTGGGCGATACTGCCACGATCCGGGGAAAGAGCTCCGGCGCCCTGGCCGCGAGGAATATGGCGATGTTCCCTCCGTCGCTGTAACCGATCACGGAAGCCGTGCGTATCCCTGCCTTGGCGCAGAACCGGATGACGTCGTCGGCGAACTGGCCTATAGAAAGAGAACTGTCTTTCGACCGGCTCTGGCCATGGCCCCTGCTGTCGAGCGCCCAGGTGCGGAAATCGCGGAAGCGTGAAAGCTGATAGCCGGCGAACATCCCCTTGCTGCCGGAATTGCCGTGAAGGAGGATGAGGTCAGGCCCGCTTCCGTACGTGCGGTAGGCGATCCGTATGTCTTCGAGTTCCAGGTATCGCGTGGGGAGTTTCTTCATGGATCCAGTATAGCCGCGGGAACGCGGTTAACGCAATTATTCGCTGTATTCTGCTATCTTCTCCAGAACGAGTGTCCTGATCTCCTCTTCCACGTCCTGGAGTTCCGTACGGAGCCGTTCGACGATCGCGTCATGGCGGAAAACGCCGTCCGCCACGAGGAAAGGGGTTCCCAGGTACGCGGTGTTGTCCCAGCCGTCGACAGTGAGGTGGCTGTATCCTTCCCGATTCGTCCAGGTAAAGGCCTTCTTCTCGTCACCGACGGGGTACACGAGCTGGAATCCGACGATCTCGCCGCCTTGGCGATCGTACCAGACGTAGAGTTCGAGGTCGGGGGCGGTGAAGAGTCTGCGAAAACCGGTTTTTTCCTGTCTTACGGGAAGATACTCTCTCACATCTGGCCTCCGGGAAAGTCTTTCATTGAATGTACCATCTGGAAAACGGAAATTCCATCCCGCACCGCATCGCTGATCCTTCGATCGCCAACAGGGATCCTGTGGAAAAGCCGCGCGGTGTTTCCTGGGTGGCCTGGATTGCCGCGGCCAGGCAGATACGGAGAATCGGTTGACTATAAGAGAAAGTTCGCGCATCATGGTATCGGTCACGATTTCTGAATTCAGGACGCGGAGCACGGGAAGGAGTACAAGA
>CAZPZF010000039.1:0-13058 GCA_964590705.1 uncultured Spirochaetales bacterium | reverse complement strand
GGGCAGCTACGGCACCGACGACCCCGATCTGATCCACCGCGCCAATCTCATATCGATCGCGCTTATCATCGTCATGGTGAACATCGTCATGGGCGCGGTGTTCTCTCCCACCAGAGAGAGAACGTACCTCGCGTGGATATCCCCCTTCATGGTGATCGCGGCCATTCTGGGGCGTACCCGTCACTACCGGGTAGGCTGCGGTATAGCCCTCGGAAGCACCTTTGCCCTGATCACGCTCATCCTCGTCAATATCGGCGGCCGCAATGTCGCTGTCATCATTCCCCTTACCTATTTCACGGCAACCATCCTCATGATGAGTTTCCTCCTCAAATTCAAGTGGCTGGTCTTCCTCGCGGTGCTTCAGACGGTCCTGGTCGTGGTCCTTTCTGGAATCAAGGGAGGCTCCCATGAGGTGATCCTGGGAGGCTGGCTTCCGATGAACGTGTTCGTCCTGACCCTCATCCTCATCTCCAGACGCCTGCAGGACCGGAACGTGAGACGTATCCGGGATTACCAGGGAAATCTCGAGGGATTGGTGGAAAAGCGGAGCCAGGAACTGCGGGAGGCGAACCGGAAACTGGAGGAGAGGCTTGAGAGGGAACGGGAGATCAGCCGCAGCCTGGAGACAGCCGTGGCGCAGAAGGACGTTCTGCTCAAAGAGCTCTATCACCGGACCAAGAACAACATGCAGGTCATATCGTCCCTTCTCCATATCCAGTCCCTGCGCTGCCAAGACCCGGAAGTACGCAGCCTCTTCGATGCCGCACGAGGCCGGATCCAGTCCATGGCCCTCGTGCACGAGAAACTGCTCAATGCGAGCGACCTCTCGTTCATCGACCTGAAGGAGTATCTGAAGGATTTGACAACGGAACTCCTCCGAACCCACTCCCTTGGACAGGATGTCGTCGTCATCGCCATGAACGCCGAACCAGTGCCTATCTCGATAGACCAGGCGGTTCCCCTCGGCCTGGCCGTGAACGAGCTCCTCTCCAACGCCATGAAATACGCGTTTACCGACGGAAGACGCGGGCGGATAGAGATCGAGGTTGCCAGGGAACCTGACGGAAGCGTTCGGATCGTGATCCGCGATGACGGTCCCGGACTTCCGGAGGGAAAGGATCCGCGCACAGGGGAAGGACTGGGGATCAAGCTGATCGAACAGATCGTGGGCGGCCAGCTGAAAGGCTCGTTTTCGCTTGTTTCGGAAGGGGGTGTACAGGCGAGGTGACGTTTTACGCCCAAGGAGGTTGTCGATGCACGCGCTCCGCTGTCTAATCGTTGAGGACGAGGTGATCACCGCACTTTCCCTGCGCATTGAGCTGGAACAGCACGGGTACGAGGTAGTCGGATCCGCGACATCCGGCCAGAGCGCGGTCGAGATGGCCGGTTCCACCTCTCCCGACGTCGTCATCATGGACATCCACCTGGACGGGTCGATAGACGGGATCCAGGCGGCGGAGACGATCCGTGAGCGGTGGGGGATCCCCGTTCTCTTCTTCACCGGTTTCGATATCGAACCACTCCAGGCGCGCCTGACCGCGGTGAGTCCGCTCGCGGTCCTGGGAAAGCCGGTCAGGGTGGCGGAAATCGACCGTATTCTGAAGGAACGGATGGCGGGAACCGGATCGAAAGCGACTGAGGGATGAACTCGGAGGAGGTCATGGGATGAAGAACGCGGCGAAAGGAAAGGTGCGGATCGGAAAGGAGCCTCCCAGGGACCCGGCGGCGTTCCGCAAGAGCGTCGATTTCGGCAGGGGGCTGCGCGGCTGGATCTTCTCGGGATCGGTCTTCTCAGGGGTCGGCCTGCTCGCGCTCGTCTCTATCCCGTTCGGACCGATGGAAGGGGGAACGATCCTCTTCAAGATCTGCGGGGCCTGCGCCTTCGGCATTCTTTCCTTCCTCTTCTTCAGGAGGTACGGACGTGAACGTCGGAGGAGACTCCAGCTGTTTGCCCGGGGCAGATACACGGAGGGGAAGGTCGCGGCATACGGAAGGGCCTTTTCCCCATGGAAGAGCGCGCGTGACTATACGCTGACCGTGGAGATCACGCTTTCCGACGGTACGGTGAAACGCAACACGATCCGTTCGGCCAAGGAGAGTCTCCACGCCGACCACCCCATCGGATCCGCCATTCCGCTCCTCGTCGACGACGTGGGCGGAGCGGTCCTGTACGCGGGTGAAATCGGCGCGGATCCGGAGTGGTGCTGACGGCATCGATTCCGCCGGGGCTCGTCTTCATATCGGGATTGGCGCGATGACCTGGGAACTCGCGAACATCCAGGCGACGACGAGCGAGTTGAGCAGGGCTCCCGGATAGAGACTGCCGGTGCGGAGGAAGAGGAAGGACGAATATGCCGTGGCCATGACCAGCTTGAGGATGATCGGGAACAGGTTGATCACGAATCCCACCAGCGAGGCGCCGGGACCCGTGAACGGGACTCCTCCGCCGGCGAAGATGGGGACGTACTGGACCGCTACGATCGTGAGAATGGGAAGGATGACCGCGGCCATGCCCCTGACCCAGAAGCGGAGGAAGAGCCTGAATCCGGGCCGCTGCATGGCCGGCCGTTGCTGGGTATGGATGAGGATCCCACTGCCCAGGAAGCCGATGAACAGGAAGGGAAGGTAGAGGAGCACCAGCGGAATCCTGTGGAGCGTGAGATCGCTCGCGAAGGGGAAGACGAAGCGGAAATCCACGATGAGGAGGCGCTCCAGGACCAGTTCGAGGAGAAGGGGAAAGAGGAACAGCGTGAACGAGAGGAGGAGCGTGAGGCCGATCGTTTTTCCGCTCAGGTGAAAGCGGCTTGCCACGTCTGAAAGGCCTGCGTCGCGCAGAGAGAAACCCGATTCCCGCTCGCGTCGGCGCTGCCAGCGGAGGAAGATGAAGAACCCGGCGATGTTGGTGACCATGAACCAGAAGACGATCCCGTTGGCCATCATGAGGGGAAATACCGTGTCGATGGGGACGAGGTAAAGATGCACGGCAAAGAGGACGAGGACGAGGGGGAGGTAGAGCCACGTGAAGAGGGTGTTGACCCCCGTGTACAGCCAGAACTTCCTCTTCGGGCAGGCCCATTCCCCTGTCGGGGTTCCGGCGAGAGGAGAGAAGAGCTTCCTCCGCAGGAGGATGTCGGCTAGGGGAAGAACCGCGGCCAGGCAGGCGAGCATGGCGATCAGGGTAGCCCACTCCTTGAGAGGCCATCGCTGGGAATCGGCTTCTATCCAGAAACGGGGGTCAGGGCCGAGGGAGTCGCGCATCCAGAGCAGGGCTTCCGCGACCGCGTCCTCGCTGTGCGACTCCATCACGTGGGTCGTCCTGGTCATGTGGACTCGCCGAGCGGTCCCGTCCGCGAAGGAACCGTAGGTTCGGTCGAATTCGGGGTGTGAAACGGGGAAAACCGCGAGAGTGCGGGGACTCGTCATGAAGTCACGCTCGAAGTCCGCGGTCGCGGTCATCCGTTTCCGGTATTCGTCGTACTTGCCGAAGATCATGAGCATGTTCCTCGGCGTCCGGGTGTCCGCGTCGTCGCGATAGCCGAAACCGGAGAAGGCCACGGCCTTGATCGAGGGATCAGAAACCGCGATGGTATAGGCCATCTCGCCGCCCAGGCTGTGCCCCATGATTCCGATCCGGTCCGGGTCGACCATGGGCAGGGACCGTAGTTTCGCAACCGCGTCCCTTCCCCCGTAGGTGATGTCGAATCCGGGATCCGAGAGATACCCGGGATTGTCTGAATTGCCCCTGCCGAGCGCGTCTATCTCGAGGACCGCGAAACCCCTGCGCGCGAGCTCGATGGCGTATGGGTCGCTCGTTTCCCGGTTGTTCTGGTATCCGTGGATGTACACGATGCCGGGATAGCGGAGAGAATCGTCGTTTGGGTGGAGGAGTTTCGCCCGCATGAGTTTTCCAGTCTCGGTCCTGAACCTGAGGTTCGTCACGGAGAGCCGGCCAAAGTCGGACTGAACGAGGGAGGCGGTAAGCGAGGCGAGGATGCAAAGGGCCGAAAACAGGAGAAAGGCGAGCAGCGGCCGCCTGAAGCGAGGCTCGGGGGAATCGTTCATACCAATACCTCTTTTCCCTGGCGTAACCGGACCCGCGCGCAGGTGAGCCGGAAGCGGATTCCGTTCTGCGCGGCGCGCCCGAACCTGCCGGAGACGGGAATCGAACCCGTAAGCCCTTGCGGGCGGGGGATTTTAAGTCCCCTGTGTCTACCAATTTCACCACTCCGGCCTTCCGAAGAATAGTACCCGCTGGGGGACATTCCCGTCAATCGGCATGCGTAACGAACGCACCGTTCAGGTGTTTAATTTGATCACGGGGGAGGATGGTATGGGCGGAAAACACGCGGGGATTGGCGGAAGGGGTATCGGAGTGGTCGTATTCATCGCGCTCGCGGCCGTTGGCGCTCTCGCGGGGTGCGCGACTTTCGAGGGGGAGATCCCGGTCGATGTCGGCCTGCGGGAGACGGAGTACATCTCTCCCGGCATCGAGGACGGGATCAAGGACACGCTTCAGGTGGCTCTGGCGATTCCAGAGGCCAAAGGCCTGCGGATCTCCGGCTACCGTTTCGTGGTTTCCGACGGCTCCGGGACAGAGGTTTTCTCGAGCGGGGAGTCGGTCGAGAAGCCCAAGGGAATCGCGGGGTGGTTCGTCCGTCCTGAGGTTTCCGTACCGGAGTCCGTTGAGTGGAACGGCCGGGACGGATCCGGGGAGCTTGTTCCCGAAGGTGAATACGCCTGGCATGCGGAAGCGTGGGATCTCAAGGGAAACCGCGGAGAGACCGCTTCGTATGTCGTCGTTGTCGATAATACCCCACCATCGGTCCGCGTCTCCGCTCCCTTCCTGATCATTTCGCCGGACGGGGACGGGCATCAGGATCTCCTGCCCGTGAGTCAGCGGGAGGGAAGCATCGAAGAGTTGTGGACGGGAACGATCCGGGACTCGGAAGGCAGAATCGTCCGCTCGTTCCGGTGGGAGGGAATAGCGGCCGATTTCGAGTGGGACGGAGGCGACGACGCGGGCAAACGGCTCCCCGATGGAGGCTACTCGTACACCGTAGCCGCGGAGGACCGGGCAGGGAATTCCGCGTCCTTCGAACTGGCCGGAATCCGCATCGACACGAGAAAGTCGACGGCCGCGGTCAAGGCGGCGCTCAGATCCTTCTCCCCGAACGGCGACGGCACCAGAGACGTAGTCACCTTCTTCCCGAGCGTCCAGGTGGCCACAGACATCGTTTCGAGCGTTCTCTCCGTCGTAGACGAGAGGGGCACCGCCGTTGCCAGGACCGAAGCCTCGGGCGCGCTTCCAAAACCTCTCGTGTTTACGGGGCTGGACGAGGGCGGGAAATCCATGCCGGAGGGTTATTACTACGGCGTCCTCACCGTTAGATACAGGAACGGTGACTCTCCCGAGGCGGTTTCGGAACGCGTCCATCTCGACGTGACTCCCCCGACCCTGGTGGTACGGACCCAGTACTCCACATTCTCTCCCGACGGCGCCGGCCGGAAGGATACCCTGCGGATACAGCAGGCCTCCTCCTCCGAGGAGACCTGGGAGGCCGCGATCCTCGACAGGGCGGGAAAGGTGGTTGTACAGCGCACCTACGAGGAGCGGATCCTCCCCTTCGACTGGGACGGCCGCGACGCTTCCGGGAACCTCGTGCCCGACGGGATCTACCGGTACCGGGCCGGTACGACAGACTCTGCCGGCAACTTGACGGTGAAGGAGTTGACCAACATCGTCGTGGACACCCGGCCGACGCCTGTTTCCATCGTCCCCGCGGATCGGGCGTTTTCTCCGAACGGGGACGGGAGATTCGATTCGGTCAGGTTCTTCCTGCGTACGCCGGTTCCGGACGGAATCGAGGCATGGACTGTCGAGATACTGGACGCCGCGGGCGAACCGGTACGTACCTATCGGGGTGGAGAGGGACCGGTGACCGAGGATGTGGTCTGGGATGGCAAAGACGAAGCCGGGGAGATCCGTGAAGGGCTGTTCAAAGCCCGCTTCACGGTTTCCTACGATAAAGGGAATCTCTCCGTCCATGAAACCGAGACGCCGGTGCTCCTCGACGGATCCGGCCCGAGGATAACCCTGAATCTCAAGGGGATTCCCTTCTCGCCTGACGGCGACGGGGTCAACGATCTCCTCACGATCGGAATCACGATGGAGGACCCCAGCCCGGTCCTCTCCTGGAACGCGGATATCGTCGATCCGGCGGGAACCCTGTTCTTCTCCTTCTCGGGAAAGGGAAAGCCGGCACCACTCGTATGGGACGGACGTTCCGCCCAAAGGGAGCTTGTTCAATCCGCGGAAGACTACCATTTGTCTGTAACGGCCTTCGATTCGGTAGGCAACCGGGGGAGCGCCTCGATGGACATCCCCGTTGACGTCCTGGTGATGCGGGAGGGCGCCCAGTTCCGGATCATCATCTCGAGCGTCTATTTCAAGCCCTACACGGCCGATTACATGTCGCTCGAACCGGATGTGGTGGCGAGAAACCTCAAGACCCTCGATCGGCTCGCGGAGGTGCTGAAGAAGTATCCTGCCTACAGGATCAGGCTCGAGGGGCACGCGGTCAGGGTCTACTGGGACCAGCCGGACAGGTGGAAAACGGAGGAAGCCGAGGTTCTCATGCCCCTTTCGCTTCTCCGCGCGGCCGTGATCCGTGACGCGCTCGCGGAGAGGGGGATCGACCTGTCACGCATGAGCATCACGGGCTTCGGCGGATACCGCCCGGTCGTTCCCCATGGAGACGAGGTCAACCGGTGGAAGAACCGCAGGGTTGAATTCGTCCTGACGAGGTAAGGACGCTCTGACGGCTGAGAGGCGCGCCGTCGATATAGCGGGGAGCAGGGGTCGGCAGCCGAAGCCGGCCCCTCATGTTTTGCCGACCTTCCTCTTCATGGCAGAGAAATAGCCGCTCGCCTCCTCGGGAGAGATCTCCTTCAGGGGAACGTGGTTTTCGATGAGATTTCCCGGTATCTCGGCGAGGAAGGGGGAAGGCTGGCATTCGATCTGCCCCCGCATCGACTTCCGCATCCTGCACGAGGTCATGTACAGCCTCTTCTTTGCGCGCGTGATGGCGACGTAGAAGAGCCTGCGCTCCTCCTCCAGGTTCGCCGGATCCTCCTCGACGGACCGGGCATGCGGGATGAGATGGGCCTCGACGCCCGCCAGGAAGACGATGTCGAACTCGAGCCCCTTGGCCGCGTGAATGGTCATGAGGTTGACCTTTCCTCCGGACTCCTCGGCGTCATCGGCGTCGTCGTCCCGGGTGATGAGGGTGATCCTGTTGAGGAAGGCGTAGAGGCCACGATCCGGCGTGTCCGGATCGTGTTCCCACCTCCGGATGATCTCGGAGAACCTCGTCAGATTCCCGTATTTCCACTTGGCCAGCTTCTCGTTTTCCTGATGCTCGGAAACGATGTATCCCCAGTAATCGACCGCGTCGACGAGGTGCGTCACCGTTTCGGAGAGCCGGCCGGGAATCATCGCCTTTTCGCGGTAGTATTCGAGGAGCGAGAGGAAGTTTTCGATATCGGTGCGCAGCTTCTCGCCGATCCCGCTGTCGTGCGCAGAGCGGATGACGCTCATGGCAGAGTAGAGGGAGCAGTTCCGCCTGTCCGCGACAAGCCTGATGATTTCGAGGGCTTTCTTTCCGAGCCCTCTCCGGGGCGTGTTGAGGATCCGGAGGAGGTTCACGTCGTCATCGGGATTTGCCAGCACCCGGAGGTATGAGATGATGTCCTTCACTTCCTTACGCTGGAAGAAACCGGTTCCGCCGGAGACTCGGTAGGGGATGTTGTCCGCGAGGAGAGCCTCCTCGATCGCGGCCGTGAGGCTGTTCGTCCGGATGAGGATCCCGAACTCCCCATAGGGGATCCGCTCCCGCAGGTGGATGGAGGCGATCATCTCGCCGATGAACTCCCCCTCCTTCTGGTCGTTGTCCGGATAATAGAGCTCGATGGCGGTTCCGTCGCCCGTGCCCGTCCACAACTCCTTCTCCTTGCGGTTCTTGTTGTTGGCGATGAGGCTGTTTGCCGCGGAGAGGATGTTCCTGGTGGAGCGGTAGTTCTGTTCGAGCTTGACCTCCCTGCGTTCCGGGAAATCAGTCTCGAACTGGACGATGTTCCGGTAATTCGCCCCCCGCCAGGAGTAGATGGACTGGTCGTCGTCGCCGACGACGCAGAGATTTCTCGACTTCTCGGCGAGGAGCCTCGTCAGCTCGTACTGGATCAGGGAGGTGTCCTGGAATTCGTCCACCATGATGTATCGGAACCGGTTCCGGTAATTCTCCAGGATCCCGGGTTTTTCTGTGAATATCCGGATGGGCAGGGTCAGAAGATCGTCGAAATCAACCGCGTTGTAGACGAAGAGGTGTTGGAGATACTCCTCGTAGACGGGCTTCAGGCAGCCGTTCTCCCTGTCCCATCGCGCCCGTCCGGTCTTGATCCCGGAGAAGAGGTTCCCCGCCTCGTAGAGGTCTACCGTGTCCTGCGGAATCCGGAGTTCGCGGACGACCTCCTTGAGGAGGGCCATGCGGTCGGTCTGGTCGTAGATGCTGAAATTGGGCTTGTACCCGAGGGTCCCGATCTCCGCACGGAGGATCTGGGCGCCGAAGGCGTGGAAGGTGGACACGGTGAGATTGGTGAGAGGCTTCCGTGTGAGGTTCCGCACCCGCTCTCCCATCTCCCGAGCCGCCTTGTTGGTGAAGGTGAGGGCAAGGATGGCGGACTGGGCGATCCCCTCGTCTAGCATGTTTGCGATGCGGTAGGTGATGACGCGGGTCTTTCCCGAGCCGGCGCCCGCGAGGATGAGGAGAGGGCCCTCGATCGAGGTGCCCGCTTCGAGCTGTTTGTCGTTGCGTTGCCGGGAGAGATTGTCGCGCAGCGGCCGTTTATACCTTCTTCAGCAGGAACGAGAGAGCCTCGATGCCGAAATAGCAGACGGAAGAAACAACGATCCCGGCGATGAGAACCCCCGCGGCCACGGAGAGGATGGTCTTCCTGCGGGAAAGACCGAGAACCCACGCGCCGAGGGTTCCTGTCCACGCGCCCGTCACCGGAAGGGGGATGGCGACGAAGAGGATGAGGCCGATGTAGCCGTAGCGCTCGAATTTCTCACCCACCTTCCTGCGTGCCCTGGCCACGATCAGGTCGAAGAATCTGCGGTACCACGCGAAGTGCTGTAGGAGCCTGTTCAGGGTTTCCAGGAACAGGAGGGCGATGGGCCCTACGAGTGCGTTCACGACGACGCAGAAGGAGAACGATACCCACAGCGGCATTCCGTTCGCGAGAGCGAACGGAATAGCGCCTCGGAGTTCGGAGAAGGGAAGGATGCTGAGGAAGGCGGCTGCGGCAAAGACGGTACAATCGCTCATGATGTCCCGTATCCTATCGAAATAACGACCCGATGAACAGATCAGCTTGTATCAAAATCGAGTCTTTTTCATCCCCGTACTTTTAAAAACCCTCAGGTGATTTCTGGAAGATGGGATATATTTTCAATTAGAGACATTGTCCGGGTATTGCCCAACGGACGCCGTTGGGATAAAAAATAGGCGAGAAAGCATATGAAAACCACACTCACGGCAATCGCATCTACACTCCTGTGTGTTTTCCTGTTCACCGCGTGCAGAACGAGCATCGGCGTCATCGCCGCGGATCCACAGCGCTACGCGGACAGAACCGTCACCCTGAAGGGTACGGTCAAGGCCGTCGTTAAGGTTCCGTTTTCCGAGTATTCGGTTCTCGTTTTCGCGGATGAGGACGGCGAAGCCGCGGTCTTCACCGTGGAAACCTACACCAAAGGCGACCAAGTCACCCTTGATGTGAAGGTGGTTGCCTTTCCCTCCGGTCAGCTTCGGACGAACGGCGGGGAAGCGGTCACGTCCATAGCCGACTTTCTCGTGGCCAAGGGGCTCGCCTCACGGGACGCGGCGGACGTAATGGCCAAACGCGCAGTCAAGGCGATCGGCAGAGTGGCGGACGGCATGGGAAAAACCTTCTTCCTCATCGAACAGTAGCGTCACAGTCTCCGTCTAATCAGGATCGCGTCGGCAGGGCAGATCTCGTGACAGCAGTAACAGCGCAGACACTTCGAGTAGTCGACGCTCACACCTCCGCGCCTTGAAGCCGAGAGAGAGAGAGCCTTGACCGGGCATACCGTGACACACTCTCCACAGCGCGCGCACCTCTTGTCGACGAAGACTGGTTTCGGCATCAATGCCTTGGTCACGGCGTCGTACAGGAAACCGGGAACATGTGCGTTGAGGAAATCAAGCCCTCGGGTCAAGGGTATCCGTTTGAAGTCGGCCATACGTACGGAGGCGGGATCCACGCCGCGCGCTTCCGCGTCTTCAACGGAATCGATCCACGCCTTGGTGGCAATCCCGGCCGCGATGGTCGGAATCTCCAGGGGATTGTAGCCCATGATGGAGCTGGCAACCACATCCATCGCCAGGACGTCCGGTGAGGCGAGGACGAGCCCGATCCTGCGGGGATACCCGTTACCGGGCCCGGGCCCCTCCATGCCTACCACCGCGTCCATGAGGGCGAAACCGGGCTTCAGCCCCAGATTCAGCTCGACGAGCATACGCGCGAAATTGGCTCGATCCGCGAAGCGCGCGTGGAACGCCGCCTTTGCGACTCCCGGAATCACGCCAAAGAGGTTCTTCATGGCCCCAGTGTAGAGCATGAGCTGGTGCGTCTTCATCTTGGGCAGGGAAACGATCATGTCTACGCGGCGGACGATCGGGGCAACCTGGAAACTGCTCACGAGCGCCCCTCCGGGTACGGACGCGGGCGGCGATTCGTTGAAATCCGCCCAGACCGCCCCTTCCTCCGCGACTGCCTGGAAGATCCCGGACTTTCTGGCCGCTGCGGCGTGGGGCTGGTGAGAAGGGGAATCTCCTACGTATATCGGGCCCGCCCCAAGCTCGCGGAACAGCCTGATCGCGGCCCGAACGAATTCGGGATGGGTCGTGACCGCTTTGTCCGGATGGTTGCCGGAGAGGATGTTGGGTTTCAAGAGCACCGATTTTCCGGCCGCGTCAACGCCTCCCGCGAGACATACGGCATCGCGGAGGGCTGAGAGGAGTGGTTCAGGGCTGTAGTCTGGACAGGATGCGATTCCCACGAGTTTCTTCATCGGTCAGGTAATCCTCCGTAGAACAGTGTAGTAGATAGGCCCTTTCCCGCCCGAACGATCGGGGAGGAAATATTTGCCGAATTCTGTCTCTTCTCCCGCCGTCCCCGCTTGACGGACGACTTCGATCCGCCCGGGCCTCTTGCGCAGGAGCTTCCGGACAACCTCGTCGTTTTCAAGGGGAGAGATCGAGCAGGTTGAATATACCACGATTCCTCCGACTTTCACGACCTCGATGGCGGATGCGAGGAGCGCGAACTGCCTGACCGCCAGATGCCTCGATCGGGAGGGTGTCCACGTGCTGAGGTGCTTTTCGGAGGAGAGGAGGTGACGTTCCGAGGAGCACGGGGCGTCCAGGAGGATCCGATCAAAGCCCTCCCGCTCGTGGAGGAGCCAGGCGGACGCGTCGTACCCGGTTACGGTCACCCGGGCGAGGATATCGAGGGGGAGGTGCTCGGAGAGAACCCTTCGGAGACGTTCCCGCCGCTGACCTGACAACTCGTTGGCCGTGAGGCTCGAGCCGGGCCCCATCGCGGACGCGATGACGAGGCTCTTTCCTCCGGGGGCCGCGCACATGTCGAGGATCCGCACATTCCCCGAGACGGGAAGGGCCCGGGCAGCTTCAACCGCCGCGCTGTCGAGGAAATAGGGAGACGCCAGGGGCGGGCCGAGTTCGGCGTATGCCGGCTCGCCATGGAGCGCCTCGCGGAGGGCGGTCCACCGGTCCCCGTAGATCGCGCGGTAGTGAAGGTCGAAACCGGAGGCTCCCTTTTCCATACCACAGATGTGTATCCCGTATCGCGTGGTTGCACAAGGGATGGGGGGAGAAGTTTTGTATTGACATTTAAAGACCTGGATGTAGTCTAGAAACGATGGATATCGAGCTTGTCATCTTCGACCTGGACGGAACCCTCATCGATACGATAGAGGACATCGGAAACGCGATGAACCGAGCGCTGGAAAGACACGGGCTGCCGCCCCATCCGCTTTCCGACTATCCCGCGATGGTGGGAAACGGGCTGCGGAAGGCGGCTACCTGCGCGGTTCCACCCGGGTTCGGCCGTGGACCACGCTTCGAGGCGCTCGTCTCCGATTTCCTGGCAGAATACGCGTCTCACCCCCTTGATCTGACCTCCGTTTACCCTGGCGTTCCCCTGATGCTCTCCAGAATAGCGGACATGGGGGTACGTACTGCGATCTGTACGAATAAACGGACGGATATCGCGGAGAGGATTGTGGAAAAGCTTCTCGGGTTTCACCGCTTCTTCGCCCTCGTCGGAGAGAGCGAGGGAAGGAGGAAGCCCGATCCCGAAGGGGTGCGGGAGATCATGGCTCGGGCCACGTCTGCGTCAGGCCGCGCGGCGGTAACGGAGGGCACCGTCCTTCTCGGAGACAGCGAGGTGGATATTCAAACCGCGCGTGCCGCGGGGGTCTTTCCTGCGGGGGCGCTGTGGGGATACCGAAGCGAGGAGCAGCTGACGAGCGCGGGCGCACGGGAGGTGTTCCCCGACCCGGAGTCTTTTCTGAGGTGGGTCGAAGAGCGTGGGCGGCGGGAGGCCGTGCGATAGAGGAGGGAACGATGAATAGGGAAGAGATAGGGAAAAAGGCGGAGGAGTATATCGGTCTCGAACGCCACGAGGATTTCAGGCGTGAGGTGGAGGCAGAACTGCAGGCCGGCTCCTGGGATTCCCTCTCCGAACGATTCTGCGCCCTGCTTGAATTCGGCACGGGAGGGATGCGGGGGATCATCGGGGGAGGGCTCAACCGGATGAACCCGTACATGGTCAGGCGCGCCACCAAGGGGCTCGCCGCGTATATTGCCGGCGAGAGGAGGGCCGGCAGGGTGCTCGGGGAGCCAAGCGTCGGCATGGCGGATGATTCCCGGAGGTATTCTAGGCTGTTCGGCGAG
>CAZPZF010000038.1:0-17724 GCA_964590705.1 uncultured Spirochaetales bacterium | reverse complement strand
TAAAACGTAATGATCCCCCTAAGGTACTCGGGTTCCCATCTGGATACGGAGAGGGGAATGGAGCTTCTGCGGACAGTGGGACTCGAAGCAAGAGCGGGAACAAGACCGGACAATCTGACCCAGATAGAGATGAGGCGGCTAGAGCTTGCACGCGCTCTAGCGCTCAAGCCCTGTCTTCTAATCCTGGACGAGGTGATGGCCGGGTTGACCGGATCGGAAGTAGACGAGACCCTCACGATCATCAGGAAAATCAATGGTCAGGGGGTGGCTATCATCATGATAGAGCATATCATGCGGGCTGTCATGGGTTTCTGCGAGCGGATCGTAGTGCTAAACGCGGGTAAACTGATCGCTAACGGTTCGCCGGAGGAGATCTTCAAGAACGCTGAGGTGGAGAGGGCATATCTAGGTGAATAGACTTGTCGTTGAAAACATCACTGCCGGATACGGGTCGATCAAAGTGCTTCATTCCGTCTCTGTCACCCTGAACGAGGGAGAGCTTGTGACCATGCTCGGGACCAACGGCAACGGGAAGAGCACGCTGATCAATTGCGTTATGGGCCTTATTCGGCCCCAGAGCGGCGCCATCTATCTGGAGAGGGAAGGCGTCAGGATAGATCTCGTGGGCAGGGCGGCGGAAGAGATCGTGAACCTCGGTGTTTCGCTGGTCCCAGAAGGGAGGCGATTGTTCTCCTTTTCCACTGTCCAGGAGAACCTGGTTCTCGGTTCCTTTCCCAAAACTGCAAGAAAGAAGCTCAAGGGAAACCTCGAGTTCTGCTATGAGGCTTTCCCCATCCTGAAAGCCAGAATGAACCAGATGGCCGGGACCCTGAGCGGAGGGGAGAAGCAGATGCTCACAATCGCCCGCGCGCTGATGTGCGATCCCTCCGTCCTTCTCGTCGATGAAGCCTCACAGGGGCTTGCGCCTGTCGTCATCGGCGAGGTGATGAAGAAGATTCGGGAGCTGAAGGATACCCGCGGTTTGTCCGTGCTGATGACCGAGCAGAATTTCAACCAGGCGGTCAAGGTGGCTGACCGCGGCTACATCATGGTGCACGGTAAAATCACCTTCGCTAGCAAGGGGAAAGAGGATCTCAAGGAGAACGATCTTATCAAGAACTACTACCTTGGCATGGACTGAAAGGAGGATGTCGTGTCTGACTGGATCATAGAGCCTCTGTACTTCGGTTTCACCGATGGAGAGACGCCCGGCGGAAACATCTGTTCCATCCCATGGATGGGCTTCTTCCTTACCGACGGAAAGCACAAGGTCCTCTGCGATACGGGAGTGAAGACCGGTTTTTTCCGGGATTCCAAGAGCCCGTGGGGGTTCCACGCGGAGGGGGACGAGGGTTTTGTTCTGCGCGCGCTGGAGAAGATCGGCGTCGCGCCCGATTCCATAGAGATGGTCATCTACACCCACTTTCACTGGGACCATGCGGGAAACTGCCATCTCTTTCCGAAGGCCGTCCATGTCTTTCAGGACGAGGAGTGGAAGGAGCTTATTGATCCCCTCCCATCCATGGCTTATTACGGCCTCCACGACCCTCGGGTGATTCCGGAGTTTGGGAAGCTCAGATGCCGGAGGGTAAGCGGCGATCTTGCCGTGTTCGAAGGACTTGACCTCATTCACACCCCCGGCCATTCCGCGGGCCATCAGTGCCTGCGTGTCAGGACGGCCAGGGGGGTGTATATAATCGCGGGGGATCTGGTGTGTGTGCACTATATGGCGTACCCGAATATAAACATGTGGCAGAAGCGGGATGGAAGCGTGGTGGCCATTGACAGGGACATGGATAGGTTCATACACAACATCTTCTTCTCTCCCATATTCGACCATTACGCGTGGTATCGGGCCCAGTACCGTATCCTTGGGATGATAGATGGCCCGGAGTATCTGATCCCAGGCCATGAACCGACCATTCTGAATAACGAGCGGTTCGGCTGAGGCGGAAGGCTTGTTTTGGAGGATGGATATGCTACTGGAAAAGAGGACGGCTATCGTGACGGGAGCCGGCGGGGGAATCGGAAAGGCGATCGCCATAGGCATGGCCGCGGTGGGTGCTTCTGTCGTTGTCAATGACATTGACGAGAAAAACGCGCGGAAAACCTCGGAGGAGATTGGGGAGCGGGGCGGAGCATCCCGGTACTTCATCTGCGACGTGTCGGACTACGCGGAGGTCGTACGCCTCGTCTCGTTCAGCGTCGAGACCTTTGGCTCCGTGGATATTCTCGTGAACAACGTCGGGTGGGGCTCGCTCTTCATTATCCAGGAGCTGCTGCCTGAGGAGTGGGAACGGAATATTAAAATCACCATGAGCTCCACCTTCAACTGCTGCAAGGCGGTTTCTCCCCTCATGATCAAGAGGCGGAGCGGAAGGATCATCAACATCGCCTCCACGGCCGGGCTCAGGATGAGCACCGTGGCCGGAGTCGACTATACTGCGGCCAAGCACGGGGTACTCGGCCTCACTCACGCACTGGCATACGAGCTTGCCGAATACGGTATTACGGTGAATGCGATCTGTCCGGGAATGACGATGACGGACCGGAACAAGTCTTACATGAGTCCTCAGGATATCGCGGAGCTCGAGGATAACATCCCCATGGGACGCTTCTGCGATCCCTCCGATATCGCCGATACCGCGGTTTTCCTTGCGTCTGACCGAGCGAAGATGATCACCGGGCAAGCCATTGCTGTGGACGGAGGCTGGCTGCTCGGCATGTCCGGTAGCTATGGGAAAAGTATCGAAAAACGGAAGGCCAATAGCAGGAAGAGGACCGAAGAGCGGGAACGAGGCAAGGGATAGGGATTGACAGGATCGATAAATGATACTAATATCAGACAATCTAACAATAAGAAGATGGAACGCCTACAATGGATGAGAGCTATGACATATTGATCAAAAACGCAACCATCGTGGATGGAACCGGGGCACCCAAACGAAAGGGGGACATCGCGGTAAGGGACGGGAGGATCGTCCGCATGGGCCGCGTCGCCGACCGCGAACCGGGAACGATAGGAGCTCGGCGGGTCATCGACGGGACCGGCAGAATCGCGGCCCCTGGGTTCATCGATGTCCATAACCATTCCGACCTCTTTCTCCTGGAAGGCTCAGGGATGGACATTCTCCTCCGCCAGGGGGTCACGACTTTCTCCGGCGGACACTGCGGCCTGGGCACGGCCCCTGTCGGGAAGGGGGAGTACCTTGCCTCTCTCAAGGAGGCTTTTGGAATTCGGGGAGCGGTTGACTACGACAGCTTCGGAGAGTGGCTGGCCCGCGTCGAGGCGAGAGGGCTTCCCATCAACTTCATCCCGCTTTGCGGGCATGGGGCGATTCGCGGGGCCGTGCTTGGAGACGGATACCGAAGGCCGTCCACGGATGAGGAATTGGAGAGAATCTGCGCGTTGACCGAAGAGGCTCTCAAAGCAGGCGCGCATGGGATCTCCACCGGGTATGACGGGATCTGGCCGGGAACCTTTGCAGATTCCAGGGAGCGGCTCCGTGTGGCTGGCATCACCGCTAAAAACGGCGCGATCTATACCTGCCATACCAGGCACCATCAGTACGGCTGGGCAGCGGCGGAGACTCCGGAGCAAAGCGCGTATTGCGTCTTTCATGGTCCTGTTCCCGAGGCCTATTTCGGCCGGTTCCATGGACAGGTGGAGGCGCTGGAAACCGCACGCGCCACAGGTGCCCGTCTCCATATAGCGCATCTCTCGACGCCGTATCTCGTCCACCAACCCCATCCAGCCATCCTGGACGAGGAGCTTGCGCGGGCCGCGCTTACGGAGATCGTCGACAGGAACAGGGCCCTGGGTATAGATGTCTCCTTCAACGTCATCCCCTGCCTTGAGAGTATCGCGGTTGAAAGCTCCGTGCTTTCCTGGTTTCAAAAGAGCGTTCCGTATGTCAGCGTGGCGTCCGGAAAAGCGGAAAAATGGGATCCCGAAAATTGCCTCGAGTCCCCGGAATACAGGGAGCGTGTGAGAGAGTCCTTCCGGGAGGGCCGAGTCAAATTCGCGTGGATCCATCCCCTCGCGGATCCCTATTGGTTCGACTGTTTCGTCGTCATATCCGCGCGTGAAAAGGACCACCAAGGCAGGATGGTCGGGGATATACTGCGTGAGCGCAGGCGCGGGGGATGGACGGACTTCGTATACAGCGAATCCCTGGACATCCTCATGGATCTTGTACGAGACGATCCAACTCTCACCTGGGCGCCGGTGGTGGATAAGAGGCAACTGGGGTTTAGGACTTTCCTTAAGCATCCGTTCTGTATGGTTGCCTCGGACCTCATCATCCCCGGGCTTGGAGGGGACCGTTCCTCGCCCTACGGACTATCGCCGTATACGACCAATGTCTTCCCAGACTATGTCGCTCGTATGATCAGGGAGGAGGGAGTCCTCGCTCTCGAGGAGGGAATACGGAAGCTCACCGGCCTTCCGGCGGAGTACCTGTTCCGCTTCAAAGACCGAGGGGTTCTCCGGGAGGGGTACTGGGCTGATATCGTTCTCTTCTCATTAGAGGATATCGCGGGTACCGCTGATTTCGCCGAGCCTCTCCGATCGCCGCGCGGTATCGATTATGTGCTTGTCAACGGAATGGTAGCGTTGGAGAAAAACAAAACTCAGGAGGGAAACCCCGGGCGCATCCTGAAGCGGATCTGAAACCCGGAGAGTGAACGATGAATATCACCGACAAACAACAGGAACTGATGAGAAAGACATTTATCGATTTCGCCCAGACGTCGGTCATGATCAAGGACGGAATCGTCTTTGACAGGACCGAAGGACTGTACTGTTGGGATACGGAGGGCAAACGATACTTCGACGCAATCGGAGGCGTGTACGCCGCCATCCTTGGGCATCGCCCGCCGGAGATCATGGCGGCTATGCGGGAGCAGATGGAACGGGCGGTGTTCGTTCCCCCGCTTCACGGAGTCTCCGAGACCACGCTCGGATTCATCGAGAAGATCGGATCGATCATGCCAGGGGACCTCCGTTTCATCAAGACGTACAGCGGCGGGTCCGAGGCCAATGAGTCCGCCTTTAAATTTGCCCGCCAGTATTTCAAACAGACCGGGTTTCCCCACAAGTATAAATTCATCAGCTCCTACATGAGTTATCATGGGGCCACCATGGCCGCCGCGAGCGCAAGCGGCGGGGCGCAGCGCAAGACGAAATTCGAGCCTGAGGTGGCCGGTTTCCACAAGGTGCCAAACCCCATCCAGCTTCGCGATTCCTTTTCCTCCTGGGAGGAGACGAACCGTTTCTGCGCAGACTGGATAGAGAGGGTGATCGTCAACGAAAATCCGGAAACGGTCGCCGCGGTGATCCTCGAACCGATCTGCAATACGGCGGGAATCGTAAAGCCGACCGAGGAGTATTTCCGGCGGATTCGCGGCGTCTGCGACCGATATCATGTCCTCCTCATCCTGGATGAGGTCCTTACCGGATTCGCCAAGACGGGCAGGATGTTCGCATGCGAGCTCTTCGGCGTAGTCCCGGACATACTCACCTCCGGGAAGGGGCTTTCCGGCGGGGTCTTTCCCATGGGAATTATGGCCGCGCGGGAGAGGATGGCTGATGCGTTTTATGGAAAACCGGAAGACCATCTCCAATTCGCGCACGGCCACACATGGGCATCCAACCCCTTGGGATGTGCGGTTGGAATGAAAACCATCGACCTCATCCTCAGGGAAAGGATGGTTGACCGTGCCGTGTCTCTGGGGGACTACCTTGTAGCCGGGCTTGAGAGACTCCGGAAGTATGGCGTGATACGCGAGATCCGAGGCAGCGGCGTTCTCCGCGGGGTTGAGCTTGTCAGGGACGCACGGACAAACGAACCGTTCCCGGAGAAGGGAAAGCTTGGTGTCGCGCTGAAGAAGACGGCGGTCAGGAACGGTCTCATCATGAGGATCGATCCGGATTGGTTCGCGGTTTGCCCTCCTCTCATCGCGGAGAAGGAAGATCTGGACGAGCTTCTGGGACTGATCGAGAAGAGCATCGTCGAAGCACTGGAAATCGTTGGATAGAGGAAGGGAGAAGATGGGAGACCAATATCCAAAGTACCTCGCGGCCGTGGTGCATGCGGCTCCGGTTTTCATGGACAGGGAGAGGAGCGTAGAGAAAGCCAGGGGCTTCATCGCGGATGCGGCCAAGGAGGGAGCCTCTCTTGTCGCATTCTCGGAGGGGTATCTTCCAGGCTATCCCCTCTGGTGCCTCGTCAATCCCCCCTATGCCATACACGATCTCTTCACGGAACTGTATGCCAATTCGTTAACCGCGGATGGGCCCGAGCTTTCCTCCATTCGGCTTTCCGCGCGGAAAGCGGGGATCCACGTCTCCATCGGCTTCAATGAAAAAAAACCGGAGAGCCCGGGGACCCTCTGGGCTTCCAACATGATCATCGCCCCTACGGGGGATGTTCTCTGTCATCACCAGAAGCTTGTTCCCACGTACGCGGAAAAACTGGTGTGGTCCAACGGCAGTCCGGAAGGGCTGCGTGTGAGCCGGACGATGCTGGGAGGGCTCGGCATGCTCATCTGCGGGGAGAACACGAATCCCCTTGCCCGGTACGCTCTCTTGGCTCAGGGAGAGCAGGTACACATCTCCGCCTTCCCACCGGCCTGGCCGTTCAAGGGCATAGGGGCGGACGCGGAGTACGACCCCCGAAGAGCCAACGAGATTCGGGCGGCCGCCCATTCCTTCGAAGGAAAGGTCTACAACATCGTCTCCTGCGGATTCTGTGACAAGAGGACCGCTGAGCTTTCCGCTCTAAGCGAAACGGCGGCCGAAGTGATCGCGAGAACACCGAAACCGGTGAGCATGGTCACGGGTCCGGCGGGATCGATCGTCGCCGGTCCGGTGAAGGGAGACAGGGAGGAGATCCTCATCGCGGAGATCGATCTGGCCAAATGTGTTCCGGAGAAGCAGGCTCATGACATCGTGGGAGGATACAACCGGTTCGACGTGTTCCGGATCACCCTTGACCGAAATCCGCTCAAACCGATCCATACGGCCGATGAGTCCTTACCCGCCGCGGAGTCAAAAACGCTTCTGCGGAGTCAAGACAGGAGGCTGGAACTGAAACAACATCCGAGGAAAGGGGATAGGAGATGATCAACGAAGAAACGACTCAACGCCTCGATCGGCTGGCTTCGGAAATACGCCGTGAGCTGGTGGAGTCCTTCGGATACGGAAAGGCGCATCATTACGGCGGATGTCTCTCGTGCGTGGAGATCCTCACGGTGCTCTACTTCTACAAGATGCGATATTCCTTCGCACTTCGAAATGATCCTCTGCGTGACCGTTTCATCATGAGCAAGGGGCATTCTATCCCGGTTCAATACGTGATTCTCTCCAAGCTCGGTTTTTTTCCGCGCGAGGAGCTTCGAACAATCAAGACATTCGGTACCCGCCTCCAGGGGCATCCCGACATCAACAAGACGCCGGGAATCGAGGCGCCGACCGGGTCGCTTGGGCAGGGGCTCTCCTTTGCCAACGGCATAGCCCTTGCTGGGCGGTTGGACGGAAACGATTTTTCCATCTACGTGCTCTGCGGAGACGGGGAGCTGCAGGAGGGTCAGGTCTGGGAAGCGGCGATGATGGCTGCACACTACCGCCTTAACCGCATCCGTCTCATCGTGGACAACAACAAGTATCAGAGCCAGGGGAAAACCAACGAACTCCTGGGGGTAGAGCCCTTGATCGAGAAATTCCAGTCTTTCGGATGGACTGTCCGCAGGGTGGATGGACACGATGTCGGCTCCATCGCACAAGCCCTTGACAGTCTTGACGGATCCGAACGGCCCGGCGTCATCGTGGCGGATACAGTGAAGGGGAGGGGGATCCCCTTCATGGAGAACACGTGGAAATTCCATAATTACGCGCTTTCGGAAGAGGAGTATCGTAAAGCGTTGGCGGAACTGGAGGCTTGAGATGGCGGTCAAAGAAGCTGCGCGTGACAGGTTTGGTTTGGTCCTTACGGCTCTCGCCAAGGAGGACAAACGGGTCGTGGCACTGGACTGCGACCTCGGCAGGTCGACGAGGTCGTACAGGATCACCGAGGTGGACAAGACGAGGTTCATAGAGGCGGGAATAGCGGAGCAGAACATGGTCTCAACGGCCGCGGGACTCGCCCATGAGGGGAAAGTTCCTTTTGTCAACTCCTTCGCCGTCTTTCTCACCGGAAGAGCCTTTGACCAGATTCGTCAACAGGTTTCTCTCGCCAGACTGAACGTTAAAATCTGTGGATCCAGCGCAGGCGTGACCCAGGGCCCTGACGGGGCTACTCACCAGTCGATTGCGGATGTCGCGCTCATGAGATCGCTGCCCGGCATGACCGTCATCGTCCCGGCCGACGGGCCCCAGACGGAGGCTGCCGTGCGGTTTGCCCACGCGCACGAGGGACCGGTGTATCTGCGTCTCTCGCGCTATGAAATAGAGGGGATCTTCGAGGACCCGTACCCGTACGATATCCTACGGATAGTGGAGATGGTGAGGGGATCAGGAGTCTGCCTGTTAGCTTGCGGCCCGGTTCTTAAAAACGCGGAGAAAGCGGCTCGGCTCCTTGTGGCGGAGGGCTTCAATCCAGGCCTTGCCTCCATCCCGACCGTCAAGCCTCTCGACACCGAG
This sequence comes from uncultured Spirochaetales bacterium, assembly GCA_964590705.1. Taxonomy (GTDB): domain Bacteria; phylum Spirochaetota; class Spirochaetia; order CAZPZF01; family CAZPZF01; genus CAZPZF01. Next base: position 9,083 of record CAZPZF010000038.1, on the reverse strand, counting down.
GCCTTATCCAGACTTGCCATGCGATACAAGCTCCTCGTTACGGTTGAGGAACACACGATCATCGGAGGGCTGGCCGGAGCGGTGTCCGAATTCCTCGCGGGATTCCGCGGCGGCGGCAAGGCCTCGCTTTACCCGCTGGGGTTGAGAGATCGTTACGGAGAGTCCGGCAAACCTGAAGAGCTGCTCATGGCTCATGGACTCGATCCCGATGGCATAGCCGCAGCCGTGAGGGAGGAATACGGGAAACTCGCATAGGGAGTACGTATGGGCGCGGGTAGTTCGCCATGCCTGGACCGCGAGTCAGGGCACGCCGGTTAAGCGCTCGCCGTGACGATCAACCGTATCCAGGATCGACGGTTGTCCGGTATTCCGCGGATCCGTCAAGGAATTCCATGATGACCGCTCCCCTCATCGCGTTGCGGTCAGAGTCGAAACAGAACCAGCCGAGGAGAGCTTCCATCTGGACCGCTTCGAGGGCGTCTCGAATCGCCGCCGGATTCGGGGAAGATGCGTTGCGGATCGCCTCGACGAGGACCATCGCGGTCTCGTAGCCCAGGGCGGCGTACACGTCGGGGAGGCTCCTGAATCTCGCCCGATAGGCGCGCGTGAAACCGCGGGCCGGCTCGAGGGGAATTTTTGGATTGAAGCTGTCCACGAACAGGGCCCCTTCGAACGCCTCATCCCCATGCTCCGAGGGTTCGAAGAATGACCAGCTCGAGGTCCCGATGATCCAGGCGTCGATGCCAAGCTCCCTCGCGTGTTGGACGATCGGGGCGCAGTCGTAGTAGGGATCCGGGAGCAGGAGGACTTCGGGAGCAGACTCGGCGATCATCTCGAGATCCGTTTCCCAGTCAGCCCCGATATAGGGATAGCTCTCGAAGGCGACGATGATCCTGTCCATATTCGTGAATTCCGTAGCGAAGGATTCCGCGACAGCGGCCGAATCCCCGTAATCCGAGCAGAACAGGCAGGCCGCGGTCCGGGCGCCGAGGGTCTCTATCGCGTATTTAGCCGCGATGTATCCCTGGAAGGAATCGGTGAAACCGGCGTTGAAGATGAAGCTACCGGCCGATGTCACGGATGGCTCCGAGGAACAGGGGGTGATCAACGGAACCCTCCGCTGTTGGGCAATCGGCGCGGCCGCCTCGGTGACGCCGCTTGAAACGCTTCCGACGATGACAGAGACCCGTTGGGTGACGATGAGATCCGTCACCGCGCGGACGGCGTTGGATTTCACGCCGCCGTCGTCCCGGACAACGGGGACAAGACGCATTCCCGCGACTCCTCCCGCCGAGTTTACCTCGTCGAAGTACAGGGTGATCCCGTTGACCACGGCCCGCCCGTGCTCCGCGTCCTGGCCACTCTGGGGCACCACGACGCCGACGCGGATCTCGGTCTCCGCCGGGGAGACTATGAAGGGAAAAGTCACGAGAAGGAATACAAACAGGACTGCTCTTTTCATCTTCTCACCTCGCCGCGCGTATCTCGTTTCGTTGATCATACCGCATGGGACGCGGTATGGGGAGTCCCGAAACGACCCTGAGTCTCTCGGTTGGTTTTCTCATGATCCGCGTGATTGTGTCTGAATGCTTCTCTGGGGTATCATGGAGTCGTGAACCGGAAACCAAAAACCAAGAAGCGGCGTGGACACGCCGGAAAAACGAAAAAACAAGACTTCCGGGTCTATCTAGAGAGCCTGCCCGAACCCTCCCGCTCTCTTACGGAGAGCATTTTCGAGGCTCTTTCCTGTCATATCGCCCTGGACCGGAAGCACGCGCGGCTTTTCCTCGAGGATTTCGAGCGGGCCTTCCGGTACTACGCGCGCACGGGGATCGATCTCGAAACGGCCGTGCGGAGGCTCGACGCTTCCCGCCTGGGCGGTTTCTACGCGAGACCGCCCATCCTCTGGTATCCCCTCGACGACGCCGCTAAGATCTATCCGCTTTCCATGAAGCGCAATCAAATGGCCGTGTTCCGCCTGTCTGTGTACCTCCGTGACAATGTGGTTCCCGATCTGTTGCAGATCGCACTTACATTCACGATCACCCGTTTTCCCTGTTTCGCCACCACCGTCAAGAAAGGATTTTTCTGGCACTACCTGGACACCGCCAAACGCCGGTACGCGGTTGAACCTGAGACGGAGATCCCGTGCCGCCCTCTGAACGTGTCGGCAAGCGGTTCCCAGTCGTTCCGGGTCCTGTTTTACGGGAGGCGGATAAGCGTTGAGTTCTTCCATATCCTGACAGACGGGACCGGAGGAATGGTCTTCCTGAAGACGCTCACGGCCGAGTACCTCCGGCTGCTCGGCGCCGCGATTCCCCGCGGGGACGGGATCCTCGACATCGAGGAGGCCCCGCGCGACGGCGAGGACTCGAACGATTTCCCCAAAGCCGAACCGCCCAAAAGAGGCGGAGGCTTCATCGACAGGGCGGCCGTGCAGATGAGCGGGAAACTCTCCCTGGTGCGGCCCTGCCGGATCCTGCATTTCGAGCTCGACAGCACTCTGCTGCGGGATACGGCCAGGCGAAGAGGGGGGTCTGTCACGGCGTATGTGCTCGCCCTGATGTTCGTGGCCCACAGGTACGCGACCGACGGACGCGAGGGCACGGTCCAGATCCAAGTGCCCGTGAACATGCGGAAGTTCTACGAGTCCGTCACGGTCAGGAATTTCGCCCTCTACTGCAGCGTCAAGCTTCCCCTTTCGGAGATCACCGGTATCGAGGAGATCCTACCCGGCATCGCCAGGCAGCTGGAGGAAAAGGCCTCGCGCGCGGCGATGAACGAGATGATGAACGCGACGGTGGGCTTGGTTCGCGCGCTCCGCTATGTGCCCCTCTTCATCAAGCGGCCGGTGGCCTCGCTCGTGTACGGGTTTCTCGGGGACCGGGTGTTCAGCGATACCCTGTCCAACCTCGGCGTCGTGACCGTTCCCGCGGAGATGGCGCCGTACGTGGAAAAATTCGACTTCATTCTCGGCACCGCGATGACCAACAGGGCCTCCTGCTCCATGGTGACCTTCGGGAGCACGACCGTTCTGTCCGTGGCCAAATGCACCCGGGACCCGAGCTTCGAGGAGAAGCTGCACGCCCTTCTGTTGAAGGATGGCCTGAAACCCGTGACAAAGGGGAGCGAGCTGTATGGAAATTGAGATCGTCTATCCCCCGCGAAAAAGGTTCGCCTATCCGCGGGCGGTCACTCTGATCAAGTGGGTTTTCGTTTCCGCCGCCTACGTCTGTTCCATCGTCAACCTGGCCGTCGGCGGGAAGCCGTGGAGCGTTGTGGTCCTGTGGGCGCTGTGGTCGGTATGGTCCCTCGCTGTCTCACGGGATCTGGTCGAGTACAATCGCGTCAGCCAGACGGTCAAACTCCTCGTTCATACCTGCGTGCTCCTCGTCCTGATCGATCTCTGCCTCTCCTCCGGCTGGGCCGGGTTCGTCGTCCCCATCGTGTCCTTTGCCACCCTCTTCATGGTCGGCGTCCTGTTCTTCTCGGATCTGTCGCGCCAGAAGCAGAACCTGATGCCGATGATCTGGCTAATCGGCGCTTCCCTGATCGCCATGATCGTTTCTCTCGCCGGCTGGCCGGGAATGAACTGGCCCATGCTCCTGCTCGGCATTACCGCTTTCACGATGCTGGCGGTCAGCGTCATCGTATTGAAGAGGGATCTTCTCCGGGAGCTGCGGAAACGCTTCCATACGAGATAAGATGCGGCGGTCTGAGCCGCCGGACACGGGAGGTTTTTCAATGGATGAAACTGTACGGAAACTTTTATCGGATACATCATCGACGGATGACTCGGTGCGGATGAAAGCCCTCTCAATCCTGCTCGATCTCACGGAGGAGAGGGTCGATTGGCTCCCCGAGGCTTTCGACGATCTGGTTGTCCGGCTCGGCCACTCGAACTCCTTCCAAAGGAGCATCGCCGTCATGCTGCTCGCCAACCTCGCCAAGAGCGACGATGCGGGGCGCGTCGGGAAGATCCTCCCGCGGATCCTGGCGCTCACCATGGATGAAAAGTTCATCACCCGCAGGCAGTGCATCCAGTCCCTCTGGCGTTTCGCCGTTGCCTCGGACGAGTGCGGGGGCCGGATCGTGGAGCATCTCCGTGAATGCTTCTCCTCCTGCGCTTCCGAGAAACATTTCAACCTGATCAGGCAGGATATCCTCGTGTGCCTCGCGCGGATCGCCGCGGGCGAGGCCGGGGGCGAAAAGGGCGAGACGGGGAAGGGCGATTCCGCGCCGCACGGATCAGGCCAACTCGTAGACGGCGGGAAGCTCTTCCAGGTGATCGATGCCCTGATCGAAAGCGAAGCTGATGAGAAATACCGGAGATCCTACCTGAAGGCGCTCAGGGAGTCGGGTTGCGTGATAGAGGAGATGTAGAGCCTACGGTAGATCTGATACAATTCGGATCTAATCCGATGAGAACGCATGGGGGGAAGGGTCTTATGGAAATAGCGATGATCATCGTCGGCGGTCTTGTCCTGATGACGATATTCGCGTCGGGGTTTGACTACCTGTCCAAACGGAGGAAGGGGGTCGACAACGTCGTGAAGCTGAAGGTGGAGGAGCTGGAGAACAGGGTAAGGCTTCTGGAACAGAATCTGGGGGACAGGAACGAAAAGGTGGCGCAGCTCGAGTCCGATATCATTTTCCTGAACAAACTGCTGGAAAAGAAATAATGGAACCGGTACGGATGTCGATGGCTCCGTGCGGGATCAACAGTTCCCTCTGCTACGCGTACCAGCGGGTGAAAAACCCGTGCGACGGATGCCTCATCGACGGGAACAAACCCAACTCATGCAGGAACTGCGTCATACGAGACTGCCCGGAGAAGGGGGGCGACGCGGCAAAGCTGTACGTGACCTGCGAAAAGTATCCCTGTAAACGGATGAAGGATCTATCCAAACGCTACAGGACCAGGTACGGGGTGGATATCGATCAGAACATGAGGATGATCGAGGAATCGGGATTTGAAGCGTTCTGCGCCGCGGAGAAGGAGAGATGGACTTGCCCGGGGTGCGGGAATCTTCTCTGCATGCACCATCCAAGCTACGCGGTCTGCGGAGAGGCGAACAGGCAGTACATAGGCTCTCGGCGATGATCGCCATCACCCTGTTCGATACCTTCCATATCGAAATGGACGGCATGCCGACGCGCCTGCCGTACCGGCAGGCCGAGGCGGTCCTCATCTACCTGCTCGTCGCCCACCCCGAACCTGTCAGCAAAGAGGTGATTGCCGAGCTCATCTGGCCAGAAAGGCCTCCCGGAACGGCCAGGGCAAATCTCCGGCACGCCATCCATACCCTGCGCGGACAGCCCGGTCTCTCGGAGGTCGTGGCCTCTGACAGGAATCTCGTTTTCCTGCGCGGACTCGACCGGATCTCCTGCGACTACCTCTCCTTCCGGGAACGCGTCTCGCAAGAAGGGGCCGGCAATGGCGCGGACGCCGATGCGGTACGCGCGGTCATCCGTCTCTACGGGAGCGGTCTCCTTGAGACCTTTGACGCGGAACCTTCCCGGGAGTACGGTTTTTGGCTCTACACGGCGCGGCGGACCTGCGCCGGACAGCTCTACTCCTTTCTCTTCAACGCGGTTCCGGGTCTCTGCGCCGGAGGCGGGGAGCCCTTCCTCCATGAACTCGCCGATTTTCTCATCCTGCGGGAACCCTACGATACGAGTCTCTACGAATTCCTCCTTCGATCCCTCGTCTCCCGCGGAAATTCCCGCTTCGCGGGCTTCATCCATCGCGGGGTTTCCGAGACCGCGGAGAAGGGGGAAGATGAGGAAACGGTGAACGCGCTTTCCGATGTGGCCCGCCGGATCTTTCCGCGAGACAATTTTCCCATCAAGAGGCGGCTTCCGCCCCAGCTCCTGCCCTTTGTCGGAAGGAAGGAGGAGCTCGCGAAGATCACGGAATTGATTGACCGCGCGGAGGTCAGACTGCTCACGATAACCGCTCCCGGCGGATACGGCAAGACGAGCCTCTCCCTTGCCCTTGCCCGCAGCGCCGAAGAGGCCCTCTTCCCGGACGGGATCTACTTCATCTCCTTCGGCGACGCGCCCGATGAGGGAGGAATCGTCAGGCGGCTCCTCTCGTGTTTCGGCCTCGCCTTCGCGAACGGGACTCTCGAGGACCTGCTTGGCTACCTTGCGGATAAGCGGCTCCTCGTCATTTTCGACGAGCTCGAGAACGCTCCGTACGCGTCCGTCTTTATCGAGCGCCTCCTCCGCGGATCGGCGAGCGTGAAGATCCTCGCGACGTCCCGCAGGGAACTCGGCCTGAACCTCGAGTGGGTGTACCACCTCTCTCCCCTCGTGCGCGGGGAAGACGCGCGGGAACTCTTCTTCCGCACCGCGGAACGGAAGACCGGCAAGAGGTCGTGGACGGACGAGGAGGCGGCCCTTGTTGACGACATCTGCGTCGCGGTGGACATGATTCCCCTTGCCATCGAGCTCGCCGCTTCCAGGACCGGCGCCGCTGACAAGAAAACGCTTGACGATCTCCTCCGCGATCTCAGAGGGGATTCTCTTGCGGGGGCTTCGGCGGGCGCCCGCTCGCGCGGCATGGAAGCCGCCGGCATGGCGGACATATTCAGGCTCATGGAGTATCAGATCGGTTTGCTCGACGAACCCGCCCGGAGGGACTTCTACCCCCTCTCGCTGTTCCGCGAAACCTTCCACTTCGAGCCGGCGCGCGGCCCTTTAGGCGTATCGTCGGAGGCCTTTGCCGAATACCGCAGGCTCTCACTGGTGTGGCCCTCCGGAGACGGTCTGTACAGGATCCACGGCCAGCTCCGCTCCTTCTGCCTCTCCGCCCTCCGGAAAGCGGGGGAGTATGCGAACGCGGAGAGAAGGCTCTTCGAATACATGGGCGAGCTTTCGCGTCTCCACTTCCTCCGCCTCTTCTCCCTGCGGGAGGACCCTCTCGCGGTGGTGGAGCGGTACGGGGGAGAGATCGAGGCGGCGTGGTTCCACGCTCTCGGAAACAGGGACTGGGATCTCGTTGTACGGATCGCCGTGCCTCTTGGAAGTTTTCTCCACTACCATGGCCAAGAGCGGAAAGGCCGCGAGCTCTTCCGGAACGAGCTTGACAGGCTCCTCGGGGAGGATGACGCCCAGGACGCGACAGCCCCGGGCCGCTGCCACGCGGTACTCCAGATCGCCCTCATCTGCGCGGTACTCGCCCTGCAGGCCGAGGACATGGAATACGGCAGGGGGCTTCTCCAGGCCATGACCGAGATCGATGAGCGCTCCGGAAAGGGCTTTCTTGCCGGCCCGGTTGGGAATCCCGATGAACGCGGGGAATCCTCTCCGGATCTCGATCCCTACCGGCTCTATCTCAGGATCTCCTTTCCCTGGGTACGGGGGATATACGCGCGGGCGGCCGGAGAGAGCGGCCGGGCGAGGGAACTTTTCATCGAGAGTCGACTTGGCGCGGTCAGATGCCAGGCTCATCTCTGCCGGGTATATATCGAGATCCATCTCGCGATGGTGGAGTTCGAAACGGACCCCGGCGCCGCGGTCAGGCTCCTGGAGGAGGCCCTGGAATCGAACCACGGCAAGTGCCTGTCCGGGATACGCAGCGATATCTTCCTCCTTCTCGCGCGCTTCTCCCTCGCCCTCGGGAAGATGACGGAAGCGGCGGGCTACGCGGAGACGGTCCTCCGGGAGCCGATGTCCCGCCCCTCCTCGCGCACGGAGATGGAGGCATTTTTCATCCTGGCGCTCATCTCCGTAAACAAGGAAACGGACAGGGAGATCCCGGTCATGTACCTGCTGCGCGCGCTCGACGCCGCGCGGAAAAACGGCCTCCTCGCGTCCGCCGTCGATTCTGCGCTCGATTTTATCCGCCGCTGGCTCTCGGTCTTCGGTGTCATGCCGAGCTGGGAGATCTACGAGCGTATCGCGGTTCTTTTCGCCGGAGCCCCCCTGAAAAGGAAGAAAGAGGAACTGGACAGGCTGTACGGGCTCGGGTGACTTCGGAAGAGCGCCGCGTCTGCCTGTTCTTCCATCTACTGACCCTGCCGAGGCCTTCGAATCCACCAGATAGATGGTTTTCCGTGGTTTTTCATCGGTTTCAACGATTCTTCAACGCCTTTCCTCCGAAAATACATCACTGTCACGAAGATTGTAAAGAAGTTAGCATATTGCAGAAATCCGCCCCGCCGCGGGCAGGGCGCACTACGATCCTCCGGGAGGAACCCCATGAGTTTATTCCATCGAATCCCTCGCTCAGCGGCCATGACGCTCCGTGCCGTGCCCGTTTTCCTCGTCATTGCCGCTGTCCTTCTTCTCTGCGGCTGTCCCGGCCCCAACAATCCGGAAGACACCCCGGTCACCGGGGTGACCCTGGACAAGGCCACCCTTTCCGTCGCGGTCGGAGCCACAGGCCAGATCACGGCTACGGTGACCCCCTCGGACGCCGACGACCCGAGCGTCACCTGGTCGTCGAGCGCGGCCGCCGTCGCCTCGGTGAGCGCGACAGGCCTCGTGACCGGCGTGTCCGCCGGAACGGCCACGATCACCGTGACCACCGCGGACGGCGGCTTCACCGCGGAATGCGCCGTGACGGTGACCGCCTTCGGACCGGGCGTCGTGGCCGTGACCGGCGTCACCCTTGACGCGGCTGCGGTGACCATAAGGACCGGCGCGGCGATCCTCCTCGATGCGGATATCTCCCCGGCTGACGCGACCGATACCGGCGTTTCCTGGAAATCGGACGCCCCAGCGATAGCGTCGGTGGACGCCGACGGCCTGGTGACCGCCCTGGCCGTCGGTTCCGCGGTCATCACGGTGACGACCGACGACGGCGGAAAGACCGACTCCTGCTCCGTCACCGTGACCGATCCGGACGTGTACATCTCCGGCAGGGTGAGCGACGGTTCGACGTATATCAACGGCTATTGGAAGAACGGCGCGTGGAACGCTGTTGGGGCGGACTTCATCGCCAACTGTATCGACGTTGTGGACGGAACGGTGTACTTGGGAGGCGCGGACGCGAGCGGGAGTCCTGAAGTACCGGCCTATTGGAGGGGCGGTTCCGGGCACACCCGGAGCTAGCTGGCAACGACCGGGGAAGG
>CAZPZF010000037.1:0-17841 GCA_964590705.1 uncultured Spirochaetales bacterium | reverse complement strand
CAGCCGTACGATCGTCTCGATGAACTCGTTGAGATCGCCGGAAAGGTACGCAATATCTCGGCAAAACACGAGGGAGGCAGGCCGGAAACGGAAGCGCAAAGGAACCATCCATCGGACATCCTGGAGTACTTCCTTCCTAAGAATCGAATCGGCGAGGCAGGGCTCTGGGACGCGCTTGAACGGAACTACATGGACAAACACGATGCCCTTCAGGTCACGGCACGCCGCCTGTTGAAAAACGGGATCCCCGTTCTTGCGGCTCCTTCCCTGCATTACCGATAACGCTCCGCTCGTTTGCCTGCCCCAACGGAACCTCCCGCGGGCGATAGCCTCGGCCCGCCTTGACATGATATACCCAAGCCATGGATCATTCGCTGCACCTCACTGCTGTTGTGGGAGGAGGACCGGCCGGTCTCTGCGCAGCGCTCGGCGCAGCCCGGGAATACGAGCGGTATATAGATACCGGGGGGCCTTTACGGCTTTGCCTCGGCTTAGAAGCAAGACACGCCGTCGCTGCCGCGCCACCGGTCATCATACTCGAAAAGAACGGAGAACCTGGACGCAAGCTGCTCCTTTCCGGATCCGGACAATGCAACCTGACCCACACAGGCTTGGTGGAAGAATTCCTGCCCCACTACCAGGGAAATGGAAGGTTCCTGAAACCGGCACTCCAGGAACTGTCCGGCAGCGCGCTGCGTTCTTTGGTGGAATCTGCCGGGGTCAATACTGAAACAAGGGCGGATGGAAAGATCTTTCCCGCATCCCGTTCCGCCCGGGATGTTAGGGATGGCCTTGTTCGTCTCTGCAAAAGCTCCGGTGTTTTCATTAAAACGCTCTTTCCCGTGTCCGATATTGTCGTGATGGACGCTGCGGACGGATCCGGATTCCTCTTGAAGTCAAATGATCTGGAATTTTATTCCCGTACTGTCATCCTGTGCACCGGCGGGGTTTCGTATCCCGCAACCGGATCCAACGGTGATGGCTACCGGTTGGCACAGAGGTTCGGCCATACGATCACTCCCGTCAGACCGGCGTTGGCGGCTGTCAGCATCGCAGAGACCGAATACGGAGATCTCGAGGGGATAACCGTTTCTCTGGTTGAGGCGTTCATCGAAACGAGCGGGGGTAAAACGGCCTCAAAACGCGGAGCCATCCTCTTTACGGCGAACGGTTTGTCCGGCCCCGCGATCCTTGACCTTTCCCGCTTTGTGGAAAAAGGAACCGTCGTCAAAGTGAACTGGATTCCTGAGAACCCTGCAGGAAAGGACAGAAAGCTCTTTGCCTCTCTCCTCCGTGAGTTCGGTTCGAACCCTGTCCACAGAACTCTCAAGTTCACGAATCTCCCGGCCAGACTCATCAATCGTCTCCTCGACTCGTGCTCCGTTCCTGGTCTCAAACCATCGGCCGACCTCTCGTCCGAGGAGATGGCCTTGATCTTCAATATCTTTACAGGAACCTCTTTTCACGTTACCAAGGTGGATGGATTTGACCGGGCCATGCTTACCGCGGGAGGCGTTTCACTTGGAGAGGTGTCTCCGCGCACCATGGAATCTCGAATTATCCCCGGTCTCTTCTTCGCCGGGGAGATCTTGGACATAGACGCCGATTCCGGCGGATACAATATCCAGGCCGCCTGCTCTACCGGTTTCCTGGCCGGGCGGAATTCTATTGCGCACGCGATGAGTCGTATGGAAAGGAGACGATAGAGATGGACGAAATAGAACGAACCGCGCTACGCGCTGCGGACCGTGCCCGCAGAATCCTTCTCGACTACTGGCGGAACGCCGCGGTCTATGAAAAAGGCTCCTCGAACAATCTCGTAACGGAGGCTGATCTACGTTCCCAGGAAGCCATCAGGGAGGAGGTTCTTGCATGCTTTCCCGGCCATGTCTTCTACGGTGAAGAGGGGATCGAGAAGGGCAGCCTGGAAGCGGAGCACCTATGGATTGTCGATCCCCTGGATGGCACGACCAACTACGCGCACGGCATTCCGATCTTCTGCGTTTCGATCGCGTACGCCTACAAGGGAGAGGTACGATACGCCGTAGTTGACGACCCGATCCACGACGAGCGGTTCACCGCGCGTCGTGGAAAGGGCGCCTTCATCAACGGCTGTCCGACCCGGGTTTCCGGACGTGGCAGGATGCAGGAATCGGTGATCGCGACAGGCTTCTACTACGACAGGGGAGCGCTCATGCGGAGGACTCTCAGATCGATCGAGGCTCTTTTTGATGGCGGTGTGCGTTGCGTCCGGAGGATGGGAAGCGCGGCCATCGATATGTGCTGGGTCGCCGCCGGCCGCATGGAGGGTTTTTTTGAGTACATCCTCTCGCCGTGGGACTTCGCCGCCGCCATGCTCATCGTACACGAGGCTGGAGGAATCTGTACGGATTGCGACGGGAAAGATCTGTCCATCCGATCGGGCAACGTCATCGCGAGCAACGGCCTGATCCACAAGGAGCTGCAGCGGATCCTATTCACAACCGCGTAAAAAACCTTCCGGCCGTGCAGGCCGGAAGGTACCGATTCGAAACAGAGGAGCGCAACGCTCCATGATCAATCAATGATCGTCACCGCCGTTCGTTAGAATCTGTTCCATGGCGTCGGCGCCCCTGACCACGGCCTGGATCGCCGCGTTCATGTAGGTCGAATTGGCGTCCGCGGGAATCTTGGCGCAGAAGGCCAGATAGTATGTTCCGCTCGATTCGATGGCGTACCAGCTACCGATGATTTTGTCGTAACTGTCCAGTAAAACCTTTTGTGCTGCGCTTTGCGGGATCGATCCATTATAGGTTGCCGCGATGGACCAGATCTCCCGGATCTCCTGTCCGCGGGAGGTATTGGTGGCTGAGTTGATGAACATTAGCTGGGTTCTTCCGTTGCCGACATCCAGGACCAGCCTGAAGTCATTATCGGAATCGACGTTGTAGTCATATCCTAGCTGATTGAGGATCTGCATCACCCTGGAATCGGCGTTGTTGGCGCCGAACGCCATGAACGAGATGTAGACAAAAAATACGAGAACGAAAATTGTCTTCTTCATGAATACCCTCTCCTTTTTATCCGTTTCCGGTGTTATTTCTGAAAAGTATACCCTATCTCCGTGTTCTTTTCAATTTGATTATTCGTCCACCGGTCTTTTCAAGCCTCCGCCGTTTCGGCGGAATGCCGCTTCGACGAAGCGGCTGCGGAAGAGATCCAAACCCTGCGGTACAGTCCCGATTCCCTGCCAGATAGACCCTTTTCCCCCTCCTCTGCCTCCGATCGGCTCCAGGATCCATTCCTTGACGGCGGAAAAATCAAAGCCGGGATCGGAATTCCCGATCACCCATTCGATTTCTCCCGGAAGAACGTTGACGACGCAGGCGGGCAGGCCGCTTGCGCGCCGAGTGGCCTCGACCACCATTCGGATAAACCCTCGTTCCACTCCCGCGAACCGATACTCCAGAATGCCGGTCGCGCTCGAGGAAGCGATCATGAGTCCTGCCATGGCTTCGGCTGCCGCAACCTTGAAAATAGTGTGATTCTTCTCCGTCTCGGCGGCGCGGTCGAGAAGGCGGCGCGCTTCCTCGAGCATCCGGTCAGGCGCTGCGGAGAGAAGGGAACAAAGCTCGTTTTGGGTCTGAAACGCCTTTCTGCAGGACTGAATCGCCTGATCGCCGACGACCCAGATGAGCCTGGCGGTGCCCCGGATCCTCTCCATTCCCGTGCAAAACGCCAGTCTCGCCTCATCGGTCGAGGACACATGAATACCGCCACAGGGAGTGGCGTCATAGTCGCCGATCCGCACGATCCGTATGTCATCGGTCATCTCCGTTGCCCGCCTGAGATCTCGTGGAAGCTCCTCTCCTTTCGCGTACCACGAGGCGCTCACGGAGAGGGAACGTCGTATGATCCGGTTCACCTCATCCTCGACACCGGCGATATCCTCCGCGGAAACGGAAGACAAGCTCGTTTCGATGGTTACATGGGTTTCGCCAAGATGCACAGAAAGGGTAGCCGCGCCGAGGAGCCTGTGGAGGGCGCCGGAGATGATGTGCTGTCCCGTATGGTGCTGCATGAACCGGTAGCGCCAGGGCCAGTCGATCGTACCAACAATCTCTGCCCCCGGTTTCAGGCCGGCGGCAGCAGCTCCATCCTCGGATAGGGAAAGCACATGCGCTATTCCCCGCTCCATCCTCCGGACATCGACAACCGGAACGCCGCAAAGAATCCCCCGGTCAGCGGGTTGACCGCCCCCTTCAGGGAAGAAGAGTGTCGTATCGAGAAAGACCAAAAGCCCCCCCTCCTCCCCAATGACGTCGGTCACTTTAGCCGTAAATCCCGTCTCATACGGATTGTCGTAGTACCGTTGACGCATGGAATCATCCTACAGTGGCCGGGGACATGAGCGCAAGGGATTCTCAAAACACGGAACGGCGATCTATACTGAGCCATGGAAAACGGACCATTTCCCGTCGCGATTCTTAGACCCGGCAGGGAAGACCCGATCCGAGGGGGACACCCGTGGATCTTCTCGAACGCCCTCGAGTCCGTGGAAACGGCCTCCGCAGGAACGTTGGTGGAGATCCGGGATTCGAGAGGGGAATTCATCGGATACGGAAGCTTCCATCCCGCCAACACGATCAGGATACGAGTGTTCACGCGCAGACGCGAACCGATCGACGCATCCTTCTTCCTCGGCCGTTTCAAGGCGCTGTGGGATGAAAAGCAGCCATTGCTTCCTCCCGGAACCGAAGGATTCCGGCTCGCCCACGCGGATGCGGACTCGCTCCCCGGACTCATCGTCGACGTGTATGGAGCCACGGCCGTATTCCAGATCCACACCATCGGCATGGAACATTTCAGGCGGGAGATCATCGATTCTCTCGGTAAGCTCCCGGGGATTACCGCGATCGTGGAACGATCCGATGTCGAAGCGCGCAGGGAAGACGGCCTCGCTCCCCTTCAACCGGTTGTCCGGTTCGGACAGGTCGAAAGACCGATACCCTTTCGAGAGGCCGGGATCCTCTTTCTCGCGGATGCTCTCTCGGGACAGAAAACCGGGTTTTACCTCGACCAGCGGGAAGCGCGCCTCGAAACCGCGCGGCTTAGCGCGGGAAGGCGCGTCCTCAACCTCTTTTCGTACACGGGAGGCTTCTCTCTCGCCGCGGCCCGCGGGGGGGCGTCAGGCATCGCAAGCGTCGACGTGTCCCGGAGAGCGCTGGAACTCGCCCAGGAGGCCTATGCCCTTAACTGCTTTCCCGCCGATCGCTCAGATACACGGTGGATTCAGCAGGATGTGTTCGAGTATCTAAGCGGCGGGAGTCTTCCTTGGCAGCCGGATTTCCTCATCTGCGACCCGCCGGCATTCGCCAAGAAGCGGGCGCGGAAGGAGGAAGCTGCGACTGCCTATATCAGGCTGAACAGGGAATGCCTCAGGCTTCTCGGCAGCGGAGCATTGTTCCTCACGAGCTCTTGTTCGGGAACCGTGACGCTCGAAGAGTTCCAGTCGTATGTCAGGGTCGCCGCGGGTCAGGCGGGAAAGGCACTATCGATCATCCGAATGATCGGTCAGCCGCACGACCATACCCAAGTCATCGCGTTTCCCGAAGGCCGGTACCTGAAGACCCTTCTCTGTCTGGTCCGAGGAAGCACCATGTGAAACAGGCGACGGATTCAACGTCACTTTCCGAATTCTAGATTCGTCGTCGCGAGATCCCTTGAAACCTTCGCGTGCCGTTTCACGTAAATTCTCGATGACAGGACGGAAAGACCAAAGCCGCTGACGACTCCCGCGGCCACATCGACCGCGTAATGGTAGTGGCAGTAGACGGTCGAGACGCACAGGAGAATGGTGACGGGCAGCAGGTACCATCCGTACCTGGGGCGGTATTGGCCGAGGGCGATGTTGCATATAATGGCGATTGCCACGTGAGAACTCGGAAACGCCCCTCCATGATGCGGCGACAGCGTATAGATGAGAGCCATTGCCCGCGTGAAGAGACCATAACGATAGGTCGTGCAGATCTCCATAGCCGAGGAGAAGTACCTTCCGCCGATCACCGGAAAGAGCGTGTACATGAGCATCAGGAAGTAAAAGGTAAAGGTCAGCGCAAACAGGAATTCGTGGAAGGCGTCCCTCTTCTTCACATACAGGAGAATGGGGATGAAGGCTATCATCGCGTAGAAGGAGAAATAGGCTGCGTGCATAAGCTCCTGAACAGCGAAGTTGTCCAGCCTCACACCCCAGATGAGACTCGGAAGATAGCCGAACAAGGCCATATCCATGCGGATGAATACGGGATCGAGATAGTCCTGGAAGAGAATGCGGTTCATCGCGGATGATGCCTCGAAGAAGAAGGTGAAAAGGATCGCGGGATACGCGTATCTGACCAGCGAAAGAGGCGCGAACCGGGGGAATCGCCGGTGGAGAAGCGCCAGTCCATATACGCAGGGCGTGACGAACAGGAAGAGAAGCAGCCGATTCACGGGTTCCTCCACCTTATTCCACCCGATCAGGAGATAGAGGAGATTGATCCCGCAATAAGCTACGGTCAGAATGTCGATACCCATGAGTCTGCGCACTTTCCGATGCGTTTCAAGATGCGCCATAGAGTCGAATTGTACCAAATCAGCCGCATCCTTTCAATAATAGACCGGAACCAGACGATACAGAAAGGCCCGGCCCCTTTCCGCGCTGGAAATGGTCCGGGCCTGGGTGGAAACGGTATCGTTTAGATCATTCGAACTGGTTGAAGTAGACCGCCAATACCAGGGAAACCGCCTTCGCGGTCGCAGTGATTCCCTCGGCCTTGAGCTGCGCAGCGATCTCCTTTGCCGTCAGAGCCTCGTTCGCTTCCTTGAGCGCCACGATACGGTCGATCACCTCCTGCGGAACGGCGGCCGGCGGCCCGAAGAGGCTCTTGTTGTGAAGGGCAAGGATCGCGTTCCTTAGCAGGGCGATCTCCGCGGAACTCGCGGCGGAGAGTTCGTCGACACGAGCGCTCAGTTCTTCCACGCGTTCAGTCAGCTCGCCGACACGAGCGGTGGATTCCGCGAAATCCTTCTCGAGGGCGGAAAGGGCATTGAACAGGTATTCGGGATCCTGACTTTTGATGAAGTCACCCGGATTCCTAACCGCCTCAATCAACCTGTCGAGGAGCTGCTCCTCTGTGAAATACCAGCCCTTGAGCCTGATGAAGTTATTCTGGGACGCGATCCTGAAATCGTACTCGAGGGTGTCGCGGAGGAAGAACTGAAGACCCGCTGGAACGTGGGGAACGAGCGATACGGACTTGTAGGAGCTTTCCTGCAGAAGGATGCTGGCCTCGATCAGATCCCCGGACACCCGGAACCTGAGGGAGGACACTACGATATACTTCCACGCATAGAAGCGTTTGGCGAGGGTTTCGATATTCGCCGCGGACTGATCGGCGAGGGGACCCTCGACGACACAGACGAATTGACGGCCCTTTTCATCCCGGAGGGTATAGGCCTTGCCCCCGTCTTCGGTCCGCTCCGAAACCACGGCAAGCCCGGTATTCCCGAAAGGTGCGGCGGACAGGGAAACCGTCAGGAAAAGGATCGCGATCAAGAAAAAAATCGTTCGTTTCATTGGGCAGTCTCCTGGTTAACTTCCAAAAGAATCTTGTCGAACGGCTGCATGGGATTGTTCCGGTCCTGCAGATCGGCGAGATACGCGCGGAATCTGTCTCCATCCCTCTTGAATCCCACTTTCCCGATATATTCGTTGTCCTGCCGGAAAACGATCCCGAAATCGCCATCCTCGATCAGGTGCAGGTCATGAAGGAAAAAGCCGATATCGTTGGAGTTTCTCGGATCGATGATATAGCCGTTTTCCCGATTCTGCCTGAGCAGGGAGTCGAGCGCGTACCGATACTGCTCGATTTCCGCCCGCAGGGCCTTGGCACTCCTGCCAGCCTGCACAACCTCCGCGTCTTTCCGGGTAACCGCCTCTCCCGCGGCGGCGAGCAATTTTTCATACGCCTTGAGGATCTGGATGGTGGACGCCTCGATCTGCTTGAGGGCGGGAGGCACGGAATTCGTGTAGGGCACCTTGCCGAGTTCGCCGAGGATCGTCTTCAGCCTCTCGATATACGAAACGACCATGGCGTACTCATCTTCCGTAAGGAGTTTTTCCTCCTGCGCCTGCCTGTTCGGCCGGGCCATCTGGTATCCCGAAAGGGAAAGCGAAGAAGCCGGAAGGCGAAGGAT
The DNA here is from genome assembly GCA_964590705.1 of uncultured Spirochaetales bacterium. Classification (GTDB taxonomy): domain Bacteria; phylum Spirochaetota; class Spirochaetia; order CAZPZF01; family CAZPZF01; genus CAZPZF01. The sequence goes on along the minus strand of CAZPZF010000037.1, from coordinate 9,624 downwards.
ACCCGCCGCGGGTTCGGAGGTGATAACCGGGTTGTAGAGGAGCACGAGGTCCGCTTTCTCCGCCGCCACGCGGGCGTCGATGGTTTTCAGGAGGTTCGCTTGGTACTCGTTTGCCTTCGCGATTTCCGCCTCGTAGGATTCCTGCATCTGCCTTAGCCGTTCCTCGTACTGGGAAACGGTGCGCTGCATCTCCATATCGAAGAGTTGTTTCTGATTATTGAGGATCTCCTGCTGGGCTTTCGCCTCCGAGAGTCTCCGGGCGTCGTACTGGTCCATCTCCGCCTGGAGAGCGGCAAGCTCCTCCTCGAGTTCCGCAATCCTGGGATCGTAGTTCGCGTTGAGCGCCTGGAACTGCCGCGCGGTTTCGGTTTCAAGTTCCTTCAAGCGCCGCTTTCTCTCGCTCTCGCTGATCCGTGAGTTGAGGATGATGTCCCGTTGCTGGTTTGTATTGTTGGTGATCGCCGTGCGGGCGATCTCCTTCTCTTCCTTGAGCTGCACGATCTTCAGCTGGATGTCCCTGATTGAATTCTCGAGGCGCTTGGCGCGATCCAGGACGTCCTGGAGGTTCACGTCCTCGAAATCCTTCACCTCGACCTGAACGTTCTCCGTGGACTTCTGGATACTGCTCGTCAGGATAATCGTCGTCACGAGGAACACGACCACGAGCGCGCCGAGAGCGGTCCAGACGAAAAGGCTCTTGTTCCGTTTCGTCTTGGCGAATTCCTCTTCAAGGATATAGTCTTTCTTCTCGGCAAGCTCCGGAATTGCGTCCCTGAGGAAAACGTTTTTGCTTCTCGTCACCAGATCTTTTATTTGCTTTTCATTGTCCATATGCCATTCCAATCCTTGGGACATTCGGTATAGCTGACCCGTTCCAGGAACGTTTCGGCGCAGGGAAGCGAGCATTTCTCAAAGCCCTTCTTTGCGCCTTCCCATTCCCCCGCGTAGTACAGCTTGAGCGCGCCTTGGAACAACTCGATCGACTTCGGATCCATCTCTTTCTTGATTCGTTCGGGTATGGGCCAGTAAACGTGCTTCCCTTCTGTTTTGCCCTTTACCTGAACCTGATCGAGTTCAAGGAAGAGATACTCGGAGTTGCCTTCCGCCTCGATCTCCTGCTTCACCTCTTTAGAGCAGATCACTGGCACCTTATAGATTCTCGTCAATCCCTCCAGCCGGGATGCGGAATTGACGTTGTCTCCGATGACCGTATTGGTCATCCTCTCGTAGGACCCGATGTTCCCGTAGAACACGTTCCCCCCGTCTATCCCGACGCCGACCTCGAGGAGAACAGCCCGGTAGATCCGTTCCTCCGCTTCGGTAAGACGTCCGTTCTGTTCCTCCAGCTCTTTCTTCCGCTGAGTCATGGTCGCCCGAAGGGATTCCGCGACCTCCTGGATGAGGTAGGCAGTTTCCACGGCCTGGAAGGACTTGCTCTTGGAAAAGCCCTCGAGGGTTCCGAATACCGCGAGGAGGGCGTCGCCTATAATCGATCCGATGATTCCCCCATGGGAGTGGATGTGATGGATGGCGCGGTTGTAATGCATGTTGAGGAGATTGATGATGTCCGCGCCGAGGGTTTCGGTCATGTAGGTGAAACTCTTGATATCCGTGAACAGGATGGTCAAGTTCCTCTGGGAGCCTTCGAGCCTGACTTCCCTCTCCTGGTACGCCCTCAGGGCCACGTCTTCCGTGACAAACCTCTTGAAGATACCCATCAGGTTGTCGACAGTGACGACGAGCGAGTTGAATGCCATTCCGAGGAAGGTGATATCGTCGCTCGGGGCTTTCTCGAGGTCGACGGCCGTGAGCTTCTGGCTCTTGATCATATCCATGATCTTGGTCGTGATGATATTGACATACTTCAGGATGTGCCTAAGCAGGTAGATGCCGGTCAGCGTGCAGATCAGGGTGATGAAGGCGATAATGGCCGCGATAAGGATGAAGATCATCCAGGAATCGTGGTAGAACTCCCCGAGCTCTTCGGCTCGTATCAGGAAGGTGTTCCAGTCGGCATGGTACTTGTAGACGCCGAAGTAGCTGCCGTCACCCTGCCTGAAGAGGATCGTCCCCTCCAAAACCCCGTTATCGAGGTTGGCTTTCATGGTCGCCAGCGCCTTTTGATCGTCGAAGGTCGTGAAGCCTTCCGCTCCGGAGGACTGGAAAAGGATCGTTCCATCGGGATTGAGTCCGATCGCCGTAGACCTGGTAAAACGGAACTCACGCGAGGCGCTAATGGAGATGTTCTGGACGGCTTTTTCTCGGTCGAGGGTGAACTGGTATATCTCGTATTGGTTGTTGGCGTAGATATACAGCTCCTTCAGATCCTTGATTAAAAGCTGATTCATCAGCTTTACCAGCTCTCGTCTATTCATCATGAGGTTAATGTAGTTGGAAACGAAATTAGAGAGGAGCAGAAGGATCGTGAAGATCGTGATTATTTTAAATGAGAGCGGGATGATGCGAACGCCGCCTACCCGCTTGACCGTTTTTTGTCTTGTCGTTGTTCCCATGGCAACTCCTGCCGTATCGGGTGAAATCACAACCCAGGGTGAGGTTGTAAACCAGCCGGAAGAATCCCGTTCCACATAAGAAGCCGGAAACGCGAATCCCGCGACGTATATCCCATTATATCCCTTTCATCGATGTCTGCAATAAAAAAATCCTCAATTCTACGCCAGGGTCAGATGATAGATGATCTCCTCACGGTATTCTTTCCCGGGGCCGATCAGGATAGAGGGGAATTCGGGCCTGTTCGGCGCGTCCGGGGGATACTGCGGTTCCAGGCAGACCGCGCCATGCTTTAGAATCGGCCTTCCGTCCCTGCCGACAAGGGATCCATCCAGGAAATTCCCGGTATACACCTGCAACGCCGGCAGGGTCGCGTGGACTTCGAGGCCCCTCCGCGTCTCCGGGTGAAAAAGGCGGGCAAGGGGACGGGCCCGGCCCGTGACGCCGGAAATCGCCTGTGGGGCATACACGGACTCCACAGGGTCGATGAAACAGATGTCGCCCCTGATTCGGCGATTATTTCTCCCAACGGGCGGGAAACGGTGAAATCGAGCCTCGACCCGGCCATAGGTATCCGGTTACCCGTCGGAATGAGATCCGGCCCGGCCTCAAGGAAATCACGCGTGAACAGGCGTAGTTCGTGCCTGGCGACCGTTTCCTCGCCCGAGAGGTTCCAATAGGCGTGGTTCGTCATGTTGACCGGGGTCAGCGCATCGCTTTCAGCGGAAAAGACCGCCGAAAGAGTCCAGGGATCGATAAGGGTGTACGTGACCGCCACGGTCAGGTTTCCCGGATACCCCCCCTCGCCGGAGGGGCTTTCCCGTTCGAATCGGATTCCGTCTCCGTATGCCGTTGAAACGATTCCCGACTTCCACCGCTTCCAGGCGAATCCCTGGGCCCCGCCATGCAGGTGGCAGGCTCCTTCGTTGCGGTCAAGGGAAAACCAGCGATCCCCGATTTTGAACCGAGCCTGGGAAATCCTTCCGGCCACCCTGCCGACCGTGGAGCCGAAATAGGGATGCCCTTGGCGATACCGGGCGAAATCGGAGAAACCGACCGTCAACTCCGCGTGGTTTTTGTTCGGTGTCTGGACCACCACGGAAACGACGGAAGCTCCCCAGTCGAGGAGCATCCAGGCGGAGCCGCCCTCCTCTTCGAGGCTGAAGACTTCTCCAACCTCACCTTCGCCCATCTGAACCGTCCTGGAAGAGATGATCGCCATACGCTTATTCTATCTATTTATCCGTGGTTGGTACAGCAAAAAAAGGCTGCCCAGCGTACTGGGCAGCCCCTTCGGTCGAATTCGGCGCGGATCCGCGGCTCAGCGTCCGCGGCCCCAACCCCGTGACGATCCCCTTCCTCCGTTCCCGCGGCAGCCCGGGCAGCCGCCGTTCCAGGCTTGCCCCGGAGCCGGGAAATCTTCGGACATGTCGTACTCGATCCCGTCTATCACCGCCTTGGTCACCCTGATCCCCTTCATCGATTCGTCTTCAGCCCAGCGAAAGGCGGGCACGAGGTAGCCCTCGACCGCGGCTTCCGTGACGGTGGAGAGGTCAAGGGATCCGACCAGGTACCGAGGGCACAAGAGAAGATAGGAAACACCGGCTGCGGTCAGGACGGGAAAACCGTTCTCGCCGATGGAGACCGCCCCGGAGACCGAGATGAGCTTGGGTTCCGCCTGCCAGTATCCGCCAGGCATACCCATGGGAGCGCCGAGGCCTGGCCCGTTGTATCCGGGCCGGAAATCTTCGGGAGCGGAAGGTTCCTTCTGGCCGTTGGCGAAAACGAACGCGCCCGCGAGAACCATGGCAACCATTAAGAAAGTGATTCTTTTGTTCATCGTATCCTCCTCATCATTGACGGTTTTGCACCGTTTCAGAGGAGAATGTAGCGTTCGTATATGGAGGACAGGTGAAGGACGCGTGGAAATTCAATGATGATCACGATCCCGAATTTTCTTTCGGGATCCGGAGCGCCCTGAGCGCGTTTAAGACGACGAGGAGGGTAACCCCCACATCCGCGAATACCGCCGCCCATAGAGGGGTGATGCCGAACACGCCGAGGATGAGGATCACCGCCTTGACCGCCAGGGAAAACAGGATGTTCTCCCTGACGATCCTGCCGGTCCTCCTTCCGATTCCTATGGCGGCAGCCACTTTTGAGGGTTCGTCCGACATGATGACCACATCAGCGGCGTCCACGGCAGCGTGGCTCCCCAAGCCTCCCATGGCGATGCCGACATCGGCGCGCGCCAGGAGCGGCGCGTCGTTGATGCCGTCTCCCACTGCGATCAGGGAGCCTCGGCCGTCGCCAGAGGAGAGGAGCCCTTCCAGGATTTCGACCTTCTCATGGGGCAGGAGGGATCCGTGCCATTCATCCACACCGAGTTTTTCAGCCGTCTCTTGAACCGCATCCGCGGTATCGCCGGAGAGGAGGAGGATCTCCCCGATCCCCTGACTCCGGCAGGCCCTGACCGCCTCTTCGGCATCAGGTTTGATCCTGTCCGAAAGGCGGATCCTCCCTGCGTACCGTGAATCCACGGCAACAGCCACGGCCGCATCCTGAAGGTCGACGCCGTCCATGGAAACACCGCGGCTTTCAAGGAAGCGCGGGGATCCCGCGGTCACGACCATACCATCAACGATTGCCGAGACTCCACCGCCCGGAACCTCCTCCGAAGCAGACGAGTTCCATGACAACCCCCTCCCGCGCGCCTCCTCGATGACCGCCCTGGCAAGCGGGTGATTGGAGTGCTCTTCCGCGCCGGCTGCGAGCCTGAGCAGATCAGCCTCCGCGATCCCGTCGGACGGGAGGATTCCGGAAACGGAGAAGACTCCCGTGGTCAGGGTTCCCGTCTTGTCGAACACCGCCCGCTTCCCCCTGGCAAGGGCCTCCAGGTACTCGCCCCCTTTCACGAGAACACCGATTCTGGAGGCGGCGCCGATCCCGGCAAAAACGGTTAGGGGCACCGAGACCGCGAGCGCGCAGGGGCAGGAAACCACGAGAAACACGAGGCCTCGATAGATCCATTCCCGGAACTCCCCGCCGAAGAGAAGCGGTGGGATGAAGGCCAGAAGCAGAGCGGCGGCCACGACCGCGGGCGTGTAGATCCGGGAAAAGCGGGAGAGAAACCGTTCCGAGGCCGCCTTCCGCGCCCCTGCTCCCTCGACGAGCCTGATGATCCGCGAAGCGGTGGAATCCTCATACGCCGCTGTGGTACGGACCGCGATCCTGTTTCCCGCGTTTATGGAGCCGCTGTACAGGGAGGTTCCGGGACGCGCGAAACGGGGAAGGGATTCTCCTGTGACCGGCGATGTATCGATGTATCCGGATCCCTCGACCACGGTCCCGTCGAGCGGAACCCTCTCGCCGGGCCGAATAGAAATCAAGCTTCCCGGGAGGACCGTGGATGGATGCGTGTCGACCATCCCTTCGGGAGTCACGACATGGGCCGTATCGGACCTCATGGCGAGAACCCCCGCAATGGATCTGCGAGATCTTTCGACGGCCCGACCCTGAAAGAACTCTCCCACCTGGAAGAGGGCCATTACGGCGATCGCCTCCGCGTGCTCCCCGAGGATAAATGCGCTCAGGGACGCGACGGACATGAGAAAAAATTCGTCAAGGACCTTGCCGGCGACGAGGTTCCTCACCGCCGCAAGGAGGATATTCCACGCGGAAAGACCATAGGCGAAAAGGCGGAAGAGGAAGACGGCGGCTTGAACACCAAGCTCGTCGCCGAGCCCGGCTGCCAAAGCCCCTGCCCCATAGAGGAACGCCGCTCCCGCCGCCTGGAACAGGTTCCGATACCTCTTCAGGATCGTCTCTCCATTCATCCTTCTACCGCCCTCTTCGCACGTGGGACAGTGTTCCGATTCACGCATAGCTATCCTCGCGACGGCAGCTCATGCGATCTTAATTTGAACTATTGAGCAACCATTCAAGCTAAAGATATCACAATACGGGAATGAAATCAAGAGCGGTTCTATTCCAGAACGTGCTCCATTCCCTGGTCAAAGACGCGGCGCACATGGTCGTCCGCAAGACTGTAGATAACGAGTTTTCCCTCTTTCCGGTAGGTAACGAGGCGCTCGCTGCGCAGGAGTGAAAGCTGGTGGGAGACCGCCGATACGCTGATCCCAAGGATGCCTGAAAGATCGCAGACGCAGAGATCTCGGAGGAACAAGGACTGGAGGATCCGAATCCTCGTGGGATCCCCGAATATCCTGAAAAAACGGGCGAGGTTCTGAAGAACCGCTTTATCAGGAAAATGACTCTTGACCTCGTCTATGGTTTCCGTATGGATATGAAGGGTCTGACATTCGGGTTTTCCGGTTTCCCCCATACCGGATACTGTAACGGTAAAGGGGTAAAAGGACAAGGCCGGTTTCCGGAAATTGACCTTTGATGATCCTCCCCATATACTTTTCGTGGTACGAAGGAGTGAATCGATGAAAAAAGTCAGCACGACCCGTTTCATGCTTCTCCTGGTAACGGCGAATTTCTTCATCCCGCTTTTCTTTGTCCAGGGATCGCAGCTTCTGAGCCAGCTTTTCAACCCGGATATCGATGCTGATCTGCGGGGGAGGCTTGCGGCCTCAATCAAACCATTCATCTACATCCTCTTCACGGGGGCCCAGGCGGTATTCGATCTCTTTCTCGCGCGGGTGCTCAGCCCCCTGTTCCGATATGTCAAGGACGGAACAAGATACGAGAAGGCCCGGACAGCGGCCATTTCCGTACCATGGATCCTCGTCATCGGGCATTCGGCCCTCTGGCTCGTCTCCAATTTCCTGTTCTACGCGGCGTACCGCTGGAAAACGCCCGGAGGAATGCCGTTTGGCTGGAGTCTCTCCCTCAACATCCTTGCCGGCCTTTGGGGCGCGGCGCTCACCGTCTTCGTGATCAACAATCTCCTCGTGCCCTGGAAAGCCGCCCTCGCCATGGGAGAGATCAGGGACGGCGAGAAGGACCTGTTCGTCCGCGTGAAGATCCCCTTTCTCTTCCTCGTCTCCGCGGCCGGCTTTATCGTCTATCCCGCCTACTGCGCGCGGTACTATATCGAAAGCGGAAGCCGCGGAGGCGTAGGGTCCGTGATCATCGTCGGCGCTATCCTGTCCGTCATCCTCTTCCTCTCCCTCATCCTCGCTCTCCGAGACGACAAGCTCCAGGCCGCCCTGCTCAAAGCCAAACTCACAGACCTCGCCGCGGGCAAAGGCGATCTCACTCAGCGGGTCACTCTGCTCAATTTCGACAACGTAGGCGAGATAGCGGCCGCGATCAACGAATTCATAGAACAGCTGCGCGCCATGATGATCGAGGTGGAGAAGGCGTCCGCCGCGGTACAGGCGTCGTCGGAAGAGCTCGAGGAAACCCTGCTCGCCGCGTCCGGACAGATCGGGTCTCTATCGGAAGCGGTTGAGAAAATCAACCGCAGCTGCGCCCTGCAGAAGGAGACGGTGGTCGAGGCCGAGCGCGCACTGTCTGTCCTCGTCGACTCCCTGCAGAGGATCGGCTCCAACACCGAGGCTCAGGCGAGCTTCGTCGAGCAGACCTCGGGGGCCATGAACGAGATGGCTTCGAGCATCGGTTCCGTGAGCACGGCCGCCTCCCACGCGGGCGACCTCGTCGGCGCGCTCGGAGCGGACGCGGAACACGGAAAGGAGGCGCTTGCCCGCTCGCGGGAGGCGATACTCGGCATCGAGGAATCATCGAAGTCAGTCTCCCGGATCGTCACGGAGATCGGGAAGATCTCGGCGCTGACCAACCTGCTGGCCATGAACGCGTCGATCGAGGCTGCCCACGCCGGGGCTTCGGGAAGCGGCTTCGCGGTCGTTGCGGACGAGGTCCGCAAGCTCGCGGAGGAGAGCAGCCAGAGCGCCAAGCAGATCACAGCCTACATCAAGGAGATGAAGGAGCGGGTCCGAAACGTGGGCGCGCTGCTATCCGGAACGATGTACGACCTTCACGCGATCTACGTCTCCAATCCCTCAGTCTCCCGGATCGTCAGGGAGATCGACAACGCGATGGAGGAGCAGAACAGGGGAAGCGCGGAGGTCCTCGACGCGATCTCGTCCGTGGTTTCCTCGTCCCAGGAGATTCGAGATCTGACAGGAAGCGAGCTCGCCTCCGGAAACGGCCTTCAGGCTCGGATGGAATCCCTCGTGCGGGGATTCACCAGAGTGGAGGAGGAGACGAGGAAACAGTCGGAGAGCGGGGGCAGGATCCTTGAAGCGGTATCCCGGCTCCGCGAGATAGCGGGCCGAAACCGCGAGATCTCCGGAAGCCTCAACGCCATGATTTCCCGTTTCACCCTGCACTCGCCATGAGCCCGAGTGAGGAGCCGGCATCCTGCCCGCTCTGCGGGAATCCCGCCCCACGCCCGCCGTTCGCCGACCCGAAGGGACGGGAATACTCACGGTGTCCGCGCTGCGGCCTGTTCTTTCTCCTCGCCCGGCACCGGCCGAGTCCGGAAGAAGAGAGGAAACGCTACCTCCTCCATGACAACTCCCCTTCCGATGCGGAATATCTCGCGTATCTCGGGAGGATCGTCGACACCGCGGTCTCCCCGTTCGTTCCGAGGGGAAGCTCTATTCTGGATATCGGATCCGGCCGCCACGACGTACTGGCCGGGCTGCTTCGGGAGCGCGGCTACCCCGCCCGCGGGTACGATCCCCTCTTTTCCCCGAACCAGCCTCCAACCGGTATGGTCTTTTCCGCGGCGACCTTGATCGAGGTGATCGAGCATGTGGGTTACCCGCGCCAGCTCATGGCCGATGTGATGCGGTACCTGGGGGCGAGGAGCGGCGGGATCCTGATCGTGAAAACGCTGTTCGCCCCGGAAGGCGAAGACGCGTTCCTCTCCTGGTGGTATAGGCAGGACATCACCCATATCCTCTTCTACCCGCGGGAAACGCTGACCGCTCTCGCCGAAGGATTCGGCTTCCGCCTCCTCTGGAGCGACAACGAGTCGATCGCGGTTTTCAGGCTGCGCTGACGGATGTACTCGTGCGCGGGAGTTGACATTTTCCCGTTTTTTCCCCATGATCTCCTTTCACGGGGGCGTGGCGAAGCTGGTTATCGCGCCGGCCTGTCAAGTCGGAGACCGCGGGT
>CAZPZF010000036.1:17514-18174 GCA_964590705.1 uncultured Spirochaetales bacterium | reverse complement strand
CCTATGGCGGGGACGCCTGATATCGCCATGAGGAGGCGGTCGAAACCGAGAGCGCCGCCGGAACATGGGCGGAAGGAGGAGCTGAACAGCCGCAGGAATTCTTCATCTGCAGGATGAGGAACCACCGCGTGCCGCGTCTCCTCTGCCGCGCCTCGGAAGTAACTTTCCACTCGTTCGGGGTCGGTTTCTTCGGTGAAGCAGTTGGCGCACTCGATCCCGCCGATATAGAGCTCCCACCGCTCAGACCATGGCGAGCCCGGAATCCGCCGGGAAAGTGAAGGAATGCCCGCGGGATAGTCGGAGAGGATGAGGGGCCGAGCCGCCGGGAGTTTCGGTTCCACCAGAGAGAGGAAGACGCGGTTGAAGAGGATCTCCCAGGTGTCGTCAGCTGCGTAAGAGATCCCAAGCCTGCGGGCAGCCTCGCTCATCCCTTGGCGGTCAGAGCACGCGGCCAGATCGAAACCGGCCAGCTCTCCGCATGCCTCTTCCATGCTCATCCTGCGGCATGGCCCGGACACGCTCTTCTTCCTCGCGGAGTCCGGCGTGAGGTCCGACATCTCGCGGAGAAATTCGTCCGTGATTTCCATTGAATCCTTATAGTCGGCCTTCATGGTGTACCACTCGAGGATCGTGAATTCCCCGCTGTGTACCGTGCCCTCC
>CAZPZF010000036.1:10293-17454 GCA_964590705.1 uncultured Spirochaetales bacterium | reverse complement strand
GGCGATTCCAGGGCGGGGCGGAAGACCTCGATGGATGGCTCGGGCAGGCGGGCGGGGGAGAGCAGAGGGGTGGCCACTTCCAGATAGTCCCTTTCCGCGAAGAACCCGCATACCCTCCTTCGAAGCTCCGCGCGGAGGCGCATGGTCTCAGTGTTCATCCCCGTAACTCCGTCCTCGCCTCCGGTATGGTTCGCTTCCGTGCGAAGATGAGGAGGAACGCCGGGAGGATGAGGATCGTTCCGAGCATGGTGCTGGTGAGAGCCATTGCGATGAGGAGCCCGAAGAAGGATATGGGCTTGAACGAGGAGAAGGTGAGGATGAGAACGCCGCAGACGATGGATACCGTCGTGAGAAAGATCGGCCTGCCGCCTATGCGGAGCGTCTCGACGATCACGTCCTCCTGGGAACCGTGTGCGAGACTCCGCTGCCGCTGATAGGTGATGAGGAAGTGGATGGAGCTGTCTACTCCGACGCCGATCGCTACGCAGGTGACCATGATGGTCGTCATGTCGAGAGGGATGGAGAAGACGACCATGAAGATGAAGTTCATCATGACTCCCGTGATGAGGGGGATGCTCGCCATGAGACCGTAGTAGAAGGAACGGAGGAAAAGGGCGGAAACGAGGAATACCAGCACGATCGAGATCGCAGTGGACACCTCCTGGTCGCGCGTGAGGATCTGGGAGAGCCTCGTGAAGCGCATGCTGTTTCCCCAGATGACGGGCCGGTACTCCGCGGGGACCGATTCTCCGATCTCCCTCTCGAGGGCGTCGAGCAGCGTGAGCATCTCAGCGTCGTAGAGGAAACTCCCCGTGGTAGGATCCCACACCGTCAGGGTGATCGTATATATGGAAAAATCCTCGTTCGTGAGGCTCCCGATGAACGCCGCCGTGCTTTCCTCTTCGGCGAACATCCTGACGTATCGGGACATGAGAAGGATCAGGCCCCGGCTCTTCGGTATCTCCCGAACCCCCGAGGCGATTTCGTTGATTCCTTCCATATATGTGGCCAGAGAATAGGTCGAACGGATATGGGGGTACAACGCGAGCCGCTTCTCGAACGCCGCCATGGGTTTAAGGATGTCCGGTCTCAGGAAGAATTGCTTTTCCTTGCCCGGCGCCGTCATGGTGATCGAGAGTTGCTGGAAACTCGATATGTGCTGGTTGATGAACTCGGTATCCTGGATCAACCGGTCGGCCGCCGGGAAGTACTTCATGAAGTTCGTCTGATGGGTCAACCGGGGGTAGCAGACCGCGAATCCCGCGATCATGAAGAGGGTGACTCCGGCGTAGAGCCAACGGTGCTCGCAGACGCTCTTCCCTAATCGTTCCATCAGCCTGGCAATGATGCCTCTCTGGACCGTTTCCCGCTGTATCGGCGCGGGATGGGAGTGGAGCGACAAGGCCGCGGGAAGAAAGAAGAGGGCGAGTACGGCGCAGGAAACGATCCCGACGCTGACGCTGACTCCGAGCTCGGTGACCTGCGTGATCTTTGTCGTGATGAGGCTCCCGAAACCGATGACCGTCGTAAACGAGGCGAGGAAAATGGTCTTGGTGATGCGTGCCGTGGCGCCCGCTATCCATTCGGGAGTGGTCGCTTGCAGAGGGGCCTCGCGGAAGTACTGGTTCAGCAGGTGAATGCTGTAGGAGCTTCCAAGCGTCAGGACGAGTGAGGGCGCGATGATGCTCACGACGGTGAGGGGAAACCGCGCCAGGGCCATGAATCCAAGGGTCCATACGGTTCCCATGATCACGATGCTGATGGGGAGCAAAATCGCCCTCTTGGATTTGAACCCGATATAGAAGATGCCAAGAGTGACGAGGATCGCCAGGCTGAACAGCCGCACGAGATCTCGGGAAAGATAGAAGTGGGTGCGGTCGGTGAACGGCATGGAGCCGGTCACCATGGTTGTGCATGTCCTGGAAAGGGTGCCCGTGATGGCCTCGATCTCCCGCATCGCGTCGTGGTAGTCCTCCACTTTTTCTGAGGGGAAGAAGGCGCAGAGGGTCTTCCCGTCAGGCGAAAGCACCTGATCAACGAAGGGGCTCCGCATCAGGAGTTCCTTGAAGACGGCGATCTCCTCCTGGGTTCGAGGCGGGCCCATGAAAGGATTGACCGGCAGGAGGGAGAGCTGCCTTCCCTCCTGCCTGAAGGTAACGAGGGAGAACGGGTTGGCGCTGCGCTTGAGAGAGGGAAGCTCTTCGAGCGGAGCGATCGCGGACTGAAACGCGGAGAGGATCTCCGGAGTGACAGGATCCTCAGCCGTGACCGCGACCGCGAGGTAATCGGTTTTCGATCCCGTTGCCCCGAATTGTTCCATATAGGAGGTGACTTCGTCGTCTCCGGGAATCAATGCCTCGACATCCGGGTTTATTGTAACCTGGGTTGCGAGCGCTCCCATGATGGCCGTGAAGACGATGGCTGCGATGATGTATGCGGTTCTGTTTCTGATGATGTGCAGAATGAGTCGTTGCATGTACGGCCTCGAAGAGCGATAGCTGTGAGATCCCGTCATTCATGCAGGATCTGGATCCCGATAGGATACCCGGTTTGATATTTTTAGGCAAGGCGAACTCCCCCGCAAGGGCTGTGACAGAGGGGGGAATTTCAGGGATAATCCCTTGTACTCGATACGCCGAACAGCCGCGGAGGAAACGATCGATGAAAAAAGACATTACGATACCGGGGTATTCCTTGAAAGCGGTCTCCCCCCTTGCCGAATACCACGCGACGGGGATACACCTCGTCCATAACCGCACCGGATGCGAGGTCTTCCACATCCTCGCCCCGGAAGACAAGGAGAACCTTTTTTCGTTCTGCTTTTCTACGCCGAGCGCGGACAACTGCGGCGTAGCCCATATCCTGGAGCATTGCGTTCTCTCGGGATCCAGGCATTATCCGGTGCGGGATCCCTTTCTGGAACTCATGAAGGGAAGCCTCAACACCTTTCTCAACGCGATGACCTACCCGGACAGAACCCTGTTCCCCGCCGCGAGCGTCGATGAAACCGATTACTTCAATCTCATGGCGGTATATGGAGATGCGGTGTTCTTCCCCCGGCTTCAAAAGGAAGCGTTCCTCCAGGAGGGATGGAGGCTCGAGTTCACCGAGGAGGGAACCTTGCGTGCGAACGGGGTGGTGTTCAACGAGATGAAGGGGAACTACTCCTCGCATGATTCCATCGTTGCCGAGCGTTCCCTCCGCACCCTTTTCCCGGACGTTTCGTACCGGTTCGATTCGGGCGGGGAACCCGCCGAGATCCTCGGCCTCGACTACGAACGATTCATCGCGTATCACAGGTCCTGCTACCATCCGAGCAACTGCCGGATATTCCTCTATGGGAACATCGACACGGGAAAACAGTGCGCCTTCCTCGACGAGCGTTTCCTCTCCCATTTCTCCCGCTCCCTGACTCCTCCGCCGGAGAACCGGCTCCAGCCTCGCTGGGGGGAGGAGAGATTCTTCACGTTCACGAGCCCCCTAAGCGAGAACGAGGATCGTGCCGGAAAAACAACGATCGCCATGAACTGGCTGTGCGGGCAGGTCACGGACTCCGAGGCGATTCTTGCCCTCGAGCTTCTGCCAGAGATACTCCTCGGCAACACCGGCTGCCCCCTCTACAAGCGGGTCCTCGACTCCGGGATAGGAGAAGACCTTTCGCCGATCAGCGGCATCGAGGCGGACCTACGGCAGCTGGTGTTCTCCGTGGGGATCCGCGGAAGCGAGCCTGAACGGCGAGACGCCGCGCGGGATCTGATCCTCGGGATCCTACGGGATCTCGCGGAAGAAGGCATTCCCGGGGACATCGTGGAAGGGTCTCTCCGCAGAGTCGAATTCAGGTACAGGGAAATCAAGGGAGGGGTCCCCTTTGGCTTGCGGCTTCTCGAAAAGACGATACGCGGATGGAACTACGGCCAAGACCCCGCCCGGGCGGTCGCGTTTGAAGAACCATTCGCCGCGGTGAGGGAGCGGAGCGCGGACCCCGCTTTCTTTCCAACGTTGATACGAAGGGAACTGTACGAAAACCGCCACCGGAGTCTCGTAGTGGTATGCCCGGGAGAGGCCGGAATCTCAGAAGAGGAGCGGAAGGCGGATCTCCGGATTAGTCAGATCGCCGCTTCTCTTTCGGAAAGGGAAAGGGAGGACATCGCGGAAGAGGGAAAGGCCTTCGCCCTCTTCATGGAGATAGAGGACAGCGAGGAAGCCAAGCGGACAATACCGCGTCTATCCCGCTCGGATCTTCCCGTGCGGGTGGATACCATTCCCAGTGAAACCGTCGATATCGGCGGGGTTCCGTGCCATCTCTACGATTTTTTCACCAACGGCGTCGTCTATATCGATTTCGCCGTCGATATCGACCATCTTCCGCCTGAGCTCGTCCCCTTTCTCCCGCTCTACGCGCGGGCGGTCTGTTCCGGCGGGCTTCCCGGCGTTCCGTATGACCAGGTCGCCCGGTCCCTTTCCCTGCATACGGGCGGTTTCGGCTCCTTTCTCGAGGCGGGCAACATGGGCAACGATCCCGGAAGGAAACGGGAATTCCTCTTCCTTCGGATGAAGAGCCTCGAGGGGAATCTGGAGGAGGGGTTCTCCCTCGTCTCCCGTCTGCTCGGCGAGTGCGATTTCAGCGACCGTAAACACCTCAGGGATCTCATCCTCGAGTTCCGTAACGACATGAAATCGTCGATCATGGGCGGCGGCAACAGCTACGCCGTCCTCAGGGCCGGCGCATCCCTTTCGCCTGTCTATGCCCGCGAGGAGCAGTGGCGCGGGATATTCCAGTATTTATTCCTGATCGAGCTCTCCTCCATGGGCGACCAAGGGACGGAGCTTGCCGCCGGGGCGCTTTCCGAAATCAGGCGGCTGATTCATCGGCGAGAACGCTATACGGTGGGGTTGTGCGGAGCTGGAAAAGCCCACAGTCCGGCGCTCGACTTGATCGGTTCCTTTGCGCGGGGCTTGCCCTCGCAGACCGCCATGGGGATTGAAGGGCGGAGCGGGAGCGCCGAAGATTCGGCAACCGGCCGCGATTCCGCCAGGATCCCGTTCGTCATTCCCGAGAGCCTTTCCCGGATCCCCATGCCAAAGGCGAAGGCGGAGTCCCTCATCCTCCCGTCCAGCGTCGGATACACGGCCACGGCTTTCCCCGCCGCGTTTTTTCGCGATGACGAGCACGCCGGAGAACAGATCGTTGCCGCGCTGCTGCGTACCGGCTATCTCTGGGAACGGATACGGATGCGCGGCGGGGCGTACGGCGCCGGCGCCGCGGCCAACGGAACGGAGGGGGTCTTCACCTTCTCCTCCTACCGGGATCCTCAGCCGGCGGCTTCTTTCTCTCTATTTCGGGACGCGCTGCGGAGCGGGATTTCCGATGTCGACAATGACGAGCTGAACCAGGCCGTGATCGGGTTGATCGGAAAGGAGATTCACCCGATGGTTCCGGGAGAGAAGGCGATCGTCGCCACCAGGAGAAAGCTCTATGGAATCACCGATGAGGCCCGGCAGAGGAGACGCGACTTGACGCTGGCAGCCGATACGAGGGGCGTCGCTGAAGCGGCGCGGCGGCTCCTGGAAAAGTACGACGAAGGCTCCCGCGCGGTTCTCGCGGGGAAGGATCAGCTCGACTCGCTCTCCCGGATCGATCCCGGTTTCAAACGCAACGCGCTCGTGATTCCATTGGCGTAGCGAGCGGTTTTCGGGTAGAATAGTCGATGGATCCTCATGAAAAATAGAATTGATAGAAAACAGAAACTTCTGATCGTCGAGGATGAGGCGATCATCGCGATGGATATGCAAAACCTCCTGCTCAGCTCGGGGTACGAAGTGACCGCGATCGTCTCCTCCGGAGAAAAGGCGCTCGCCGTGCTGGAGGGGACGAACCCGGACTTTATCCTGATGGATATCAGGCTTTCTGGAAAGCTGGACGGCCTGGAGACTTCACGGCTCATCCGCGAGCGGACGCCCGTGCCCATCATCTTCGTGACCGCGTATCTGGACCAGGAAACACGAGCCAGCGCTTCTCGTTTTGCCCCTTCCGGCTTCGTGACCAAACCGATCGAGATCGAGAACCTCAGGTTCGAAATGGACCGCCTCTCGGCCGACTTGATCAGTTCTCCAGAAGGCCGGATTCATGATCGAAGGTGAGAACCGAGGGAACCACCGCGACCCTGAGGATGTCGTTTTTCCGGAGGTCGATTCCGGTTGTTTCGAGGTTCGCGATGAACTCCTTTGCCTGGCCGGGGCTGTCGATGAGCGCGATGATTATCAGCTGTTCGTCCTCCCGCTCGACCGCTGTCCGGAAAAATCCGGAAAAGAGAGAGAACTCATCCGAAAGGGTCCTCCGTAGGTTCGTAGCTTCCACGCTCGACGCCCTCGATATTCCCGCGCTCTGGAGGCTGACTAAAACGTCCTCTTTGTAGTCGATATTCGTGACCGTAATGAAAAGACTGTACATAGGTTCCTTCCTTTCATCTTTCTCACGTTTCATCGGTTTCCCCCGCCTTTCTCAGCGCCATGCGGGTCAGGAGGGGGCCTATCAGTTCGGTCAGGATCGTCGTGAAGAGGAGGATATTGATGATCTTGTACGCCATCGCCTTTCCCTCCGCGCCGAATTCCGGAACCGCGAAATCCTTCTGGATCGCCATGACGAGCGCCAGAGCGACGCCGACCTGCGGGAGGAGCGAAAACCCGACATACTTCCGGATGGTCTTCGGCGCTCTCCCGATGACCGCGCCAAGACTGCCCCCCGCCAGCTTGCCCGCGGCCCTCAGCCCGAAATAGGCGAGGCCGGGAATCCCGATCGATAGAAGCCCGCCCGTGTCGAGTCGGGCGCCTCCCAGGATGAAGAAGCACGCCAGGAATACCGGGGAGAATCCCTCCATGATCTGTTCGCTCTTCTTGCTCAGGACGGGGGATGAATTGACCAGGACCGCCCCGAAAGTCATGATGGAGAGCAGCTCTGAGATGCCGAGCAAAGCGCAGACGCCGAGCATCCCGGTAATGGCCGCGAAGAGGAGAACGGTGATCCAGTCGTTGATCTTCACCTTCCTGAGGAGGAGCGAGTAGAGCACCGCCGAGGCTATTCCCAGAATCACGGAGAAGAGGCTGGAACGGCCGGCGTCCGCGACAGTCCTCCAGATCCGCATCGCCGGTCCCGCCATGTCC
>CAZPZF010000036.1:0-10283 GCA_964590705.1 uncultured Spirochaetales bacterium | reverse complement strand
GTGTCCCCCGGCGAGGGGGCGACGATGATGAGCGCGACCGCGTCATCCATCCCCACGACGGCGAGGATCGTCGAAGTCAGTGGCCCCTTTGCCCGGTATTGCCGGATCACCGCAACGGTCGCCGCGGGTGCCGTGGCCGACGCGACCGCTCCCAGGAGCAGGGCGGTCCGGAAGGAACCGGGGAACAGCAGGTCCATGAGAAGGAAGACGAGGATGAAGGTGCCCACGCTTTCCAGGATGACGATGAAGATGATCGGCCTGCCCAGTTTCCTGATGGCGGGGATCTTGAATTCGATTCCAATGAGGAAGGCGATGATCCCCAGCGCGACCGAAGAGAGGTTCGACAGATCGTTCAGAACGTCTTCCGAGAGAAGGCGAAGGACCGAACCGCCGAGGATTACCCCGAGAATCACGTAGCCGGTCACTTCGGGTATCCGTATCTTTTTGGTGAACCATTTGACTCCGAACGCACCGAGGAAGAGGGCCCCCAGGTAGAGGAACAGATTACGCCCCATATCCCCTTCTTCAAAGGCCCGCGAACAGGGCGACAACCTCTTCCGGAGTCCGGCAGGCGAGCAGGGAAAGCCTCCGAGTCTCGTTCTTGACGACGAGGATGATCTTGGAGAGGATCTTCAGATACGCGGCCTGGTCGTTGTCCGGCCCCCCGATGAGGAATACGATGCGCACGGGTTTGTCGTCGATGGCCTCCCAGTCGATCGGACTGCTGAGGATGGCGATGACCACGAAGAAGCCG
Source organism: uncultured Spirochaetales bacterium (assembly GCA_964590705.1). Taxonomy (GTDB): domain Bacteria; phylum Spirochaetota; class Spirochaetia; order CAZPZF01; family CAZPZF01; genus CAZPZF01. The sequence goes on along the minus strand of CAZPZF010000036.1, from coordinate 9,529 downwards.
GGTATTCCAGTCAGCTTCGCGTGAGGAACCGCGACTCCCAGCCCGACGCCGGTACTCATGACTCCCTCTCGGGTTCTCACCGCCGCGGTGAAAGAGTCCAGATCGGGGATTTTCCCCGCTTTCCAGGCGGTTTCAGCCATGATTGAGATGATCCTGTCTCGTTCCGTTGCGTCGGGAAAAATAACGGATCCCGTCGAAATAAAAGAGGAGAGATTCATGGCGTACTCCTTCGGTTATGACTATACCCCACCGCTGCGTTCCTGTCGAGCTTTCCGGTGGGTGCGACGCTCATGGCGTCCGATGGGCGCGCCTACGGTCTCAGAATTCGCGCACTGGTTCCAGAGGAACGGGGGGGTATATACGGCCGTGCGCCGGAGGCATTGAGTTATAGACATAGTCGATTGCCAGTCTCCCCATGCGGACCGGACCGAAGTTCCTGATCCCCTCCCACAGTCCGCGTACCATGACGTTCTCCATGGAGAGGTTCATGCAGAAAACGGCAGCCTCGGTTCCCGGAGGGATCGCGGCAAGGCGGTCGCCGTAGGGGACTGTTGAGACCGCCAGGGTTCCCGCGTCCGCTGATTGGCACTGGATGATCGGAAGGATGACCGGAATTTTCTTTTCGTTCAGATAGGAAAGGAAGGTGAGCGAGTCGAGGGCGTCGAAGAGCTTCCGCGAGAACGGATTGAGCGCGTTCGCGGCTTCCGCCCTTCGCGCGAGTCCCCTGAACAGGAGCGTAAGAACAGCGCCGCGGACAATAGAGCCCATGGGCAGGGGGGAGGGCCCCTCGATTTCCAGAAGATCGAAGTAGTGAACCGTGTTCACGCCGAAATAGGTGTTGTACCGGAACATCGGTTTCTTATTGAACATCTCGTACTCCGGACCTTCACGCTTCAGGCCGGTCCATACGGCGGATCCTGTCCAGAAACGCTTGTCGAGGGTCATGACGAGGAACCCGATCGAGCGGTTTTCCTGCATGTTACGCTTGCTCTCCCCCTCGCTGAACTGGCCCAGCACCATGGTGGTCGGGGATATGCCCTGGAACGCCGAGAGGAGGGTGAGATGGGGATGCCCCTCCGGGTCGATCGTCGCGATGAGCCCGACCTTTTCGGTCGGTTCGAACGCGGTCATGTCAGCTTCGGTCAGCGCGGTTCTCATAGTTCCTCCTCTGGTATTCCCTCGCGGCTCTCCTGCCGGGTTGTTCCGGTCCAGACCGCAATTCCCTCCCTGATACCGCTTCCCGCGGCCGCGCGATGGAGAAGCTCCATTTCGGCGGTCGTGACGAGAGGCGTCTCCGCGTAGGGCCACTCCAGCCCGAGGCGGAGGTACTTGTCCTTGCAGAGCTTGTTGAACGCGCACAGTTCCCACCGGTCGACGTGCCGGGAGAGATGCCGCGCGATGAAATCCCCGATTCCCTCGATGTTTTCCACGCTGTCGGTGGCTCCGGGTATGATGGGGGTCCGTATCCATAGTCCTCCCGGGCCCTTTCCCTCGTCCATGGCGTCCCTGATGAGGAGGAGGTTCCGGAGGAGCTTTACGTTGTCAGATCCGGTGAGTCGGCGGTGCTCCTCCGGATCGATCAGCTTGATGTCGAAGAGAACGAGATCGACATACGGAAGTATGCCGCGCAGGTTCTCTTCGGGGCAGTGGCCGCTGGTGTCCAGGGCCGTGTGGATCCCCCGTGTCCTGAGGATCGAGAGGAGCGCTCCCGAAAAAGCCGGCTGCATGGCCGCCTCTCCTCCGGAAAGCGTCACGCCGCCTCCGCCCGCGCGGAAATAGGCCGCGTCCTTTTCCAGTTCCGCGGCCAGCTCGCCGGCTTTCCTCGTGGCGCCGAGCGATTCCAGGGCCCCGGTGGGGCATTGTCGTGCGCATTCGCCGCAGCCTCTGCAGAGTTGCCGTGCGATCCTGATTTCAGCCCCGCCCAGGCTGAGCGCGCCGGACGGGCAGGTTTCCCGGCAGATCCCGCAGCCTATACAGCGGGCCCCGATCCACTGGATCTCTCTGGTGAACGCGATGCTCTCCGGGTTGTGGCACCATTCGCAGCGGAGGGAGCATCCCTTGAGAAAGACCGTTGTCCTGAGTCCCGGTCCGTCCTCCGTGGACATCCGCTGGATCTCGAGGACGACGCCCGTAGTTTCCTCGTCAAAATTTTCCATGACTGACACGGTGGATCACCTCGTCCTGCAGTTCCCTGCCGATCGTCGTGAAATAGGCATTGTATCCTGTGACCCGTACCAGGAGATGCCTGAAGTCGCTCGGGTGTTTCTGGGCCTCCATGAGCATGCCCGGATCGAGCATGTTGATCTGGAGCGCGGTTCCCCCGTTTTCCGCGTAACCGCGGAGGAAGGAGATGAACTTTCCCCTGTGTTCGGGGTCCCGGAGGATCGACGGGTTGAACGTGATCGTATGGCTGGCCCCGTTTGGTAGGGAGTTCAGGTAACCTTCCCAGTCTTCCCCGCTTCCGGCCGTGGTTCTGCCGCCTAGGACCTTGCCGACCGAGTTGGCGTTTGCGGTCGGCCCGTTGATGTCCGCGCCATTGGAGGGGCAGATGGCGTTGGACAGGAACTGGCCCTTGAGCCTACCATCCGCGCTCGCGGCCATGATGAAACCGTCGCCCGCCCAGTAGTTCCAGCTCAGCATTCCGGGCCTGAATCGGCGTCCCGTTGACCGCGTCCTGTATTTCCAGGTCTCCTCGCAGAAGAGATCCATCACCGCCTTGCCGAGCGCGTCGGCCGCGTCGTCGTCCCTGCCGTACTTGGGGGCCTTGTGCTTGGCCCTGGCTTGGAGTACCTCGTGGCCGACCCAGTTGTCCCTGAGGGCCTTCCTCAGTTCGGGAAGGGTACACAGTTTCTCGTCGTAGACGAGGTACTTGACCGCGAGGAGGGAATCCACCGTGGTCGCGTAGGTGACCCCCTCCATGGTGACGAACCCGATCCTGGCCCCTCCCTGGGTCACATCAAGTCCCTGCTCCGCGCAGCCTTCGACCAGACACGAGAGGTATGGTGTCCTGAAAAAACGCGCGCGCACTCTCTCGGAGCGTTCGTAGAGATCGACGCAGCGTTTCACGATGTACCGCGTCTGGGTGACATAGGCGTCCCAGAAGGATTCCCATGTCGTGAGTTCCTCGGGATTCGGAGTCCTGGGGCCGTCCTGCCCGATGGGTTCATCCTTTCCCGTCATGGGGTCGGTGAAGGGTACGAGATCCCTGCCCGCGTTGATCGCCAGCTCCACCGCCTTGAGGAGGTTGAGGTTGCAGTCCACCGTACCCGATCTGTCATTACCGACCATCGTGTTCTCGAGACAGCCTACGGGCGCGTAGTCGTACACCGTGTCCGGATTGATCAGGCTCTCGTATCCGCCTCGCTTCCCCTCCAGGAGCATCCCGGCCATCGACCGCTCGTCGAAGTTGAGGATGAACGGCGCGCCTTGGGCCCTGACGATCTGCGCCGTCAGCGTCTCGAGGAGTCTATCCGGGCTTTTTCGGTGGATGCGGACGTTCGGCTTGGGCTCCAGGATCGGCGACATCTCGTCTATCACCTCCAGGAAGAGGTAGGTGAGGTCGTTGGTCATGTCTTTGTTCCCCCGCCCCAGGCCGGAGAGCGTGAGAAGCTGACCGAAACCCGCGGTGATCCCCTGGTTCCCCGTCCTGATCTGGGCGTCGTACGCGGTGTTGCAGTGGATCCAGAAACACTTGAGGATCTCCTTGGCAAAGTCCCGGTCCATGCCCTCGTTCATCGATCGTTCGAAAAACGGGAGGAGGTACTGGTCCACCCTGCCGAACGAGACGCCGGGGCCAGGGTAGTTTTCATCGCTCATGACGAGCATATGGGTCATCCAGAGGGCCTCCACCGCCTCCCAAAAGGTCCGCGGCGGTTCCAACGGGATCCGCTCCATCATGGCGGCCATGACGGAAAGCTCGTCCCTGCGGGTCCGGTCCGACTCCGCCCTTTCCAGTTCCCGGCAGAGGGCCGCGTATCGCGGGGCGAGCTTGGCGGGGATCTCCGCCGCGGTCATCATGGCTCGCAGCTGGGATCCCCTGTACCCGTTCTTTTCCGCCTCCGGGAGCGCGGCCAACGTCTTTTGAAGGTTTTCGTGCACTCCCCTCCAGCCGATGCGCAGGACGGTCTCGTAGCCGGGCACGAGATGGCCGCTGGTCGCGCCCGCGTTGCCGTATCCGTGGTTGTGAAACCATTTCATGTCCGCTCTCGCGCCTTTCGGCCCTTTGATGGCCTTGAGGTACTCTTTGGTTTCCCGTTTCGTCAGGCACATCGAGGTCTGGAGGTTGAACCGGGCTCCGCATAGGAGATCGCCTGGCAGTATTTCCACCGGCAGATACCGGTCGAATACCTCGCGCAGGAACCACGCCCGCCTCTCCGCCAAACCCATCCTCCAGAAGCCCGGAGCGGTTTCCACGGGGCGGGCCGCCTGTCTGAAAGAGCCGCCGAGGGCGTCGATGAGCATATAGACCTCGGGAACGATGTAGTAGCTGGGCTCGAAATACTGGATATCCCACGGTGTGCCCGTCGTCCAGGCCGTATACTCGTTGTTCCACTTCCTTCCGGCGCCTTCGAAGTAGTAGTTGCGCAGAAAGGATATCCGGGGTGACAGGTTTTTCGGCTCCATGATTCTGTACGCCGTTCCGCTTTTCCCTGCTGACATAGTGCCCTCCTTATGGGGAAAGAAAGCCGCGCAGTTTTTCCGCTCCGTGCCTGAGCATGGCCCGCATGCACCTCTCCGCTCCTGCGGCGTCCCGCGCGGCGAGAGAACCGCACAGCCTGACGTGGAACTCGGTGACCTCCGCGGGATCCGGCAGATCCCGATAGAACTGGTGGGAGAGGTTCGTGTAGACCGGCTTGAACGTGTTCAAGAACAGGGGCAGGAGGATGTTTCCGGACGCCTCGGACACGGCGTGGTGGAAGGAGAAGTCGAGTTCGACCCGCGTGTCGATCTCCGTTGGGCCGGTTCGCCGCTCCTCCTCGACGATACCCCGGATGGACGCGAACTGCTCCTCCGTGCCTTTCAGCGCAGCCAATCGCGCGGCCTCGGCTTCCAGGAGTTCCCTGATGGAGAACATCCCCTCGAGGAGCTCCCGCTCCACGGGGCCATCCGCGTACTGGACGAGGGACGCGAACAGCGCGAGGGATCCGCGGGTCCTGAAATCGTTCACCACGCTCCCCTGCCTGGGCACGACCCTGACAAGCCCAATCGAGGCGAGCTCGACCATTGCCTCGTGCACGACGGGCCGGGATACTCCAAGGGCGGCGGAGAGGTCCCTTTCCGGAGGTACGGGCTGCCCGATCGAGAGTTCGCCGCGCAGGATCATCTCCTGGATCGCCCTGGTGGCGTAGGCCTTTCTCGAGATCCCGCGCGCGGTATCTGTCCTTCCAGTCATCATCCTCTCCGTTTCCCTCGTCCGTCTTGTGGTTTGACCACGCTTCCCCCTCAAGTATGACACCGATTTTCAGGATGTCAACAGTTCCGTAGAGAAGAAAAAGGACTCACTATCTTGAAATCGCGCCGCGCTCGTGATCCGTCTGGGAATCGTCACGCCCGTCGGTTTCCTCCTCGCCTTTGTCTTTGCCAGAAACGCGACACCTCTGAAAATAGAGGTGATGGGATCCTCTATGCTCCTCATTTCCTCGCTCGGGAAGATCGCCATTCTCGCGTTGAGCGACTCCCCCCTGGCGATGTACGGCCATGGCGGGATTCCGCACGCTGGATCCGGCACGGCCGCCGTAGTCACCATGAGCGGAGGGGTATCCTCCAAAACAGTATCCTCCATCGCGGAGTATCAAGAGCTGCTCAAGGAAGCCGACACGGCCCTCTACCGGGCGAAACGCGAGGGGAGAAACCGGGTAGCGGGTTGACCTCGGGAGGGTGTATAATCGGCCCAGGCAGGGCAGGGATGACGGGCAGAAGCGTGGTCGTTTTCCAGACCGTTTACGGAAACACGGAACGGATCCTCCGCGAGATCGCCGGGGCGGACGAGGCCCGCATCAGGCTTGTGCGGGCCGTGGAGGCCGGGGCCGACGATCTGGCGGGAGCGGACAGGATCGCCGTGGGCGGACCGATCTACGGCGGGAAGATCCACAGGGATATCGCCCGGTTCTGCGCCAGGTACCGGGATGCGCTTCTCGGAAAGCCGCTCGCCCTCTTCATCGGGTGCCTCGCCTGGACACGGGTGGCGGGCCAGCTCGAAATCGCCTTTCCGCGCGAGTTGCGGGAGGATGCGGACTTTCTCACCACCATCGGGGGCGATATCGATATCCAAAGACTCTCCGGGTTCGCCCGCCTGGCGGCGCGGGCGGTCACCGCGAGCGAGGCGGAGCGGCATTTCCCCTGCCCGGAGGGGAGGGAGAAGCTTCGATCATTCCTGAACGGATACGAGAACCTGCCCGGGCAGATAGGGGGAGGAAACCAGGATGGATGAACGGGAGTTCCGGACCCTGCTCCGGAAGGGGATGATACGACTGCTCGAGCCCATGGATTCGGTCATCGGCGCGTGGGAGGGAGGCTCCGTCGCGACCGGCCATGACGACGATCTCTCCGACCTCGATCTCTACGTCGTCGTTCGGGACGGCGCTGAGCCCGTGGTGTTCGACGCCTTTGAAAACTTCCTCTCCGACGAATACGGGCTTGCCGAACGGTACATCCTCCCATCCGCGGCGGGAAGGCCCTGGTCGCAGAGGTTCTACCGCCTGCGGGCTTCCCCCGAACTCTTCTACTGCGACATCTGTCTCCTTCCCGCGTCCGCCGGATCCGCCGGTTTCCTCGAGCGGGAGAGGCACGGGGATAGTCCGGACATCTGGTTCGACAAGGGGGGAACGCTCGTCCTCGGATCTGTGGACCCTGAAGCGATACGCAGGGCGTGCGGCGAAGCGTACCGCGCGCTCGCCGGTCCTGCGTGGATCCTTACCGTCGAGCTCAGGAAGCAGGTACTCCGGGGTTCCTTTCTCGAGGCGTATCCCGTCTACGTCCAGCTGGTCATGAAGACCCTCGTCGGGCTCCTCAATTTGAAGGAGCGTCCCGCCCGTCATGATTTCGGGATGCGGTATATCGATTGGGATTACCCGGAGAAGATCCGCGGCCTTGTGGAATCCTATCTTTCCGGTCTCACCATGGAGACGATTACCCGCCGATCCGAAGGGCTCATCGCCCTCGTGATGGGCCTCATCAGGGAACTCGAGGGGATCTTTGGCGGGAATTGACGGCCCTCCCCGCGGCAGCCCTGGAAGGGAAGGTACGTGCCATGGGCGGCTCCCGCGGCTCCCGGAGATCCTCGCCCCCGGGGGTGACATCCTGTCGGTCCGCGCGGCGATCGACGCCGGAGCCGACGCGGTCTACCTGGGCCTGTCCCGATTCAACGCGCGCAGAAAAGCGGCCAACATCACCGAAAGGGATCTTCCCGAACTGGTTCTCCTCGCCCATGAGCGCGGCGCCCGGATCTACGTGACCGCGAACATCATCCTCACCGAGGAGGAGATCCCCGCGTACGTCGATTTCGTGTCCCACTGTCTGGAAACGGGGGTCGACGGATTCATCGTGGCGGACCTCGGCGCGCTGCCGCTGATCCCCCTCCTCTTCCCCGGCACCGAGCTTCACGCGTCCACCCAGATGACAACCCATACGTCGGCCCAGATATCGTTTCTCCGTTCCTTCGGGATCAGCAGGGTCAATCTGTGCCGCGAGCTGTCCCTCGAGGCGATCGCGGATCTCACGGCACACGCCCACGCGATCGGAATGGAAACCGAGGTCTTCGTGCACGGCGCCTACTGTGTCAGCTTTTCCGGCCAATGCCTCATGAGTTCGTACCTGGGAGGCGAATCCGGGAACCGCGGGATCTGCTTTCAACCGTGCCGGAGGCGGTACGCGGTCGGGGGGGGCGTTCCCCGCAACCTCCTCAGCCTCAAGGACAACAACGCGATCTGCATAGCGCCGGAGCTCGCGCGGACGGGAGTCGATTCCCTGAAGATCGAGGGAAGGATGAAGAACTTCCAGTATGTGCATACCGTGGTGTCCGCGTGGCGCGGGCGGCTTGACAGGCTGGGCAGGGAGGAGGAAGACAAAGAGACTTACGACGAGCTGTCCGGCGTGTTCAACCGTGGTTTTTCCGTGGGATACGCGAAAGACCGGGTGGGAAGGGAGATGTTCGTCGATTCGCCCTTCGACCGCTCCTACCGCGAGGCGGGAAGGGTCTGCGCATATCGGTCGGACACGGGGGTCCTCACCGCTTTGTGCCGTCCGATAGAGCCGGGAACGCGGCTCCTGATCTGTACGGAGGACAACCTCATCGTCTGCGCGGCCCTTGTCGAGGAGTCACTGCCCCCCGATCCGGAAGCCGGCGCGGATCGGTCACGGATGCGGATCAGGATAGAGAATGAGCTCAAGGGGAAGATCCTCCCCGGTCAAGTCGTCCTCTCCGGAGAGAACCGGGTCGAGACCGAGGGGCTCGAGGAGCGGCTCCTCTCGATGAAACCGCGGAAGATACCCCTTCACGCCGAACTTTCGGGAAGCAGCGGTTCCCCCCTCGTTCTCACGCTCCGGCGGGAGCCGCCCCTGGCTCCGGGACATGGAATCGAGCGCCATGGACCTGGGGACGGTGAGGCCCGAAAGGCCGACGCTCAGGGGGCTCCTGGGCCGCGGCTCGCTCGCGTGGAGCGCGTCGTCCCCCTTGCCCCCGCGCTCAAGGCGCCCCATACCCCCGCATCCGTCGCCGCTCAGATCGGAAGGCTCGGGGATACCCCGTTCGAGCTGGTCTCGTGCGTGTTCTCCGATCTGGAGCCTGGCCTCTTTCTCCCTGTGAAGGAGCTGAACGCGATGCGCAGGCGGGCCGTCGAGCTGCTCGGGTTCGGGGGGGAGCGGGCCGCGAGGACAACGGGCGCGGCGGGTGGTGGAGACGCGGCCGGCCCCCTTCCGGAGGCCTTTCCCGGGGCTCCACCCATCGGGAAGAGGAGGCGCGCGGCCGCGGAAACGCCGGGCGCGGCGGGCGCGGCGGGCGCGGAGCGCAGGACAGGTACAGACGGCACGGCTGACGCGAGGCGAAAATCCTGCCTTGCCCTCCTTTTTAACGATCCTGCCGAGGCCGAGGAGTTCCGGGATTCCGGGGCGGAGATCCTCATCGAGGCGGGTAATCCAGGTGACTTTCTCCAGGGGACAGGAGCGATCCCCTGGCTGCCCGTCGTGACTCGAGAGGAGGATATCGGCGCGTGGCAGAGGCTTCTCGAGCGGTCGGACGGACCGTGTGTCGCGGGAAACACCGGAATCGGTTTCCTGGCCGGTTCCGCCGGGATCCCCTGGATCGTGGGTCCGAGCCAGAACTGCGCCAACTCCTGGGCCCTCCGCGCCGCGGCGGAACGCGGGGCGGTCGGCGCGGTCCTCTCTCCCGAACTGTCCCGTGACCAGATCGCGGTCATACGAGCGCCTGACAGGTTCGGTGTCTGGCTTACGGTCATGGGGCCCATCCTCCTCATGACCACCAGGCAGTGCCTTTTCCGCGGAAGAGAGGGGTAAGGCTGTCGAAAGGAATTCA
>CAZPZF010000035.1:0-18222 GCA_964590705.1 uncultured Spirochaetales bacterium | reverse complement strand
CCGTGCCCCCCCAGGGACCCTTCATGGAATCGGAACGCTCCGAACAGATGAGCCAGCGGCTTTCCATGCTCGAGACCCAGATAGACTTTCTTGTCAACTACTACCAGTTCAGCGTTGACTTCCTCAACCTCGAGCGGATAAAGCCGGTCATCGGCATCACGACGTATATCAGATGGGACGGGATCTCGGAATCCTCCACGAGCCTCAACACCCGCGTCCTCACCGAAATGATCCTGAAAGTGAGATCCGGACCAGACTCCATCTCCACCGGCATCATCAACGATTCCATCAATCAGCTCGAGAAGACGTACAAGGAGATCCTCGCGATCCTGAAACAGCTCGCCGATTATCACCGCGAGAATTACAAGGCGGAGCTCAGGCGGAACATCCTGTCCAAGCTGAACCTGAACGGCAAGGCGGTCATGTCGAGGCAGGACGAGGCCGTCAAGGCGATCAAGAAAAAATTCGCGGAACGGATGGGTGACCTCCCCTTCTACGGAGACCTCGTGAAAGAGATTTTCGAGGAGGAGTTCTCTCCCCAGGCGGAACGGCTCAGGGAGGAGTTGATTGCGCGGATCAGCGTCAAGGAGGACAACAGGGAGAAAGAGCGCGAGGAGATATCGTTCAAGGCGATCCTCATGGAGTCGCTCCGGATCCTCGCCTCGGCATGCTCGGGCCTTGAGGACTCCATGCGCAAGACAAGCGACAACTGCCTCATCCTGGAATCGAGAAAGCTCTCCTTCGGGGAGAAGCTCAAAAGATGGTTCGTCCAGATGGTCCAGGGAAAGAAGGACCAGCGGATCTACGAGATCGAATACACCGATCCGGCGAACGGCCTGAATAAGACGGAGACGCTCAATTTCACCGAATTCTCGGAAGCGGTCAACCGCAGGGTGAAGATCCTCGCGAGCATCACGAACCGGATGAGTCCGACCTTCAAACGTCTCGAGGCGTCCTCGGAAGAGAGCGTGTATACCTTCCTCAATCAGAATATAGAGGACATCCAGCTGATCCTCAGACGGCTGCCCGCTTTGGAGACCTTCTTTAAAAGCGAGGTGCCACGGGAGGAGCGCGCCCGCCTCCGGACGGTCAAAGGGGACGTCAACGTCATCAAGGCGATCCTTGTAAAGACGAACCAGAAGCGCCATGAGTACGTCGCCCGCAAGGAAGAGCTGGAGCAGTTGAAGAAGCTGGGCATAGACACCACGGTCCAGTAACGGGGCCGATCCCACACCGCCGCCCGTTCGTCTCCCGATCAGCCCTCCGCTTCTCTAGTCCCCCCTGTACTGACCCAGAATCCGTAGATCGATCGCCTTCCGCGAAAGCTCATCGAGGGCTTTCCGGAGCGCGTCCTTTTCGGATCCGACCTCCACGTCGACGTAGAACATATACTGCCAGGGTTTGCCCTGGATCGGCCTGGACTCCAGCTTCTTCATGTTCAGCTTCCGTTCTGCGACAGCCCTGAGGCATTCGAACAGGGAACCTGGCGTGTCGGGAACCGCGAAGACAAGGGAAGCCTTGTTCCACTCCTCAGGTTCTCCTTGCTCCCGCCTGCGGATGATGAAGAAGCGCGTGTAGCTCCTCGGGTTGGTTTCTATTCCCTCCTTGAGCACGCTCATACCGTGCACTTTGGCCGCCTCCACGCTGGCGATCGCGCCGTATGCCGGGTTTCCCTCCTTGGCGATGAAGGCGACCGAGCCGGCCGTATCGTAATAGGGGTGAAATACGGCGGATATCCCCTCCAGGAACCGCCCGCACTGGGCCAGCCCCTGCGGGTGGGAATAGATGCGGGTGAGGCCCTCTATCGTCGAGCCCGGAAGGCCGATCAGCGCGTGGACGATCCGGATCTTCTTCTCCCCCACGATCCCGCAATCGGGATACTGGAGGAGGAGATCGTAGTTCTCGTGGATGGATCCGGAAAGGGAATTCTCGATGGGGAGGATTCCGTACTCGGTCTCTCCGGAGAGCACTGAATCGAAGACCTCCGTGAAGGAGAACTTAGGCACGGCTCGGATTTCGTCCGAATCGAAGTACCTGTGGAGGGCCTGTTCGCTGAAGGCGCCCCGCTCTCCCTGGAAGGCGCACGAGGAAACGGAGGCGGCGGCCTGCCTCGAAGCCTCCGGGCGAGACCCCTCCGCTCCCGGCGCCCCCGCCAAAGGAGATCCCGGCACCGCTCTAGCACGTCCGGATTTACGCGGAACCCGGGTGAGCTCCTTGCCCTCGACAGGGGAGAGGACCTCGATGTCCCTCATGAGCCTTTCGAACTGGTCGGGGAAGAGCGACTGGGGGCCGTCCGAAAGGGCCTCGTCAGGTCTGGGGTGTACCTCGATCTCGATGCCGTCTGCTCCCGCGGCAACGGCCGCCAGCGCCATGGGCGGCACCTTTGCCCTGATTCCCGTCGCGTGGCTCGGGTCCACGATGATCGGCAGATGGGAAAGCTTCTTGACCACGGGAATCGCCGAGACATCCAGGGTGTTTCTCGTGTAGGTCTCGAAGGTGCGGATCCCGCGCTCGCAGAGGATGACGTTGTCTGTCCCGTGGGCCAGGAGATATTCGGCGGCCATGAGCCACTCCTGGATCGTGGAGGAGAAACCACGCTTGAGGAGGACGGGCTTGCCAAGCGCGCCGACGCGTTTCAACAATTCGAAATTCTGCATGTTCCGCGTCCCGATCTGGAAGACGTCGGTGAGATCCTTCATGCCGGACAGATGCTCGGACGAGACGACCTCGGTGACGACCGGCAGTCCCGTCTTTTTACCGGCTTCGGCGAGGTATTCGAGACCCTCGAATCCGAGCCCCTGGAACGCGTAGGGCGAGGTGCGCGGCTTGAAACAGCCCCCGCGGATCATGACCGCTCCCGCCTCCCTGACCATCTCCGCTGTCTCGAGGATCTGGTCCCGGGACTCGACGGCACAGGGACCCGCGATCACCACGATCCTCGGTCCTCCTATCCTCACCGGACCCACGGAGACGACGGTATCCTCTTTCTTGAATTCCCTGGAGGCGAGCTTGTACGGTTTGGTGATCGGAATGACGCGGTCGACGCCGGGAAGGAGTTCGACCTCACGGATATCGACGCCGGAAAGCCCAATGGCGCCGAGGATCGTATCCTCCTGGCCGACGATCTCCCTGACCGTGTATCCCTTCTCTTCGAGAAACGACTTGATCCGCAGCTTCTGGTCCTGCGTGACTCCCTTACAGAGAACGACTACCATTGGGGAAGGCTATGGATTTGAGGAAGCCCTGTCAAGGCCGGAAACGCGGTTGTCAGTACCCGCTGCCACCCTCTCCCCACAGCCTGAAGAGACTGGATCTCTTTGACGATGAGTCGGAGCGCGCGACACCCCCCGGGGAAACGGCGGCGAGGAAATCCCTCTCGAGATCCTCACGATACTCGATGATCGCGGAAATGTGCTCGAGAGTCATGACGGGGGCGCCCTGTTTCACCACCCGGTCCCTCCCTGCGTTGTACATGGCGAGGGCCACGATCTCGTTCCCCCCGATGTCCAGGCAATTCCGGAGGTATCGGAGGCCGTACTGGGCGTTCAGTTTGGGATCGAAGAACTCCTTCTCCGTCCGATGGGGGAAGGACTGCGAATTCAGCTGGAACAGGCCACGGTCCACGGAACCGTGGTTCCTGTTGACGGCCTTGGGGTTGAATTTGCTCTCGGCCCAGCAGAGCGAGAACGCGAGACTGACGGGGATATCGTAGCGGTCGGCGTTTTCCAGGATATAGCAGGCGATGGTCAACGAACCGGTCGTTTTTCCATAAAACGCCTCCACCATGTGCCGGGTCTCCTTGTTCCGATACCAGGAAAGCCCGACGTCCTCCCCCTCCCTCCCCTGAGGAACGACAGACGCCTCCTCTTCGGAAGCCGGGGGGATCGGGAGTTCGGCGGCCTGTACGTGGTTTGCATCGGAAATAGGAGCGGAAAACCGCGAGCAGGCGATGATCATGGGGATGGCGGCGCAGATGATGATGAGGCGTTTGATGATTGTCCCTCCCAGTTTGAAAAAAATCGGATCTATTATGCCGAACGAGCGGCGCTTGTTCAACCCCGCGCGAACCGAGCGTCCCTCAAACTTGACCCTTAGGGGGAAAACGGCTATCGTACTCCCATGAACAGACACTATACCGCCCGCGGATTGGGACGCTGCGCTGTGGCGGCGGCGGTCCTTCCGTTGCTTTTCCTCTTTTTCACGGCATCCTGCACGGTTCAGGAGGAGATCACGGTCAAATCCGACTTTTCAGGTCTGGCAGTGGGCTCGATCATCCTCGATCCCCTCTTTGTCGATTACCTCTCCAGCTTCACGGAGATCACGGGCGGCGGAGAGGATTTTTCCTTCGATACCGAAACCATCAAAGCGGATCTCGAGAAGGACGGCGGGGTCAGGGTCACCTCGATCACGTCCCCTGACCCGGAGCGACTCAGCCTTTCCCTGGCGTTCGACAATATCGAGAGGCTCGTGGCAAAGGATCCGAGCGTTTCCCAGGCCGGCCTCATCACCGTGAGCCAGAGGAACGGAGTGAAGCGGATCTCTATCCACCTTGACCGCAAGAACTACGCCCAGCTGGAGGCCCTGGTGCCCGTGCTGGCCAACCCGCTCTTCTCGGCTCTCGGCCCCAGGGAAAACGAGGGAACCAGCGAGGCCGAATACCTCGAGATGATGGAATACGCCCTCGGCGAGGACGGGCCAGCCCTGATCCGACGCTCCGCGATTACCGCCAGGATCAGGATCTCCGGAACCCTCGTGGCACAGAAAGGGGGAAAGCCGGTACCCGGCGGCGTGGAATGCACCATCCCCCTCCTCACCCTCCTCCTCCTCGCCGAACCGATCGACCTCTTCGTCGAATTCAAATAGGGGGAGGGCCTGCCGATGAGACACGGGAAGGGAAGCTCCCTCATCCTTCTCCTCGTCCTCCTGAACGGGAACTTCGGTCTCTGCGCCGATAACGGGGAAAGGAACCTCGTGATCTCGACCTTCTCCTTCGAGACGACCTTCAACCCAATCCGTTCCTACTTCGCCGCCGAGGCCCAGTACTACACCGCCCTCTACGAGGGGCTCGTGACCTATCACCCCTTCACCCTGGAGCCGGTACCGGGAATCGCGAAGAGCTGGCAGGTTTCGCCGGACGGGAAAACCTACCGTTTTACCCTGCGCTCGAACGCACGCTTTTCCAACGGAGACTTCATCACGGCCGAGGATGTCAGAAACACGTGGCTCGCGGTTCTCGACCCGAAGCGCAAGGCGGAATACTCGTTCCTCCTCGACATCGTCTCGGGCGCGGAGGCCTACCGCACCGGACGGAACCCCGACCCCGCCTCGGTGGGGATCAGGGCGGTGAGCGCATCCGTTCTCGAGGTGGAACTGATCCACCCGGCCAGCTATTTTCTCAAGATCCTCTGCCATCACTCCTTCGTGCCCCTGCATCCGTCCCTGCGGAAGCTGGACGACTTCAGGAAGGCGCGCGAACTGATCGGGAACGGACCCTTCTACCTCTACACGGCGAGCGACCGAGAAATGGTCTTCCTGAAAAACAACCTGTACTGGGACGCGGCGAACATCGGGCTCGACCGGATCACCGTCACCTTCGAACGCGATACCAAGACCATCACGGATCTGTTCAACGCGGGGAGCATCCACTGGGCCGCCGGCGACATCGACTGGGAGAGGGTCGTTCCCGATGACGCGGTGCTCATGAACCAGATGTACGCGACAACCTACTACTACTTCGACGCCGGAACCCCGCCGTGGAACAACCGCGAAGTCAGGCGCGCTCTCGCGCTCCTGGTTCCATGGGACGAGATCCGGTCCGAGGACCATCTCTTCATCCCCGCATCCACCCTCGTTCCCCGGGTTTCCGGATATCCCAAGGTACGGGGAATCGACGGAGCGGACCAGGAAGAGGCCTTTGCCCTTCTCGAGCGGAACGGGTATCCAAAGGGGCAGGGGCTCCCCGAGATACGCATCCTCATCCCCGCGGGAAACGAGACCAGGCGGGAGGCGGAAATCATGAAACAGGCGTGGGAGGCGAGCAGCGAAGCGGAGGGCGTGCTGGAGGAGATTCCGGCCGAGGGGTACTACGAACGCCTTAAAGAGGTTGACTATACCGTGGCCACGCTCACGTGGATAGGGGATTACGCGGATCCCTTGACCTTCCTCCAGCTGTGGACAAGCGAGAGCAACCTGAACGACGCCCGCTACGCGGACCGGGAATTCGACCGGATGATAACGGCGTCGATGGGAGAGCCGGACGCGGAGCGTTATCGCTCTCTGGGAAAGGCGGAAGAGTACCTTCTTTCAGGGGCGGTGGTGATGCCGGTGAGCTATACGCCCGCCTTCAACTGCATCGACCTGACCGTGGTCGACGGCTGGTATCCCAATCCCCTCGACATCCATCCATTCAGGTGGATCCGGTTCGCGGAACCCGAACTTCCTCCGGGAATAGTTCGCCTTCGGGAGAGCTCCGTGCCGGCGGCGCGCACCTGCCATAGAAAAGCGCCATCTCCCTGATCTTGGCCGGAAGCCACTCGGGAACATCCTCCCATGAGAACCGCCACCGCCAGTTGCCGCAGGCTGTCGAGGGAGTATTCATGCGCGCGTCCGTTCCCCGCAGCAGGAGATCCTGCATGGGAACCACCGCGTACCGGGCCACTGAGGCATAGGCCGTCCTGATCATCTCCCAGGGGATTTCACGGTCGTCCCGCTCGAAGTACTTTCTGACTATATCCCTCAGTTCCGGAGCGAGTCCTGAATACCATCCGACCGTGGTGTCGTTGTCATGGGTGCCCGTGTATACGACGCAGTTTTCGATGTGATTGTGCGGAAGGAATTTATTCTCCGGGTTGGGAATCTCGGGAGAATCCCGATGCGGTTCGAACGCGAACTGGAGGATCTTCATGCCCGGCAGACCGACCCGGACCCGCAGCCGCTCGACCGCGCGCGTGATACCCCCCAGATCCTCGGCGATAATCGGAAGCGCGATCCCAAGGGCGTCTCTAAGCGCAGTAAAGAGTTCCGCCCCGGGGGTCTTCACCCACTTCCCTTTCTCCGCCGTTTTGGCCCCCCCCTTGACCTGCCAGCAGGCAACGAAACCCCTGAAATGGTCTATTCGAAGGATGTCCACGAAACTCAAGGCCTTCCGCACCCTCTCGATCCACCAAGCGAATTTCTCCCTGGCGCACGCGCCCCAGTCGTAGAGAGGATTCCCCCAGAGCTGCCCCGTCGAGGAAAAATAATCCGGCGGAACCCCGGCCACGAAGAGCGGGTTTCCTTCCGCGTCGACCTGGAAGAGATCACGGCGGGACCAGAGATCGGCACTGTCCTGGGCCACGAAGATCGGGATGTCCCCGATGATTTTTATCCCCCGCTCGTTAGCGTACCGTTTCAGTTTGAGCCATTGTGAATGAAAGAAGAATTGGATAACCGCATGGATCTCCGCTTCACGGGTAAGCGTATTCTTCCAGGACGCAACCGCGGTCGGCTCCTTCCGGGCGATATCTCTGTCCCAGAAGAGGTTCCACAAGGAGGTCGGGGCGCCGGCCGTCGCGGCCTTTGCGTCGAAATGCTCCTTCACGGCCATGAACAGGGAAAAGTCGGGAAGCCAGAACGAGTTTTCCCGCGTGAAACGCCGATACTCCTCCTGTTCCCCCTTGCTGTTCCGCTCCAGGAACCTCTCCGCCCCCCGCCTGAGCAGAGGGAGCTTGCGGGTCCACGCCGCAGAATAGTCGGAAAAACCCCACGGCTCCGCGCAGAGATCCGCGATCTCCTCTTTCGTCACCAGTCCTCTCTCTTCCAGCTGGTCGAGGCTGACCAGCAGCGGGTTCCCGGCAAAACTCGAGAGCGAGGCGTACGGGGAATCGCCGTATCCGGTCGGGCCGATCGGGAGGATCTGCCAGAGCGTCTGCCCCGCGAGTGAGAGGAAGTCGACAAAGCGATACGCCTCCGGGCCGATATCGCCTACGGGGTATTTCCCCGGCAATGACACGGGATGGAGAAGGACGCCTCCGAACCGCGCGATCCCCGAAATCTGCGCCTTTTTCATGCCGATACCTCCTCGGACTACTTCCTCATGATCTTCCGGATCCACTCCTCAAGGGAACGCCTGAAGAGCAGCCCGACAACGAAAACAGCGATGGAAACGGAGAAAAGAGCCGCGGCGAGCGTCCAATTCCTCTGCGCCGCCGCTCCCCCGATGATTGCGCTCCCCAGGAGCCCCGGCAGCCTTCCCAGTCCCGAAAGGAGCATGAAGGGAACGACCCGTATCCCTGAGATTCCGGCGATATAGCAGAGCGCGTCTTTCGGTATCCCGGGGATGAGAAAGAGAAGGAAGAAGGAACCGAGGAGCCTTCCCTCCCCGATCAGGCCAAGAAAGCGATCCGTTTTCTCCTTTCCCACGATCCCGTAGATGAAAGGTCTGCCGAGGAGCCTCCCTATCGCGTAGTTGCACACGGAACCGATGATGATTCCAAGCGACGAGAGGGAGACTCCGCCCGCGACCCCGAACAGGAAGCCCCCGGCCGCCTGCGGTATTTCACCGGGGATCACGAAAACGATCACCTGGAGGATCTGGATTCCTACGAAAACGAGGGGCGCCCAGACCCCGCGAGCTGCGACCCACGTCCTCACACCCTCCGGAGACGAGAATACGGCGAGGAGCGGTTCCTTGAACAGGAAGAAGAGGAGAAGAAGCGCCGCGATGAATAAAGGAAATGGGAGGATCCGAAGCCAGCCCCCCGTTTTCCGCGTGTCTCCGTTCGCGTCAGCGTTCGCGTCTCCGTTCTTCAGTTTCCCGATCTCCTCGAAGGCAGCTCCGATCCGATCCGATACAACTCCTATTATAGACTATTATGGGTTTTTCCTGTATAGTACAGGCATGGAATCCGCACATGGCAATCACTCCTCGACGATGTTCAAAGAAGAGCAGGAGGTTGTGTATCCTCTTCAGGGAGTGGGCAAGGTCCTGTCGATCGAAGAAAAGGAATTCAAGGGCAAGAAGATCCTCTACTATATTATCTACCTTGAGGTATCCGACATGACCGTCATGGTTCCCGTCGAAAAGGCGGCCGATCTGGGGATACGGCCCATCGTGAGCAAGAGCGAATCACAGAAAGCTCTGAAGCTCATCTCGGAAGGATACGAACCGGTCACCGCGGACTGGAAGATGCGCTACCAGATGAACCTCGACCTTCTTAAGAGCGGAAGCGTACTCGACATCGCCACGGTCGTGCGCACCCTCTACCACCGAAGCAAGATCAAGGAACTTCCCATCCTCGAGCGGAAGCTGTTCGACAGCGCCATGAAGCTGCTCGTCGACGAGATCTCATTCTCCCTCAACAAAACGAAGGAGGAAGTGGAACAGCTCATCTTCAACAAGCTAGAGATCGAGTGAACCCGTGAACCCTCCGGCATCCGCCGACGCCGATCCCCTGCCCGCGGGAAAAGCCGCCGCGATCATCACGGCAGCCGGAACCAGCAGCCGGTTCGGCGGCGGCGAGAAGAAAGAGTATGTCCCCCTCCCATCCGGCGAGCCCGTCATCGTGCGCGTCCTGCGGACTTTCATAAACACGAAACGCTTCGACATCCTCGTCCTCACGGTCCCGCCCGGGCACGAAAAGCGGGCCGCGGCCATCGTCTCTTGTCTGCCGGAAAACCCGCCGATCCTCATCGCGGCCGGCGGGAAGACGCGCCAGGATTCGGTGCGGATCGCGCTTACGAGCCTCGAGAACGCGGGAGTCGAAACCGTGCTCATCCATGACGGAGCGCGCCCATGGGTTTCGGCCGGGTTGATACTGACGGTGCTGGACCGTATCGGCAGGGGAGCGTCAAACGATCCGGTCGGCGCGGCACCCGCTGTCGCTTCGGTGGACGCCCTCAAACGGGTCGACGCCGCCGGAAGGATCGTCGCGCACGAGGACCGAGACAGGATCCTCCGGATTCAGACCCCGCAGGGCTTCCCGTACGGGCCGATCCTGGACGCGCATAGAAAAGCCTTACGCGACGGGTTCGCCTCCGTGGACGATACGGAGGTTTTCACCAGGTACGGCGGAATCGTGTATACGGTTCCGGGAGAAACGGCAAACAGGAAGATAACCTACCCGAAGGATATCGAGGAGACAATCGATGAATAGAATCAGGACCGGTTTCGGATACGATATCCACAAGCTGGTACGCGGAAGGGATCTCCTTCTGGGAGGGATCATCATCCCCTCGCCCGCGGGCGAATCCGGCTATTCCGACGGAGACGTCCTCATCCACGCGCTCATCGACGCGCTGCTCGGCGCTTCGGCGCTGGGGGATATCGGCACCCATTTCCCCTCCGGCGATCCCGAGTTCAAGGATATTTCGAGCATCACCCTGCTCTCGCGAACCATGGACCTGGTGACGGCGCGGGGCTTCAGGATCGTGAATCTGGACGCCACGGTGATCCTGGAAACGCCTCGCCTGGCCGCGCACATCGGCGGGATACGGGACTCTCTCAGCAATGCCCTCTCCATACCGGTCGACGCTGTCTCCGTGAAGGCCAAAACAAAAGAGGGTCTCGATGCCACCGGCGAGAGCAGGTCGGTGGAAAGCTACTGTGTGGTTCTCCTCGAGTCGGAGGAGTGAGGAAGGCGTGAAAAGCGGGTTTACCGCCGAATACTGGGACAAGACGCTGCGAGGGATCGCCTCGTTCGTCGAGGGGCGCGAGATCACCTCGGTATCCCAGCTGGCGAAAGACACTGGAGATGCAAAGCAGGATCCCTTCCGCGTGCTCTTCTCCACGATGATCTCCCTGCGGACCAAGGACGAGGTGACCATGGAGGCAGCGCGGCGCCTCTTTGCCGCGGCTCCGGATCTCTACTCTCTCGCAGCGCTCTCCGAGGAGAGGATAGCGGAACTGATCTACCCGGCGGGTTTCTACCGGACCAAGGGGAGGAACATCAAAGCCGCGGCCGTGATCATCAGGGACCGCTGGAACGGCGTCGTGCCGAGGAAAGAGGAGGATCTCCTCTCCCTGCCCGGCGTCGGGAGAAAGACGGCGAACCTGACCCTGAGCGTCGGATACGGCATCGACGCCATCTGCGTGGACACCCATGTTCACAGGATCTCGAACAGGATGGGATGGGTTGAAACACGAAGCCCCGAGGAAACGGAAGCCGCGCTCATAAAGGTGCTCCCCCGGGAGTACTGGATTCCGATAAACGAGACCCTCGTCCTCTTCGGCCAGACCTGCTGCACGCCGATCTCCCCGTGGTGCGGCACATGTCCGGTACCGTCATCGTGCGCCCGCCGGGGGGTCGTCAGGGCCAGGGGCGTCGGAAGCCCTACTCCTCCTCGGTGACGAGCAGGGTCTTGGGATCGAGGATGAGCTGCATGTCTTCAGTATGGAAGGTTTCGCGGTCCTTGATGAGGTAAATGTGCACGTACTTTCCGACATACCGGAGGGTTATGAGAACCGAGATGTCGGGGAGATACGGGAGAAGCTCGGTGGGAACCCCGTTCTCGTCGAAGACCGGCTCGGGGGCCTTGAGAGAGGCGCTGAACCATACCTCGAGGTTGATCCTCTTGGCGAAACCCTGGATTGCCAGGAGATCCTCTCGGGAAGCTTTCGAGAGCTCGTAGCCGTCGAAGATGATCGTTTCAGCCGCGAACCCTCCGTCACGGATCATGAGCTCGAGGCTCCGGAGGACCTGTTCGGTCTTCACCCCTTCCTGCGAGAAATTCATGATGACCCGATTCTTGATGATCTCGTCATGGATGTCGATCGCGTTTTCAAGGTCCTTCTTCTTGGCGATCTCCTTGAAGATATCCTCGTACCAGCGGACGATGTGATCCACCTTGGCCGCGAAGGAGACATGGATCACCCTCTTTCCCTGCATCAGTTTGTCCGTGGCGATATGGACAAGGCACGCCGTCTTTCCGACCCCTTTCCGTGAGGCGAGAACGCAGATCTCCCCGGCTGAAAGGCCGCCGTGCATGGCCTTTTCGAAGATTCTGAGAGGACTCCTCTTGATCAATTCCTTTTTCACCATCTCGGGCTTCTCCTATCTGCCATCTCTCTTCCGTTTTTCCTGGTATTCCCTGACCAGGGCCTCTGATATGCTATTCGGAACCTTGCCGTATCGGAGGAATTCCATGGTGAATTCCGCTTTCCCCTGGGTGAGCGAGCGGAGAACGGTCGAATAGCCGAACATCTCCGAAAGGGGAACCTCGGCCTCTATCGTCGACGAGGAATTGTCCTCGACGCAGGAGATGATCACGCCCCTGCGCTGGTTGATGCTCGCAAAGACGTTCCCCTGGAATTCGGTCGGCGTCTCCACGGTTACCTTCATGATCGGTTCGAGTATGACGGGCTTGGCCTTGGCGTAGGCCTCCCTGAAAGCCCCGATCGCCGCGAGCTGGAAGGCCATGTCCGACGAGTCTACGGGGTGGGACTGGCCGTCGTTGACCACGACCCTAACTCCGACGATGGGGAAGCCGATCAAGGTTCCCTTGGCGATCGCGGCCTGGAAGCCCTTGTCGCACGAGGGGATGTAGTCCGTGGGAATGGCTCCTCCGCGGACCTCGTTGCTGAATTCATAGGTTCCTTCGGCGAGGGGTTCGATGTACCCGGCAACCCGGCCGTACTGCCCTGAGCCGCCGGTCTGCTTCTTGTGGGTGTAGTTGAAATCGGCCCGCTGGCTGATCGCCTCGCGGTAGGCCACCTGCGGCATGCCGGTATCGACCTCCGCCTTGTACTCCCGTTTCATGCGCTCAATGTACACCTCGAGATGCAGCTCCCCCATCCCCTGAATGATCGTCTCGTTCGATTCGGGATCCACGAAGGACCTGAAGGTAGGATCCTCCTTGGTGAACCGGTTCAGGGCTTTACCCATATTGTCCGACGATTTCTTGTCGCGCGGAGTGACGGCGAGCGAGATGACGGGAGTCGGCACGTACATGGATGTCATTGAGTAGTTGAGGCCCGCCTTCACGAAGGTGTCTCCGGATGCGCAGTCTATGCCGAAAAGAGCGACGATATCCCCGCAGGCGCCCTCGGTGATGTCCTCCATCGTAGAGGCGTGCATGCGGATGAGCCTTCCAACCTTGAACTTCCTGCGCAGCCTCGTGTTATACAGTTCGTCCCCTTTCTTGAGGGATCCCTGGTAGATCCGGATGTAGGTGAGCTGACCGTACTGTCCGTCCTCCAACTTGAAGGCGAGGGCCACCAACGGCAGCCTGCTCTCGGAGACGAGGAGGATCTGCTTCTCGCCCGCATCGAGATCGAGGGCGAAATTTTCCACCTCGGAAGGATCGGGAAGGTAGTCTGTCACGGCGTCGAGCAGCGGTTGGATCCCCTTGTTCCGGTAGGCGCTTCCCACGCAGACGGGCACGAGTTCACGCTTGATCGTTCCGTTCCTGACCGCCTTCCGGATAAGATCCTCGGTGACCGTCTCCTCCATCATGGCTTCCATGAGTTCGTCGGAGAACATGGAGGCGGCGTCTAGAAGCTCTTCCCGCTTCCGTTTGGCTTCCTCCACCATACCCGGCGGGATCTCCTCGATCCTGAGAATCTCGCCGTTGTCGCCGTCGAAGTAGAGGGCCTTCATTCTGACGAGGTCCACCACGCCGATGAACTTGTCCTCCAGACCGATGGGGAGCTGAACAAAAACCGCGTTGAGCCCCAGTTTTTCGACGAGCTGGTCCCTCAGCTTGGCGGGATTGGCCCCGGTCCGGTCGCATTTGTTGATGAACGCGATCCGGGGGACCTTGTAGCGTTTGAGCTGGCGGTCGACGGTGATTGACTGCGACTGCACCCCCCCCACCGAGCAGAGGACGAGGATCGCCCCATCGAGAACGCGAAGCGAGCGCTCGACTTCTATGGTGAAATCGCCGTGGCCCGGGGTATCGATGATGTTGATCGAATAATCGCGCCATGTGACATTGGTCGCGGCTGACGCGATCGTGATGCCGCGCTCCCGTTCGAGCTCCATCGAATCCATGGTCGCGCCGACCCCGTCCTTTCCCTTGACCTCATGAATGGCGTGGATCTTGTTGCAATAATACAAAATACGCTCGGTGCGCGTCGTCTTTCCGGAGTCGATATGGGCGCTGATGCCGATGTTCCTCATTTTCTCTACGGTTTTCATGTGTCGGTAACCTTCTTGTACCCCTTCATCCTTAAAGATAGATTAGGCTCTAGCGAAAATCAAAATTTCTCGAGAGCGTCGATCCAGGACCGCTGAACGGCGATTCTTCCCGATCCGTTTGGAAACACCCCGCGCATCCGTGTCCTGCCCTGCGGGATGAATCGGTAGATGAGTCAAGCCGGGTTCTTTCGTGATGTTCCAGCGGGAAGCCGGTTCGGAACGGCTAACGGCGAGGATCCAAGCATCCGAACCACAAGGAATATAGAAAAAATATCATAGTTTTTCAATACCCCAACCGGGCATAGTTTTTCTTATCCTGTTTCGATATAGTTAATTCCGTATGGCGCTCATATTCGTCGTTGAAGACAACGAACAGATACGCGAGGCGGTCGTCTCGTACCTACGCGTCGAGGAGCACGAGGCCGTCGAATTCGGCCGCCTCGCCGGTCTCGAAAAGGCGGTGAGCATGAGGCCCCCCGACCTCATCGTTCTCGACGTGATGCTTCCCGACGGAGACGGTTTTCTGTTCGCAAAGAAACTGCGCAGGAACAGCGCGGTTCCCATCATCTTCCTCACAGCGAGGACCTCGGAATCGGATAAAATCACCGGCTTTGACGTGGGCGGAGATGACTACGTGGTAAAGCCGTTCTCGCCCAGGGAGCTCGTTCTTCGGGTCAACGCTGTCCTGCGAAGAGCCTCCGGCGGAGAATACGGCCGAAAGGCGGGAGGAGCGGACGGGGGCATAACCGGGGGCGAAAAGAGCTGGCTGTTGGGGAAAAGCCGCTTCGTCATGAATCTCGGCGCGCACAAGGCTTTTCTCGATGGAACCGAAATCTCTCTGACGGGCGCCGAGTGGAGGATCTTCGAACATCTCGCGGAAAACGCGGGAATCGTGATCTCCCGTCAGCGTCTCCTGGGCGAACTCGACTACATCGCCGAAGGCTCCGAACGGACGATCGATACGCATATCAAGAACATTCGCGGCAAGCTTGGGCAACCGGGCTGGATAGAAACGGTCAGGGGGTTCGGCTATCTCTTTACCGGGAGCCGGGAATGAAAACGCTCTTCTCCCGCCTCCTCGTCGCTCTTCTCTCCGTCTTTCTCCTGCTCGTCGCTACGGTGGCGCTCGCCGTCCAGATGGGGTTTTCCGCTTCGGAACGGCGCTGGGCGCGCGAAAAGCAGAAGGAACTCGCGGAAATCGCCCTTTCCATCCTCGAAGGAGACACAGACTCGGCGGACCCCCGTATTCCGATGAACATTCCGTTTTCCGTTTTCGACGCGTCGGGTAAGCTCGTCTACTCGAACGCGCGTAGAGGCGCAGGCGGACCGGCGCCCGGGATGGCTATGGGCCCCGGGGCCGGACAACGCGGGCGGAGGATGGGCCGTCAGGGAAGCGGAGCAGCGACCGGGATCCCCCCGGACGCGTGCATGGAGATTCCGCCGATGCCCCAACCGGAACTCAGGCCGCTCGAACGGGAAGGAGAAACGATCGGGTATTACAGCGGTTTCCAGAGGTTCCAGAGCGATACCGCGAACGCGGCGTACCTGGACACCTTGCGTGAAATCATCCTTTTCTCCGTTCTGGGAGCCTCGGCCGCGGCCCTCCTCCTGTCCTTCCTGTTCTCGCGGAGCCTCTCGAAACCCGCAAAGACCCTCGCCGAGGGGATCCGTGGTCTCGCCGACGGCAACTACGGTGCGGCTATCGAGGAAAGGGGAACGGAGGAGATCGCGGGAATCGCGCGGGCGGTGAACGCCCTCAGAAGTCAGCTCCTCCGGGAGGGGCAGATCCGCGCCCGGTGGGCTCAGGACATAGCCCATGACCTCCGGACCCCTCTCTCCGCGCTGCGGGCCCAGATGGAGGGGATGCGGGACGGCGTTCTCACGGCCGACTCCGCCAGATTGGAGAGGATCCTCGAGGAACTGGGCAGGATGGAAAGGCTCGTGAGCGATCTCGGAGAACTCGAACGGCTGGAAGATCCGGAAACAAAGGCGGCATGGGAGGAGATCGACCTTTCCGATTTCATGGGGGGCATCGTCCAGCTCTTTGCTGGAGAGACCGCCAGAAAGGGATTGACGGTCCGCGG
This sequence comes from uncultured Spirochaetales bacterium, assembly GCA_964590705.1. Lineage (GTDB taxonomy): Bacteria > Spirochaetota > Spirochaetia > CAZPZF01 > CAZPZF01 > CAZPZF01. The sequence goes on along the minus strand of CAZPZF010000035.1, from coordinate 2,024 downwards.
GCTTACCGATTTTATCGGACAGAGGATCCGGGGAGACCGCGAGCTTCTCTCCCGCGGGATGTCCAACATCGTCGCGAACGCGGTCACATACGCGGACGAAAAAGGGGAAATCGAGTTTTCCATCGACGATGACGGGGGGCGCGCCCTGATCCGCGTGACGAATACCGGCCCCGGAATCCCGGAACAAGAGCTTCCGCGGGTCTTCGACAGGCTCTACCGCGGGGAGTACGCGCGCTCATCCCCCGGTTCGGGGCTCGGCCTCACCATCGCCAAACGCATCGTCGAGCTGCACGGAGGCGGGATCAGCCTGACCAGCGGAAAGGGAAAAACGAGTGTCACGGTGTCGCTTCCGCGCGAGGGAACGTTGCCAAAAAACAGGTTTTTCGGTACAGTTACGGATCTTGGGAATGGCTGAAAACGAAGAGAGGAGAAGCAGAAGAGAAGAACTCATCCGCAGGCTCGCCCTCCTTTCCATCAGATGGATGGGCGGCGGAAACACCTTCTCGACCCCCGCGTTCCCCTGCAGGTTGGACGGCGGAAACCGGTGGGGAAGCTATTTCCTCTTTTTCACGCGCAACGGAGAGGACCGCTTCATCATCCGGGAGACGATCGGGCGGGAAAGCGGCGAGCAGAGGGTTTTCCGTACCTGGACCTTCGTGAAGGATTCCGCGTGGGATCTGGTCAAGATCGAGAAGAACGGGGTTCCTGTCCGGCTTGACGAGCTGAAGCGTGAGCTCGAAGACATTCATCAAAAGATCGAGAAAATCAATTCCCGCATCGGTATCCCTGGGCTCTACTTCGGTACCGAGATCACGGCGCCGGCGCCCTTTTTCGACATCCCCCTTCGCGGGGCGCCGGAGGAGATCGAAGGCACCAAAGAAGACGGATCCACCCGGAAACGCATCGCCCCCCGGATTCCCCTCGTCGTGGCAGCCCTCGTGGTGGCCGTAAGCCTCACCGTTGTCGCGGTGAACAACGGGAGATACAAGAAGCTCCGCCGGGCCACGGATGAGATAGCCGCCCAGCTGGCCGCGTACAACGAGGCCGCGGACGCCCGCTTCCGGAACATCGACGCGTTCATCGAGGAAACGGTGAGCGAACTCCAGATTCTCGAGCGGGACTCGCGGCAGGACAGAAGCGCCTTCGAGTTCAACCGGAGAAACGCGTATGTCAACGTGACGCGGCTGGCCGCGGAACTGACGAGGAACCTCCCCGCGCGGAAGGAGGCGTACAGGCTCATCGCGGATAACATCATGGAAGCCGAAAGCTATGGGGAAATCATATACGAGATCTCCCGGCTGCCGAGCGAGGAATACCAGGCGCGCATCTTCCTCGCGACGGACCGACAGAAGGTCGAAACCCTGAGCAGGCTCCTCCCCGCATTCCCGCACCTGCTGTACCCTGTGAGGCTCCCGGACGAACCGAACAACGGAAGGGGATTCCGGATCACGAGCGGGTACATGGATAGGCGCGTAGACCCGATCGGCTCGGGAGGGGTGAAACCTCACTACGCGGTCGACATCATCAACGTGAGCAACATCGCCTTCATCAACTATTCCGGAGAGATCATCCGAGAAGGCAATCATCCTGGGTACGTTGTTTCCGTTGCCGAAGGCACGGTGGCCGATGTCGGCAGCGACGACGGTTTCGGCTGGTTCGTGGAGATAGACCACGAAATCGTTCCGGCTGTGAGGGAATCGTACAACGCCTGTACCGCGCTGCGGACCTTCTACGCCCATCTGGAAACCGAACCCGCCCTGAAAGCGGGCGACCACGTGTCCGCGGACCAGATTCTCGGAGAAATCGGGAATTCCGGCCAATCGACCGGCCCCCACCTCCACTTCGAGGTCCGCATCTACAACGATTCCGGAATGTACCGGTCAGCGGACGGCAGGTTCGACAAGATCAACCCCTTCCTCGTCCAGAAGAGATGACGGCAACAGGCCGTATCCCTCACCCCCGAAGCCAGGGGTTTCCCGCCTTCTCGCGGCCGACCGTCGTGGACGCTCCATGCCCCGGGTACC
>CAZPZF010000034.1:7080-18308 GCA_964590705.1 uncultured Spirochaetales bacterium | reverse complement strand
AGCGGCATAGGCTGCCCTGAAGGTGATATAGCGGAATATGTTGAACACCGAGACGTGGTCTATCAAAGGCACGAACAATTCCCTAAGCATCGTTGTCCACCCTTCCTTCCTTTCCGGACGCCGCGAGCGTGTCCGCGAGCCTCTCGAGCATGGTCGAGCGTGATCCCTTCACGAGCACGAGATCCCCCTCCTCAACGAGACCCGTCACCTTCTCCTCCAAGGAAGCGTAGTCGGTCTCGTGAAACACCCCCACCCCGCTTCCCCGAAGCGCCATGGCCTCGTGAAAAGCCCATTCTGCCTCTTCGCCGAAGAAGAAGAGCAGATCAGCTTTCGAGGCGGCCGCGATCGCCCCCAGCCTGCCGTGAAGTTCCTCCGCCCTGTCTCCAAGCTCCTTCATGGATCCGAAAACAAAGACCTTCCTGCCGGCCCATGGTATCGACGAGGCGAACTCGATCGCCTTTTCCATTGATTCCGGGTTGGCGTTGTAGCAGTCCTTGATCACCGTGACCTCTCCGGCGAGGATCTCTCCCCGGCCGAAGAGGGGCCGTACGTTTTCGGTGCCTCTCGCGATCGTCCGGAAGTCCACGCCCAGGAAGCGGGCGATCTCCACCGCGCACAGGAGATTGTCAACGTTGTGCTCTCCGGGCAGGTGAAGCATGAGCTTCCCCTCATCGAAGGAGACTTCAGAGCCATCGAGGCCGAGGAGCCTGTATCCGGCAAAGCCCCGGCTCTTCGTTCTGCCGAACAACCGGATCGTTCCGCGAACCCCCTCCGCGAGAAAGGGTGTGAAACGGTCTCCCTCGGGGAGAAAACCAGTCTGCGGCCCGGTGAAACGGGAAAAGATCCTCTTCTTCTCAGCCGCGATCCCCTCCACCGAGCCGATCATTCCCACATGGGCGGTCCCGATTCCGGTCACGGCCGCGAGATCCGGTCTCACGATGTCGGCGAGGATATCCATCTCTCCCCTGCGGTTCATCCCCATCTCAAAGACCGCGTACTTTACCCCGTCCGGGATCCCTGCGCACGCCATCGGCAGTCCGATCTCGGAATTAAGGTTCCCCTCGTTGTACCAGGTCGCCCCCGCCTCCCGAAGGATCGCGCCGAGCAGTTCCTTTGTGGTCGTCTTACCGCTGCTTCCTGTGATCCCTATCCTCGTGGTTCCTGAGAGTTTCTCCACCCGATGCTTCCCCACAGCCTGGAGAGCGCGGAGCGTATCGGGAACCGCGATGGCGTAGGGGGATCCGGGGCCGTCGCAGATCCGTTCGATGCGCTTTCCTTCCGCCGCAAGGCAGCTTTCCGAAACAAAAAAACCGGAAGCTCCGCTCTTGACGGCGTCTTCGATGAAACGATGCCCATCGGTCCGTTCTCCTGGAAGAGGTATGAAGAGGTCTCCCGGCTTCACGGCGCGCGAATCCACGGCAACCCCTACATCGAGAGAACCGCAGATCCGGGAGAAAACCGGTTTTCCGCACGTGGCGGTCAGAATGTCCTCAAGAACCAAGCCCCCCTCCTCAGCTTGACGTTTCGTCGACTCGAGCCCCGTCACTCTCCCTTTCCAGAGATGATGACGGCGATTCCAGGCTCGCCATTCATCCGCTCAAGGCGCAGGTTCTCCTTGGAGATCCTGTCGATCCTTGCCGGAGAACTGTAGATGCTCAGGTTAGCGATCATCCTCTTATTCACCTCGAGCCAGTCTCTCTGTTCCTTCTCAAGGCGGACGACCTCGTTCGAAACCTCCTGGAACGAGATCGACTGCCACAACCCCAAAAAAACCATCCCTGGAACCGAGATCAGCGCCAGAGCCACCGCGATTCCCCTACTCAGCCTCTTCGGATCCTTCATCTCTCACCTTTTCCGCTACCCGGAACTTTGCACTCCGCGAGGGGGGGTTCTTCCTCACCTCCTCCTCCTCCGGGACAAGCGGCTTTCGCGTCACGATGTTGAGGGTCTTTCTGCCCCCACATGTACATATCGGCTGTTCCGGAGGGCAAGTACACGCCCTGCTCTTCGCCTGAAAGAAACGCTTCACGATCCGATCCTCGAGAGAATGGAAGGAGATCACCCCGATCCTTCCCCCGGGTTTCAGCACCTCGACCGCGTCTACGAGCGCACCCTCGAGCCTGGCGAGCTCTCCGTTGACGAAGATGCGTAACGCCTGGAAACTACGCGTCGCCGGGTGAATCCGGCCGCGTCGGTATTCCGGCGGAACCGCATCCCAGATGATGCGGGCAAGCTCCGCCGATGTCGCAATAGGCCCGTCGACCCGGGCCGCGCAGATCCCTCGCGCGATCCGGCGGGAATACCGCTCCTCGCCGTAGGTGTAGACGATATCGGCGATCTCGTCCTCGGGATACGAGTTCACCACGTCGAAAGCGGAGGTCTCGAGCCCTCCTCCCAGTCTCATATCAAGCGCTTCGTTCCGCTGGAACGAGAACCCCCGTTCGCTCCGTTCGTAATGGAAGACCGAAATGCCCAAATCGAACAGGATCAGGTCGGGCCTCTCCTCGCCCGGGGGGTAATCACGGAAAAACTGGTTGAACCACATGGGGAAGAACCTGATACGGGAACCAAAGGGCTCGAGCCTCGCCCTTGCCACTTCCAGGATAACGGAATCGGCGTCGACAGCCGCGATTCTCATTTCGGGGTAGCGCGAAAGGAAGATCTCGCTGTGCCCCCCTTCGCCGCAGGTGGCATCCACCATGAGCGGTCCTTCCGAAACCGGAACGAGGTATTCGAGAGCTTCTTTCCACATAACCGGAACGTGAACCGCCTCCACCACCCCCTCCATCTATACCGAAAGAGCCTCTCCGAGATGTTCCGCCGCCTCCTTGAACTCCAATTCGCTCTCCCTGAGGAAGCCTTCGTACTCGGCCGCATCCCATATCTCAATGTACCGCTCGATTCCGAGGATGACGGCGTCCTTCGAAAGACCCGCTGACTCCCGGAGCGTTGGCGGGATGTTTATCCTTCCCATCCGATCGATTTCGCATTCCTGGGCCGGAGCGATGATCCTCCTTTGGAGAAGGCGTGTTTTCGACTGGAATACAGAGGTAGAATCCATGAGGCTCGCGCTAATCCGGGACCATTCCTCGGGAGAGAAGAGCCAGAGACATTTTTCCACTCCGCGGGTAACGATCAGGATGTTCCCTGTGATACCGCTCCTGATCCGGGAGGGAATGAGGATCCGTCCCTTTTCATCGATTGTATTCTTATATTCCCCTGTAATCACACTTTTATCCACTTTTTCCTAAATTCTTCCACTATTTCCCACATTCATATACTACCGCATCGCCGGGAGTTGTCAACCTGGTTTTATTTCTCTCATGGAAATAATCGTTTCTGCCGATACTTTATGCTTTACTTTTGTATAGTAGTAATGTTCCCCCGGCCTGTGCGACCATTGTTTTCAGGGAGGAAGGGCCGGTGTCACTCTACAAGGTCTTCTTTAAATGGAAGGAAAAAGAAATCGAGCTCATGGCCAGGAGCCTCGATCTCACCCACCCCTACTTCGTCTCTATAAAGGACCTCGTTTTTCCGGATGAGGGGAAGCTCATCATCGACCCGGCGAAGGATGAGGTGAAACGGGTATTCGGCTCGAGCCATCACCTGATGATCCCGTTTCAAACCGTCCACATGATCGAAGAGCTGCGGGAAGAACCAGCGCCCGGCAAGATCAGGAGCTTCGTATTAATGGAAGAAAGCCAAGGGGAGACGGCCGGAAGCGAAGGAACCGGAAAAGTAGGCGGATCGGAACCAGAATGACAACAGTCACACGCAGGATCGTCTATCCCGAGGGGGATACGCAGGAGATTGCAGGGCAGCTCAGGATCGACCAGATCGTAGATCTGAACGGCAATCCTCTCACTTTGCCCCTCCCCACAACGCGGATGATCGTCTATCGCGTCTATAGGATCACGCAAAGGGAAGTGCGGGGAGAGATCGTGATCGACCATTGCCTGGAACAGCTGGGAATGGAAGAACTATGCCGACTCGCATCCGATCCCTAGCCCGTGGTGGAAAAAGTTACTTGCCAGCGAAGATTCGGTAGTCGATATCAGGGAACACGGTGTTCTTCTTCTCGATGGAGGTTAGCCATTCCGTGTTCACCGTGTTCCTGCATAGATTCTCATAGATCCTGGTGAAGTTGTAGATATGCTCCTTCACCCGCCTGACGGCGTAAGGAACCGTGGTTCCGTTCTTCATGATAAACGGCCAGTCGGATGCCATGGCGAGCATGATCTCGCGGGCTGCCTGGTTAAGCGTCCGCCGTTTGAGTCCCTTCTCGTCCGGGAAACGCAAGGCAAGCTCCTTCATGCGCTCGATGCCCTTATGGATATGCCGGTAGATCCAATCGTTCTTGGAATTGAGCCACACCTCCGCGTATCCCTTGTTTCCCCAGCTTGAAAACGACGGTTCCCCCGTCTGGTTCGACGGGTAGAGGGAGAGGTACTCCAGCGGCGTTATCATGCGCAGGTCGCAGTCCTTGTTGTTCATCTTCCTGAACAGCGATTCGAGCCAGAGCGGTCCTTCGAACCACCAATGGCCGAAAAGCTCAGCGTCGTAGGGACTGACGATGAGCGGCGGCCGGTCCATCAAAGTGGAGAGCCTTTTCACCTGTTTCATCCGGTTGTACAGGAAGTTTTCCGCATGTTCGACGACCTTTCCCCTCGCCTCTTCCTCATTATATGGCCTTTTCTGGTCCGTCCTTCCCGTCACCGCATAGTACTTAAATCCGGTATAAATGCGAATGTCTCCCTCATGGATGAAAGGCCTGATATAGTCGAGGGGAAGATCGAAACCGATATCCCGGTAGAAATCGCGGTAGGATTGATCGCCTGGGTATCCGTCCTCCGCGGACCATACGGAGGCCGTCGACTGGATGTCCCTGCCGAAGACGGCCACCCCGTTTGGGCACTGAATGGGCCCGTATACTCCATACCGAGGCTCGCACTGCGAAAAAAGGACCCCGTGCGCGGCTGTCATAAAATATTTTAGGTTGTTTGCTTTGAGGTGCTTTTCGAGGCCCGGATAGTACCCGCATTCCGGAAGCCAGAAGCCGGAAGGCTCCTTTCCGAATATCCTCCCGTGAGAGATCACCGCCGTATTGACCTGAGCTTCCACTGCTTCCGGGAATTCCTGGTAGAGGGGGAGGAAACTGTGGGTGGCGGCCGTAGTGATGATGTCTATGTAACCCTCCTTCTCGAAGCTCTTGAATCCCTTCAGGATATTCTTTCGATAGGTCTCCGTAAAATCATAGAGGTTTTCGTCTATAAGTTCCTTGTACATCCGAACGACCGGAATGAACTGGGGTTCCTTGCGAACCCGTTCGGTTTCCCTGGCAGCAAGTTCTTGCTGCATCTTAAGATGGGCGAGGTAACGGTTTTGCAGCAATTCATCGGTGAGCATCGCCGCCAGTGTCGGGGATATGGACAGCGTGATCCTGAAGGGGACTCGATCCTCCCGCAGACGCCCGAAAGCCCGTAATAGGGGGAGGTAGCATTCCGATATCGCCTCAAAAAGCCAGTTTTCCTCGAGGAATCGTTCCTGTTCCGGATGCCTGACAAAGGGGAGATGCGCATGGAGGAGGAAACAAATGTACCCGCTGCTCATGGTGCCTTCCTCCTTCAATCCTTGAATTGGATATACTGTGCATCGAGAAAGCCGATGATACGCTGGGGAATCGTGTTCTGCGAGGAAGGAGCCTCGAAATCATAGAGACCGGAGAGGAGGACAAAATCGTTCCCTGAATCTGCAATCCGCTTCTCCGGTTTGAGGAGCTGATCAAAGGTTTCCGAAGGGCTCGCGACGCTGTTTGATCTGCATAGGGTCCTTTCGCTGCCTGCCCTGCGGCAGACAAGCTCGATGCGATAGGTGCAGCCGAGATTCGGGAGATTGAAGTACCAGCTGGAGTCGCATGCCCGTACAGGAATATCAAAATAATCGATCCCCTTTCCATCGGAACCCGGAGAACCGGCCAGCTCATGGACCCTGAGCAAAAGGTCCCCCACCCCCGATTCGGCGTTCAGGCGGGCGAGATCGGATTCCTTCACCTCCCAGTAGGCAAATGCCCATAGGGGGTCCCGGAGGATCATCCTGATGTATGTTTCGTTATAATTAGAGAGAAGCGGAAACTTGTCCCATTCTTGAGGCAGAGGAGCCTCGACAACGAGATCATACTTGGTTTCCACAACACGCATGAGGGGATTATTTCCCATCTCCCTTTCGGACTGATCTTCCTCGATCGCGTCGAGCAGCTGCTCGACGATCGTTTCCTTGGGCGTCCCCTGAACGACCGAGATCCCCTCTTCTTCAGCCATCTCGACAAGAGCTTCGACAGAAAACTGCAACAGTTTTTCCTTGGTCATTGCGCCCCCCGAGGGATGATGTCAGGTTATCCTAGGTAAATAGGATATTCATGTCAATACCTGGGGCCTTTACAAAAACCGTGCTTGCGATGAGAATTGTCGTATGAAGAATTACCTCTGCATTCATGGCCACTTCTACCAACCCCCACGGGAAGACCCCTGGTCAGGCGTCATTCCCCATCAGGAATCCGCCGAACCGTTCCAGAACTGGAACGAACGGATCGCCAAGGAATGCTACGGCGCGAACGCCAACTCACGCTTCCTCTCTCCCTCCGGAAAAATAGCCGATCTGGTGAACAACTATCGCTACCTCTCCTTCAACATAGGCCCCACTCTTCTCGACTGGCTGTGCGCCTATGCTCCCGCCGTCTACAACAGAATCATAGAAGCGGATGCATGGAGTCTCGGGGAACAGGGGGGCCATGGCAACGCCATCGCCCAGGGATATAACCACATCATCCTGCCCCTTGCGGATCCGGAGGAGATCAGAACGCAGATCCGCTGGGGGTTGCACCACTTCGAGCACCACTTCGGCAGGCGATCGGAGGGATTCTGGCTTCCCGAAACCGCGATCAACGAAACCACGGCGGAGATCCTCGTCCAGGAGGGGGTGAAGTATGTCATCCTCTCCCCATGGCAGGCGGAAAGCATCGTTGAGGGAAACGGAAAACCGATACAGCTGGACGACACCCCAGCGCCTTCCCATCGATGCTACCGGCTTTCCACTCCGAGCGGCGATCTCGCCGTGTTCTTCTACAACCAGAACCTGGCGCAGAAGATCTCTTTCGAGCATTATCTGCATAGCGCAGACATCCTGTACAACGCCATCCTCTCGACGTTCAAGGGAAACGAAGAAGGAAACCTCATCAGCATCGCCACGGACGGCGAGGTCTACGGGCATCACGAGCCTTTCGGCGATATGTGTCTCGCCGCGCTCTTTCAGAAGATCCTTCGGGGAAAGACGCTGGAAATCGTCAACTATGGGCGCTACCTCGAACTCTACCCCCCAACCTCATCGGTTACGCTTCGCAAGGGCGAAGATAGCCGGGGGACATCCTGGAGCTGTCACCACGGCGTCTCCCGGTGGTACAGAAACTGCGGCTGCGTGACGGGAGGGAAACCGGAATGGAATCAGGAATGGAGGACCCCTCTCCGTAACGCGCTCAACGAACTGTGGGCGGAGATGAAGCGGATCTATGTCGAAAAGATCGCAGAGCTGTCCCCCCTGCCGCCGTTCGATATCAGGGATCGGTATATAGACCTCATCTGCGGAAAGATCTCCCGCACTGATTTCCTGATGGAGATACTCACGGATGCGGGCTCGGCTGATGAAAACGCCGGGATACGGGCGCTCCGGCTCCTCGAAGGCCAGCGGTGCGGGCTGTACATGTTCACATCCTGCGGGTGGTTTTTTGCGGATATCCGCGGAATCGAACCCACGCAGAATCTCGCGTACGCGGTCAGGGCCATAGAACTGTACCGCGGCTTCATTTCGGACATAACGGTCAACCGCTTCCTCAACACCCTCGAGGGGGCCAGGAGTAACCGGGAGGAGTACGGGGATGGAAGGAGGCTCGTGGAACTTCGAATCATCCCCTTTGCGGGCAAGGTCGAAACAGCCGCGGCCGAGCTGGTCCTGCGCAGACTGTTCTCTATTCCTCACGATCCCCGCCATGCCTTCCGGATTCAGGATTTCCAGAGCGAGGGCGAGGACTATACCCGGACGGGGAATATCACGATCGAACATGTCGCTACGGGGCAGCGCGAAAGCTTCGCCTTCCGGACGGAGCGGGATAGAAAATTCGCGATTTCGCTCTATCTCCGTGAACCACAAGGGGGAAGCCAGGAACGTCAGATCAGCCCGGCCAAGCTCTCCCAATTCCTGCGGTCAGAGATGCTTTCCTCCATGACCGACCGGATCATCAAGGAATCCCAGGGCCTTCTGGCAGCGATCGGGGAACCCATCCAGGATCTCCTGGCGGCCTATCGGAACCTGCACACCAAACCGTCTGCGGTCCTTTCGGCGATCGGGAGGTTCACCCTCTCCTCTGAGGCTGTCAGGATACTCTCCGCATCGCCGTTCAACGCGGAACAGGTGATTCCCCGGCTGCGCGATCTGCTCGCCGCGGCCGATCAGCAGAGCCTCGAGCTTTCGGGAGGCCGGATCGGCAGACTTATCGTCGGCCATCTCGAGCGCCTCCTGGACACGATTCGGGATACGCTGGATATCACGGCGATCCACCACGCGGTCCATCTCTACACCATCGCGATGAACAGCAAGATCCCCATTGACATCACGATCCTGCAGAACGCTGTATTCAGGCTCATCTTGGAATCCGGCCGCTCCTGCCTCGACCCGTCGGCTCCGAAGACGCCGGCTCTTTCCGCAATATCCGCCGCGTATCCGGCGGATGCCGCCTCCGTTGTCGCCTTGAAGAGGATCATCCTCCTTGGCGAGACCTTCGGCATTGAGGTGGAAAAGTACAAGAACGCGCTCATGGAGGTGTAGCGGCTCTTGCCGCAAGGCGAGCTCCCCGAAAACTCAGGAGGGTTTCAGCGCGAGAACGATCATCACATCCCCGAACCCGAACCATTTCGCCGCTCTATCGAGGATCCACTTGACCGGTCTGGGGCCAAGCCCTTCTGCAATTCCCCCCCAGGTCCGAAGTGCGCGCGGCTGGAAACCTTCCCGCTCCAGGAGCGCGGTAAGGGTACGCTTGGAGAACAACCCCATATGATCGTGGATCGCGGAACGCCAGCCGGGCCCCATCAGCCTCGCCTGGAACCCTCCGATGTTCGGCGTAGCGCAGATGAAGTACCCCCCAGGAACGAGTATCCTCCGCACTTCCCTCACGAATCCGACAGGATCCTGCAGGTGCTCGATGAGATGGGAGCAATGCACGACACCGAAGCTCAGAGCGGCGTACCCGGTCTCCTCGAGAGGCCGCGTGGAAATCGAGAGCCCCCTGGCACGCCTTCCATATTCCGCCGAGGCGCGGCAAATTTCAACGCCTTCGACATCGAAACCTCGCTCCCTGAGGAATTCGAGAAGCCTTCCCGTGGCGCAGCCGATGTCAAGAAACCGGAAGGATCTCGCGAGCAGGTCCTGTTCGATGTCGAAGAATCCGATATCGAGAAGGCCGAGGCGCATAAGGGAAAAGAAGCGTTCCTCGTTCGCGCGTTCGTATTCGAAATACTCGTCGTCGTACCGGTCGAGAAGAACCCGGGTCTCCGGCTGTCTCCGCTGGTACACGAATCCGCACGAACGGCAGGAGAAGAAGACGACGTTTTCTCCGGCATTCCCGTTCTCCCGTTTCCTGATCCTCCGCGAGGCCCAGGCGGGCGCAGCATCCCAAGAACCACAGAGGGGGCAAGAAACAGTTCTGGTTGGGCCGTCACCCGGTTTTTTCGAGAAGGTCTTCACTCTCTTTCCTGGGCATGCACGATGAAGGTCTTCACCGTTTCATTGCCCGTATAGTCCCTGACCACCACCTCGATCCGCGTATCGCCGGGATTGAGCACGATCTCCCCGGGCGATACGGTCCACTGATCGATATAGTAGGACTCGAAGGGGAGACCGGGAGACTGGGCGAGAACAACTTCCGATCCCTTCACCTGCAGAGCCTCGTGGGTGATCTTGTACAGCTGCTCGCCGTTGTAGAAGACCTCGATCGAGAAGACCGCCATGGGGCAGAAATACCGGACATGCTCGCTCACGTCGTACGCGGCGATGGCAAGCCGATAGGTTCCCGACGGCAGGTACACGCCATCGACGATGGGGATCCGCTGGCTGCCGGCCATGACGCTCACTCCCTCGATCACCGGTTTCTTGGTGTCCACGATCGGATTGAGGAGCAGGAGCGGGTTGACGACCTGGTTGAATTCCCGGTCGATGATGGCGAAATGGAGACGTGTCCCGTAGGAGCTTCCCGTGTCTCCCGTGACCCCTAGGGCGGTCGTCTGGGTGAAGGTGGTCGTTTCCACGGGAATGGAACCCGCCTTCAGATGAGCGTAGAGGGAGCGCAGCCCTTTATCATGGTCGATGACGACGAAGCTGCCCAGACCGGTGGGAAGATCCAGCGGATCCTCACCCTCCTCGTGATAGAAGAGCAGTTCCCCCGGAAGCATCGGGTATACGTCGCGTTCTCCCCCGCCGAGGTCGATTCCCCCGTCGAAATGCGAATCCTCGTTCTCGCCGAAGGTTCCCGTGAGAACGATGGGCGAAACAGGCCATTCTATCGCGAGTATCGAGCCGGTCACGGCGCATAGAAACGCGATGGCGGCCAGCGCGGAAACGATCCGCCCGCTGCGAACGCCCGCCATTACCGAAGCTCCACGGAAAACGCTGCGATCATCTCGCCCACTCCTATCACATAGAGGCCCGGAAGATATCCGACGAACGGGTCGGTACCCGTGAGTTCACGTTCGTACATGATCGCTCCCGAGGGGGAAAAGAACCGGAGCGCGCTTGTTCCGTTTCCCCGCGCGACGAGGCACGATATCGTTCCGGAACCGGCACAGGTCATTCCGGCGATCCTCCCCGAAAAGGGGATCGTCTTCTGTAGGCTTCTCTTCATCTCCAAGAACTCGATCCCGGCCGGCGACTCATAGTACAGGACGTCACCCGCGGGAGAAAAATCCATGAACACCTTTTTCCTATACTGGTGGTTGAGGTTGAAACCGTTGACCGGCCGGTATTCCCCGTTCCTGCTCTCCAGGATCACGAGGCGCTGGGGATCGAGCCCGCTGATGATCCCGATGACGGAGAGATCGGCCGAGACAGCGCATCCGTAGACAGCGAGGACCCGGCTGCCTGTGGTTTCATAGCCGAGGATGTCCGCGCCTGGTTGGTCGATGAGATGA
>CAZPZF010000034.1:1380-7070 GCA_964590705.1 uncultured Spirochaetales bacterium | reverse complement strand
CGTGTCGAAGGAGGAGATGACCGACCCGAACGCCCTATGCCAGATCACCTCTCCATCCGCGTTCAACTCGGATATTCCCATCCTATCGGTCGCGACGAGAAAAAGGCGGTCATCGGCATAGAAAGGGTATCCGCCGTTCTCGATCAGGCCGATCACGGAACCGTCGCGCTCCCTGACAACGAGGGAATCCTGGATATTGGCATAGCTGACGTACCGGTCCTTCGCCAGGGCGACTCCATAATGCACCGGCATGAGCCCGGAAAACCTTCCCTCGCTGTCTACATAGCCGAACGAGCGGTTCAGGATGAAGGGAAGGGCCGGTTCCGAGAGCGGTTCGTCCCCTCCGAGTCCCGGCGCGATCGTGTCCTCCCAGGAAACGGAAAAGACCGTCTCCTTGGATGTCGGGACCGGGAAGAAAAGGAGGATGGAGAGGAGGAGCAGGAGGAATAGGATCGTCTTGATTCTGTTTTTCGTCTTCATATTCATGCCGTGCCTCCCGATCCTATACCACGGAATATCCTCTGTCAATTGAAGCCTCTCCCTGGCGCCACGGACGAGAAAGGAGTATAGTAGGGGGAAAGGGAGGCGGCACATGAGCGATCCGGAAATCATCCCCCGGGGGAAGGAACTCGTCAAGGCGGCAGCCGAAGCTGCGGGAAGCTCCTATTCTCCCTACTCCCACTTCAGAGTCGGAGCGGCGCTCCTCTGTTCCGACGGAACCGTGGTGACAGGGGCGAATGTGGAAAACAGGTCTTTTGGCCTTACGATCTGCGCCGAACGAAGCGCACTTGTGCGCGCGGTAGCCGAGGGGAAGCGGAGCTTCTCCGCCCTCGCGGTTTTCTGCGCTGACGCGGACTATCCGGTTTCCCCCTGCGGCGCCTGCAGGCAATTCCTCTCCGAATTCGTGCCTCCGGACTTCCCGATCCTGTTCTCGGGAGGAAACGGGAAACCGGTGATCGTAACGATGGGGGAATTGCTGCCGCATGACGCCCTTCATGAGCTGAAGGACCGGACCTAGGGTTTCGGGCTCTTTGAGGATTTCGCCTCGTCCTCGGCTTTCCTGAGGTCGTTTTCCATCTTCCCCTTCCAGACATCCACCTTTTTCTTCAGCTCCTCCGCAGCGGCCGATTCGCCAAGGAGGATGTGGATCCGCCGGAGGGCGGACAGGTAGCCGATGGCTGTCTTGAAATCGTCGATCCGAAGCGTCGAAAGCTCGTACTTCTGCCGGTACTTGTCGGCCGACTGTTGGAGGAGCTTCTTGACGAGGATCATATGCTTGAACCGCGCCTCGTATCCCTTCACGCGGGGATCGAGTCCGGCGATGAAGGTCTTCATATTGAGAAGATTCTTCGCGACAACCGCGTAGCGTCCCTCGATCTCCGCGAACGACCACTTCCACTTGGTGTTGTCCCCGAAGCCTTCGGAAACCGCGGCGATCGTGAAGCCGAGCTTCTTGAGAAGCGCGTATCGTTTCTCGTCCTCGAAGCCGTCGATGAGTTTGAGTTTCTCCTCGTATTCGGAGAATGGGACGTCGACATAGGGACTCACCACCTCCTCGAGGTAGATGATGCTCTTGTAGCAGCCCTTTCGGGCGTCGTTCAGGAAGCCCTCGTTTTTCATGCCGAGGAGGGAAACGGACATCTCGTTCATCAGGATGTAGTATGAAACGAGGTTGAGGGTTTCATCGGCCAGGAGGAGTTTCTTGAAAGGGATTCCGTTTTCATCCGATTCCAGGACAGTGTTAAGGGTTTTCTCGCGCTGGATTATCTGGTCTATGGCGATCTTGTACTCCTTCAGCTTGTCAAAGTAGCGTTTCTTGGCTTCGTTGCTGATCTTTCCCACCAGATACTCCTTGCTACACAGCCTCCGCTGGAATTACGGTTTTCCCGGCCCGAACCGCTCGAGCAATTCCCGGGCGTGGGCCATGGAAACGGACGCGGCGCTGTTCCCGGAAAGCATCCGGGCGATCTCGGCGACCCTCTCCTCTCCCGCGAGGGGATGAATCTCGGTGACCGTCCTTTCGTCCTTTTCCCTCTTGGCGATTTTGATATGATTATCGGCACGAACGGCGATAGAAGCAAGATGTGAAATGCATAATACCTGCTTGTGCCGGGAGAGCAGCTTCAGGTGTTCTCCGACGGATACCGCCACTTCCCCGCCTATTCCACTGTCTATCTCGTCGAAGATGAGACCGGAAACGCTGTCCTTCTCCGCTAGAACCGACTTGATGGCGAGCATCACCCGCGAGATCTCGCCGCCGGACGCAATGGCCCTGAGCGGTTTCGCCGGTTCTCCCGGATTCGCGGAGATGGTGAACTCGACGCTGTCTATCCCGGAGGGTGAGCAGAGGGGTTTGCCTCCCTCGGTTGTCCGCTGATTCACCTCGACGATGAACCTCCCTTTCGGCATGCCGAGGGCGGCCAGGTTCTCCTGGATGGATCTGGAGAGAACGGCGGCGCCATCCTTCCTCTTCCGGGAGATCTCACGGGCTTTGGCAAGGACGCTCTTCTCGAGCGACGCGATCTCCGCTTCCAGCGACGCAACCGATTCCTCCCAGTTCGACAGCTCGGAAAGCCGGCATGCCGCCTCCTCGCGGTAGGCGAATACTTCCTCGATCGATCCCCCGTACTTCTTTTCCAGCCGTCGTATCCGGTGGAGACGCTGTTCAACCTCCTCGAGCCTCCCAGGATCGAAGATCAGCGTCTGTTGGTACTGCCTGACAGTCCGGTGGATGTCCTCGATCTCGAGATAGGCGCCTTCCATGCGGGCGGTCAGCTGCGAGAGAGGTTCGGCGATCCTGGAGATGCCGTTGAGCGCTGCCATGGCTTGTCGGAGGGATGGGATGGCCCCGCCTGCCGCGGCCCCTTCTCCTGTACCCGTGCAAGCTGCGTCGAATTCTTCCAGGAGAGAGAAGAGCTTCTCGTACTGGGAGAGAACCATCCGTTCCTGCTCCAGTTCCCCCTCCTCTCCAGGGCGGAGGGCGGTTTCATCGATCTCCTTGATCGCGAACTGGAGGATGTCGATCTCCCTGAGCCGGTTCCGGTCAGCCTGGAGGAGGGCTTCGAGTTCCTTCTTCTTCTGGGAGAGAAGCAGGAATTCGGAAGACAGGGCAGCGGCTTCCCCCTCGATTCCGCAGTACCGGTCCAGGAGCTTTCTGTGGTTCTCGATCGTAAGGAGAGACTGGTGCTCATGCTGGCCGTGAATGTCAAAAAGGAGGGCGGTGAACTCGCCCATTTCCGCTCTCGTGAGCTGAACCGACTGGAGGTGGATAGCCCCTCGTCCGCCCGTCCGCAGCACTCGGCGCGCGAGCACGGTACCATCTTCCGGCTCTATTCCCCGCGCGGCCAGCCACTCGAGCGCCTCCGGAGAGGAATCGACCCTGAACACGCCGGTGATGGAGGCCTCTTCGCAGCCTGTCCTGATCGATTCCGCCTCTCCCTTCTCTCCGAGCAGGAGCCCGAGGGCCCCGACCAGGATCGATTTGCCCGCGCCCGTTTCGCCGGTCAAGATTGTGAAGCCAGGGGAAAAACGGGCTTGGATGTGCTCGATGAGGGCGTAGTTGCGGATCTCGAGCTCCTCAAGCATCGGAGCCTCCGGACCAGTTCAGCTTTGCCCTGAGGACCTCGAAGAAATTCCTTCTTCCGGAACGGATCAGCAGGGCCTTTTCCTCGGCTTTTGTGAAGAGGAGCAGATCCCCGGGACACAGCGCGGTCAGCACCTGCCCATCGACAGTCACGGCGATCTCCGTCCGCTGGACAGGCAGAATCTCCGCCTCTACGGTATGGGATCCCTCGACCACCAGGGTTCGGTTCGCTAGGGTATAGGGACAGATGGGGGTAATGACAAGGGCGCTCATGTCCACGTCCAGGATCGGGCCGCCGGCGGCCGCGGCATAGGCAGTCGAGCCGGTCGGAGTCGCCACGATCACCCCATCCGCGTGATACTCGCCGAGCGGTGTTCCGGAGAGGGAGATCCTCAGTCGGATGATCTTCGAGATTCCGCTCGCCGTGATGACCGCGTCGTTCAGGCCGTAAAAAACCGCGATCGTCCTGCCCCCGCGACGAACCTCGACCCTGAGGACGAGGCGTTCGCTTATTCCAAGCTTCCCGCTCTCGTATTCCTCGAAAGCCTCCTGCCACTCCTCTTTGGCGACTTCCGTGATGAATCCCACCCTGCCGAGATTCACAGCCAGGATAGGGATATTCATGCCATGGAGGAGCCGCACGCTGTAGAGGATCGTCCCGTCCCCCCCGAGCGAGATGGCCAGATCGGCGGGCCGGATCTCCGCTCTGGGAGCCTCTCCGTTATAGCCGATGACTTGGAAGCCGATCCCTCTTTTCACCATGTACGAGGCAATGGCGTCGATGCAGCTTTGGGCGTCATCCTTAAGGAGATTCACGATCAGGAGCACGTTTCGAATAGGAACGGACGTTCCGGTCACATCCATACTCCTCGAGTTTCCTTCTCCTACGGCAGGGAGGAGAGGATCTTCGCAATGGTTTCCACGTTCTTCTTCCCCAGCATCGGGTAGAGGGGGAAGAGGATCGACCTAGAAGCCAGTGAAACAGCGTTCCGGCACTTCCGCGCGTCGTCGGACACCGTAAGCGCGGTATCCGTAAAGCCTTCCGCGGTCTCGACGCCCCGCTTCCGTGCGTACATCACGGCATCCTTTGTCCCCATGGTGAAAACAACGGGAAAGGAGTGGAATACGTTCTCCGCGTCCCCTCCTTGAACCAGGGTGCGGTACCGCGATTTGGCCAGGGCGGCAGTGTACACGGCGCCGATCTCCCTGCGGCGCTGAATGTACTGCTCGATCCCCCGAAGCTGGGTCAGCCCGAGGGCGGCGTTGAGGTCGGTCATGAAGGTGGAACGAGGAAGCCCCTCGGCAAGCCCTTTCAGGACTCCGACCTCGCGTTTGCCGGAGCCCATGATAATGGCCCCGCCGCCTGCGGTGATGAGCCCTTCAGGCTCAAGACCGACGATGACGATCCTGCCGTAGGATCCGAATTTTCGTTCGCCCGTATGGGCTCCGAGCCCCGAGGAGAGATCCTCGATGAGCGGCACGCCGAATGAGGAGATTCGATCGATATCCGGAAGGATGCCGAAGGGCGCGTGTATGATGATGCCCTGCGGTTTCTCCTGGAGAAGTTCCTCGATCCGATCCGGGTCGAGGCAGCCGCTCTGCTCGTTGACATCGGCGAACAGGGTACGGCACCCGCGCCTCTGGAGTGAAGCGACATACTCCCGCGGAGAAAAGGGAGAGAGGATCACCGAGGAGCCAGGCTCCATCTCCAGCGCGTCAACGGCCGTATCCACGGCGCGGGCATACTCCCGGAACGCGATGCCCCCCGCGGTTCCGACATACGCGGAAATCTCCTTGACGAATAGATCGGCGATCTGGCCGGACGAAAGAGCGTCGTTGACCATGCAGGTAAGGACCGCGTCCATCTCTTTTCTTCGTATGGAAGGCCTGAAAACGGGGATAGTCATCGGATGCCGCGCCTATGTCACTTGCCGAGTCTGCTGATCTGCTGCAGCTCTTTGGGATCGAAGAGCCGGAGAATGTCGAGGATGATGAGATATCCCTCCTCTTCCTTGACCACGCCTTGGATGTACTCCGCCACGATTCCCGAGATCATCTGGGGGGGAGGCTGTATCTCATCGAGTTCCACCGTGACGACACGAGAGAC
>CAZPZF010000034.1:0-1370 GCA_964590705.1 uncultured Spirochaetales bacterium | reverse complement strand
TATGAAAACGCCGATCTGCATCCCCTGCAGGTCGAGGATGAGAAACCCGCTCAGGAGCTTGTCCTCCTCGGTCAACGCGAGCCGCTTGATATGGAAGCGCTTGTGAAGATTGATGACGGGGATGATGTCTCCCCTGAGGTTGATGATCCCTTCGACAAAGGAGGGGGCGTTCGGGATCGTGCGGATATCCTGAACCTTCTGGATCTCCTTCACGCGCATGATGTCTATTCCATAGCGCTCTTCCCCGATCTGGAACGTCACGAGTTGCAACTGTCTCTCTGTCTCGGCCATATCTCCTCCTCGCCCCTACAGAATAAAGAATGAACGCTGACTTGGCAATATACTTAATATACAATGAGAACGGGGACGGTGCTTTTCCTGACGAGGTTGATAGTTGTTGCGCCCAGGATGTAATCCTTGATCTTTGCCGTGCCGTGGGCGCCAACAAGGATGATATCAGCCTTGATCTCCTCGGCGACGTCGACGACCAACTGGGTCGGATGGCCCTTGCGGGAGACGAGCCGGACAGGCACGTCATGCTCGTGGAGGTAAGCGAGCTCCGCGTCCACCGGTGGGTGGGAGCCCCCCTCGTCTACGAGGAGCATGACGAAATCGGAGGCGAGGTTTCGGGCCGTGTTTACATAGAACTGCAGGGCGCTTTCCGCGGTGCGGCCCCTGTCATAGGCGAAGAGGATGGTCTTCACCCCGGCGCGGTAGGACGGGCAGACGAGCACCGGGCGAGGAGCGGTGCGGACGATCTCCTCAGTCGTGGAGCCAACGATTTCCCGCCTATATTTGGAGTTTTCCCCCCTCTGGCCGACGATGAGGAGATCTCCGGATCTCGACTCCTCGGCCAACTGCTCGGATGGGTATCCTTCCCGGACGACGGTCGAGCACTGAATTCCGCGCAGTTCCGCGCTTTCGGCGCACTGCCGCATGCAGTTCTCTCCGAATTGCCTGAGGTCGTCCCGCATCTTCTCGTACATCCGCCTGAGATCGGGATCGGGGGGAATGTATATGCGCTCGAAGGAGGCGTCGTACGAGGCGCCCGCGTAGACGATGGGAACCTGGGTCTTTCGAACGTCCGCCACGAAAACCGGATGAACGGTTCCCCGGATGCGCTCGGCGATGTCGAGGGCCTGTTTTCACGCGTCGAAGGAATCCTGGGAACCGTCGATTGCGCCCGTGAGCGGCTTGAACATACGCTCCTCCCACGGGGAGGCCGGTTTTCAGTCTACCTCCCGTCTCTCGCTTTCATATTAATACCATTTCTCGGGGGGTTCAACTCTTTATTAGTGTCCGAAAGCTTATGGGAAAGTCAAGCAAGGGCGAGGAAAGGCTGTACTCCTTGTATGAGAACGATATACAAG
>CAZPZF010000033.1:18324-18541 GCA_964590705.1 uncultured Spirochaetales bacterium | reverse complement strand
CCGAATCCGGAAAATACATCAATAAAAGCCACGATGAAAAATACATCGCAAGACCGATTGAATAGACAGTCAGGCCCGGATAGAACAGGTGATGGTTCGTTTGTATAGGAATGGCGAAAGGAGAAACCAAGGTTATCGCCCTGAGGATGTTTTCCGCGATGAGGAGAGCGAGGGGCGCGGAGGGTGACGAGTAATAGGAAGGCGTTCTGGGCGCGAG
>CAZPZF010000033.1:6880-18314 GCA_964590705.1 uncultured Spirochaetales bacterium | reverse complement strand
TAGCGGTTTTTGCATGGGGCGCGATCTCACTGCCTTCGGAACTGGAGGCCAGGCTGCGCGAACTTGTGGGACATAACATCGCTTGCTTGCGATTTGACGGCAAATTCCACAATCGCGACCTCGATCAGGAGAGCGATGGGCGCGGAGCCTGACGAATAATAGGAAGGCGTTCTGGACGCGAACGCGATATTCCACAACAGCGGAGGAAGAATGAACAGGCCGTTGTTCACCAGAGACAATCCGAAATTCTGAAACTCTTGTTCCACCATGCCGAATTCCGCCAATACCTTCGCGTTGCACATGAACAGCCATAAAAAAGCGAATACCGTACTTCTGAGTATTCTTGTCCTCTTTGTCAAACCGCCGCTCCTTCGTTTCCGTCAAGACGGTGCGGGTCGCACGTACGGCGTCAGCGCACCGGTTCCTTTTTGCCCGCCCGTATCCATTCCACGGTCCGGGATAGCCCCTCTTTCAAGGGGATCGGCCGGAACCCCAGCTCGTCCCATGCCCGCGATGAATTGATCTCCCAGTCGTAGAGGCTCTTCCCCATCCAGCTGGGGGTAAGGACAGGCTCCCTGCCGAAGAGTTCGGCCCCGGCGAGCTGCAGCCTGGTGAAAAGTCCCTGGACCGCGAGAGGCATGTGGATCATCTTCCGCCTGATTCCGCTTACCTCTCCGAGTAGCGCGAAAAAATCGTTGTAACTCGCGTTCTGGCCGCATACGATGTATGCGCGTCCCCTTTCCCCTTTCTCAAGGGCGAGGATATGGGCCCGTGCCACATCCTCCGCGTAGACGTAATTGCCGAGCTGGTTTCCGTTTCCCGGGATGATCCGCCAGCCCCCGGAAACGTACCGTTCGATCAGTTCCGTCATGGACGCGGTTTCCCGAAGGGGGCTGGGTCCGTACACGCGGGTGGGGCAGAGGAAACAAATATCCATCCCCTCCCGGATGATGAAGTCCTTGGCCCGGAGGTCGGCCAGGGCTTTGGACGACTCGTACTCGTTCAGGAAGTCGATGTCCCGCGCCCGTTCCTCCCGGATCGGCTCACGCAGGCTCGGACCCCAGATGCCTGCGGAACTGGTGATTACCACACGGCCTGCGGAGGCTTTACGCGCCGCCCGCAGCACCGATTCGGTGCCGAGCACGTTCACGTCGAAATAGACCGCAGGATCCATGGCCCAGACTTTGGCGAAGGCTGCCATGTGGAATACCGCATCGCAGCCCTTCATCCCCTCTTCCAGGACAGCCTCATCGAAGAGGTCGCCAAGGAAGAGCCGTGCCCCGAGCCGTTCGAGCAAGGCTCCCCGGTCCCGGTTGCGCGCCAGGGCATGGACGGTATGCCCCCGCTCCACGAGCTGTTTGGCCAGGACCGCGCCGATATACCCGGTCCCCCCGGTGAGAAAAACCCTCATGCGCGCCGCCCTCCTCTTTCCGGAGTATACCGTTCTTTGGGTATCGGGGTAAGGGCGGGAAGGGAAAGGCCGGCCGCGGACCGTTGGCTATCCGCCGGCGGAGTGAGGATCTCGTTCACAACCAACCAGCTCCAGGAGACTCTCTTCTGGGCCTTCATATGGGGGAGAAACGCCGTGATAGAGGAGATGCGGGCGGCGTATGAAGGGGGAGGAAGCGATGATGCGCCTACGTGATACGCGCCCCTCCTCGGTCAGGAGAGCAAGGCCGAGATCCGCGGATCAGAGCTCAACAATGCAAAACCCATCTATCCCAGAATCGTTTCCAGGCTGGTTCCGTCGTTCAGTGCCGCGTCCAGCCCCCAAGCGTTCTGAACCGGTTTGAGAGTACCGCAGAGAAAGACCCGCCGCACCCGTGTTCCGGGCTTTGCCATCCGGCAAAAGGCGTTCACCCCCCTGGCGTCATCGGGTGTAGGGATCTCCTTTGCCTTGCACTCAAAGGCGGTGATCCCCTCTCCCTGCTCGAGGATGAAATCCACTTCCAACCCCTCCTTAGTCCTCCAGTAGAAGAGGTTTCGGTTCCATAGGCCTCTGAGTACGAGGTATTTCCAGATCTGGCAGAAGCAGTAGTTTTCCCAGATCATCCCGAAGAGAGGACTTTCCCGGATCGTACCGTTTTGGGAAAAGCCGAGGAGGGAGCAGAGAAGCCCGGTGTCGGTAAAATAGAGTTTTGGCGCCTTGACGATCCGAGTTGTCCTGCTTCTGGACCATCCCTCCACCAATACCACTACTCCCGAGGTTTCAAGGAGCGAGACCCAATTCTTCGCGGTATTCGGGGCGATGCCGATATCCCGCGCAAGGTCCGACCATAAGACGATACCGGCGCTCCGCAAGGCAATGGCGCGGAGAAGGCGGGCGAAATCCGCTAGGTTCCCAATCTGTGTAAGGGTTCTGATATCCCGTTCGAGATACGTATTGATGTAGGAAGGAAACCATTCAGCCGGATTCCTCTTCTCCGCAGTCACTTCGGGATAGCCCCCGCGCCGGATCAGCTCCGTAAGTTCCTGTATGCTTCTCCCTTCGGGGGACGTTTCCTCCACTGTTAGAGTGGGAACCGTGACGATCCCGACCCTTCCGGCAAGGCTTTCGGATGACAGCGTCGACAATTGGAGCTGTTGGGAGCCGGTGAGCAGGAACCGGCCGACGACGTGTTTCTCATCGATCTCCATTTTAATGTACCGAAAGAGTTCCGGGACATACAGGATCTCGCCTATCACGAGCGGTCTCTCAAAGGACGAGAGGAAACCTCTGGGAGACCCTTTCGCGTTCAGAACCTCGAGAGGATCGTCGAAGGTGACATAAGCCGCTTCGGGAAAACAGCGGCGGCAAGGGCCGTCTTACCGGTCTGACGTGCCCCGGTCACGAGGATGGCCGGAAATGATGACGCGAGGCCGCGGACGCGGCCCTCGACTATTCGATTGATCCACGTACGACTATTCTGCAATATGATTACGGAATAGTCAGGCAGGCACATAGGCCTTTCATATATCACATTCATCACCGTGGCTCTGGTCGATACCGGGTATGAGAGAATCGATCCTGGAGGGAATGAGAACACCCGACCCGCTTGATGAAACCCCGGACTGGTGATGTACAGGCTGGTCTACACGAAACAGGTGCAGAAGGACGCGAAACGTCTCAGCTCCTCCAACCTCAGGGAGAAGGCGGAAGAAATTCTGGAAACACTTAAAATCGATCCGTTCTCCGAATATCCCCCGTACGAGAAACTGATGGGCGAACTATCCGGGGCCATTTCCCGCCGGATGACCGACGCTTTCCTCTTGAATCCACGCGTGGTATAGTTTCCGGATGAACTTCCCTGTCGTGTTCGCCGTGGCCTTCGCGGTCCAGATCCTCTGCCAGTTGTATAAGGTCTTCTATTACTCCGCGAAGGACCGCCATTTTTCTTTCAAGTATTTCTTTTCTCCGGGCGGCATGCCGAGCGCCCATACAGCCTTCGTGGTATCGCTCACGGTCGCGGTGGGGATGCGCAGCGGATTCGCCTCTGACATCTTCGCGGTGAGCTCGGTCTTCAGCGCCATCGTGATCTACGACGCCTTCCGCCTGCGGGGCACGGTGCAGCAACAGTCGGTCCTTTTGAACAGGCTGCGGGAGAAAATCGAGCCCGGCGCTCCGCCCCTCTCCGAAATGGTGGGCCATACCCTGCCGGAGATCGTGGCGGGTTTCATCGTCGGTGGCGTCGGGGCCTTCGTGGTTTCGCTGCTGTTCGCCTGAACCAGGGTCCTGCACGCGGCGGCGCGCCGGCCGCGGCGGGCAGTGGACTGTGGCCGGTGAATCGTCCGGCGGCCGTTTGACCAGAGGCGCGTCGGGGAAACCTGCCGCGGGCGGATCGTCGACCCGCGCCGACTCCGGCCCTTCTCATCCCGCTGCGCGGCGCTTCATGGCAGCCGCCAGAACACGATCGATCCCGTCTGGGGCCTTTCGTATCCCCCGCTTCCGGAGACGAGGGTCTTTCCGTCAGGGAGCCACGCGAGACTCCAGACTGGAAGCGGGCCGTGGCGCCCCTCTGCGATAAGCAGGAGTTTTTTCTGTTCCCACACGCGGACGAATCCGTCCTGTCCCGCGGCAGCGAGCAGCCGGCTGTCGGGCGACCACGCGATCCCCCTGACCAAGCCGCCGTATGCCTTGATCTCGCCCGCGGCCGTGCCGCTCCGCGGATTCCACACCCGCACCGTTCCGTCTTGGTGCGCGGTTGCAAGAGCCTTTCCGTCCGGAGACGACGCCATTCCGTTCACATCGCAGCGGGCGTTCGTGTACCCGGCTATGGTCACGGCGAGTCTGCCTGTCCGGGTCTCGCGGACCTCGATTGATCCCCGCAGGGTTCCTGCGGCAACGGAGTTCCCGTCCGGCGACCACGCGAGGCAGATGACTGGTGACGATCCCCCGGTCCGCCATGACCGGAGGCGGGCCATGGTTTCAGCGTCCCATATCGCAAGCTCGCCCGAATAGCTTCCCGACGCGAGGAACCTGCCGTCCGGAGACCACTCGACGCAGAAGGCCCAGCCGGTCTCCAGAACGCAGCGCATGGTCCGCGTTTCAATGGCCCAGACCGTGACGGTTCCGTCCTGGCTCGCGCAGGCGACGCTCCTCCCGTCCGGCGACCACGAAACGCCCCACACGAAATCAGCGTCCCCCTCCAGAATCCCGGCCTCTGTTCCCGCTCCGATTTCCCAAAGCCAAACCGCTCCGAAATCCGCGGACGCGAGGATGGCGGCGTCGGGGGAGAGGGAAATTCCGTAGACGGGACCGGTTCCCGGGAGGATCTCCGCGACCCGCACAAGAGCCTTTACGTCCCGCTGTCCGTGGCCGTCGACAGCGGCGGCGGACAGGAAGAGGAGAAAGGAGAGGACGGCCGCGGTCGTTCGGCCGGGAGCGCGGTGTGGAAACCTGCCGCGGCCGCGGAGGAAAAACGCGCTGCGATAAAGTGAAAACGCGCCGCCGCGTGGGAGGTGAGCGGCTTCGCCATCGGAACCTCTACGGGACTGCCCGCCGGACCGTATCAGGCGAGCCTTGGCCATCCTGCTCACTCCAGCAGCCATCCGCGGAACTCCTCGAAGGGACCGCGGAGGTAGCTCGCGTACGCGGACCAGACCGCGTCCGGCTCGCCGCCGATCCCGGAACCTCTATCGGAGCTCCTGCCCGCCGCGGCCGCGGTGAATCGGATTTCGTAGGTGTAGGTATACGGCACCCCAAGTCGTCTCACGAGGAGCTCGACCGAATCCGTGGTGATACGCGGGATCGCGATCATCGCGAGGTTCCGCGGCAGGGTGCCGAAAGACCCGAGGTCGGCCGCGGCGTAGCCGCCGTCGACGGGAACGCGGGCCGAGACGTCGTTGCCGTTGACGAACAGTGAGAGGAGGCGGGTTCGGCCGTCCCCGGTTTCCGAAAGGGAGAAGACCGTGCCGTCCTCGAAGCGGTAGCGTTTCCCCAGGAAGGCTGGGGCGTGGAGCTGATCCGGCGATGCGGCGGCTTGGCTGGCCGAGGAAGCTCCGCCGTCGCCCTGGCCTCCGGACGCCGGCACGGCCACGCCTTCACCGCCGATCCCGGGCGGCGGCCCGAACGCGGCGAGACAGGCGCGCATGGCCTCCGGATCGGGACGGGGCTTTCCGATGGAGTCGAGTATCCTCTCCGCGAGCACCGCTTCCGGGTACAGGAAATCGCCCCGGAAAAGACCGCCCGTCGCGACGATCACGAGCTTCTCCTTGGGATACACGAGGATGTACTGTCCCCCGAACCCGCGCGCGGAGAAGCCGCCGCGGGCGTTCATCCACCAGCCCATGCCGTAGCCGTCGTTTCCGGCGACTCCGCGGGGCGTGTCAAACAGCTTCCGCGTGGTGTGCCGAAGCCATCGGGCGGATACGATCCGCCGTCCCTGCCACGTGCCGCCGTTAAGGGCGAACTGCCCGAGTTTGGCCATGTCCCGCGCGGTGATGTAGATGCCCGAGGCACCGTTGCGATGCCCGGCCGCCGTCTGCCAGACGTAGACGTCGATTCCAAGCGGCTCGAACAGACGCGGCGAGGCGTACTCGAGAAGATCCATGCCGACCGCCTTCTCGAGAGCGATCCCCGCGATCATCGAGGCCCCCGAGTTGTAGGAGAAGGTCGACCCAGGTTCATGGGCCATGGGCCGGGAAAAGAACCAGGAGACAGGATCGTTTTGCGCGAGCATCTCCAGGTAGGAGTCGCCCGCACCGTATCCGCCGGTCTCCCGCCAGGACAAGCCCGTGGTCATGGAGAGAAGGTGGAAGAGCTCCATGTCCTTTCTCTCCGGATCCCCCTCGAGTTCGGGGAACCATCGGGAGAGGTGGGTGTGAACGCCAGGGATCCTGCCCTCGTCAACGGCGATTCCGACGAGGAGCGAGAGCACGCTCTTGGTGCAGGACATGAGGGCGTGGGGGGTTCCCTCCGGGTAGGGATAGCGGGACGCCTCGAATACGAGTGCCCCGTTCCTGATCACGACCACGTCGTGGACATCGGAGGTGCGTTCGCGGTACTCGGAAACCGCGGCCGCGAACAGGGTTTCGTCCATGCCCTCCTCGGCGGGGGTTCGAACTGGCCAATCGTTCATATCCGTGCTTCCTCCCCTCGCTCCCGCGGCAACCCCGGCAATGGCTCCCTCGTCACGGCCTCCGGTTCCTTCCGAGACGCCCGCGGCCTCGGCCGAATCAGCGCAGGAAACGACTGCCAGAAGGACAAGGGCAGCCAGCGCGCCTCGTGCCGGAGCGTGACTCGAGGGGAATCCTCGGCCGGACAATTTTTCTGTTGATGGTTTCATGGCTCATTGTACATCAGGCACCACGCGGCCGCCATCCTCATGAGGGGCCAGTCGCTTCCCCGGTCGTCGTGATGGTCGAATTTGGAGTTTCCGTCCCGGTTCCCGTCCTCCTCGAATTCGGGATGCGGGCCCGTGAGAAAGACCCTGCCCTTCCCATACCGGCAGGCGATGTAGGCCGGCTTTCCGATTGCGGCGTATTCGGCCACGACGATGACTCCGGAAGAGCCCCTGGTATCGAACCAGGGGCTGTTGATCGAGAGGACGTACGCGGGAACCGAGGGATCGACGCCCGATGCGGCCCAGTCGTCGATTCCGCAGGCGGGATCGAGGGAGAGCTCCGCCATGCAGATCCCGTCGCCGTCGTCCAGTTCGGGGATGGGACCGATTCCCGTGACCGGGACCAGGTCGAACAGGCCGTAGTTGTCGTCATGTCCGAGCCAGAGATTCTTCCGGCAGGCCATCAGGGCGCCGGCGCAGGTGCCGATGTAGCCGCGGCCGCTCCGGATAAAGGCCCGCAGCTTCTCCCGGCCGGTTTCGGTGATATCCCGCCGCATGGGGCCGGTCGATCCGCCGGGGAAATAGAGGATGGCGATGTTCCCGAAATTCCCGCGGTTGATTTCGTCCGGGGTGACCTTGACGGTTTCGTACCCCATCCAGCGGAACATCCGCCCGGCCGCCGCCTGGAGATAGGGATCAGCGCCGGCGCCGGCGTATATCCCGACGACCGGGGTATCGGCCCACAGGACGAACGCGGAGAGACTCAGAAAAAGGGAAATGAAACGGATTTTCATACGCCGCTCCTGTATGACAGGATCTCGCCTATGAGGCCGTTTTTCATTTTGAAGATCGATACTCCCCGCAGGCTCCGGCCGCCGTCCTGATCGGTCCAGCCGCAGTTCCACCGGAGAACGGAGCGGAACCCCGCGCCGAACAGCTCCTCGACCTCGATCGTCACGCCGGGAGATCCGCCGAAGATGGCGGCGAATAGCCGTTCCGCGTCAGCCTTGCCCGAAAAGGGCGCGGCGCCGGGGACCGGGTCCGTTGCGGCCCTCCCCGCCGAGCCGAGAAGGGGCATCGGAGCGGGGATCTCAAGCGAACAGGTTTCGTCGAGGTATCGGAGCATTCCGGCTGTGTCGTGGCGGTTGAAATCGTCCACGAAGGCGGCCACGACGCGGACAGCCGACTCCACCCGTTCCATTCGCGCGGGACTCATACGGTCTTCCTCCCCAGGTTCAGTATCTGCTGTACGGGACGATCTCGGAGATGATCAGGCGCAGGCGCACGGTGGCGACATACCGCCCGGAGGATAGGGTTATCCGCGGCGCCTCGCTGAAGAGCGCCTCGCCGACGATCTCCCTCGGTTTGTTGTAGACGAGCCGCCGGAGATGATCCCGCACCGCCTCTTTGACCGCCTCCCTCACCGCGGTGATCCGTTCCGAGGTACCCAGGATCTGGCTCCCGCGTCCCATCCCCATGGCGTTTACCGCCGGGTTGACAAAGAAACGGTAGCGGCGGGCCTCCTGGGCGTCCGAGCAGTCGTACCTGAAGCGTATCAGGTATCGGTCGGACTCCAGGCGGACCTCGTACGCGGACAGGGCGGGATCGCCCCACCTCACCGAGGCGAGCGGCTCCAGAACGAAGATCTCGTCGACGCCGCGGGCGATATCGGACGGGGTGTAGGAGAAGGAGAAACCGTAGACCATGCCGGAGAAGGCGTATAGGGCTTCGTCGAGGACCTCGCGTATCGCCTCTTCCTGGCTGAGGGTCCTGACGGTAAAGTCCTCTGCCATTGGCTCGAGCTCGCACCAGAACTCACCGAAGAGGACCGTCTCTGCCCCGGCGAGAGCTACGGGGAAAACGATGGAGAGGAGGGAGAGGCAGAGGAAAAGAATGGCCGGTAAGCAGGGGAGCGCGGTACCCAGGCGTGGCAGTGTGGTTGCCAAGCTTTGGAGCGCGGCGCGGCTGGGCTGCCGCGGCCAGCGCTCAGCGCCAGTAGCCGGTTCCGTCGCCACGGTCCCTTCCCCTGAAAACCGATACGGGATTGATCCCCAGCCGGGCGATGAAATAGAGGAAGGCGAAACCGAATCCGGCCAGGTGGGTGAGATGCGCTACCCCGGAGCGGAAACTCGTCAACTGGGAGAAGACCTCTATCACCGCATATCCGGCCACCAGGATCGGGGCCCTGACCGGAAACATGCCGAAGAGGTAGATCCGGGACTGGGGAAAGTAGGTCGCGTAGGCGAGCAGAAGGGAGTACACGGCCCCGGAGGCGCCGAGGAGGATGACGTTGTACGATCCGGTCAGGATGTAGACGAGGAACGAAAAGAGTCCGGCGCCTATTCCGGATATCGCGTAGAACAGGAGAAACTCGGATGATCCCATCCGGCGTTCCACCGCCGTGCCGAAGAAGAAGATTCCCAGCATGTTGAAGAGGATATGGGAGATTCCCCCGTGCGTGAACATGTAGGTCACGAACTGCCAAACAGCCTTGTACTTGATGATCATGAGGGGCTGCAGGGAGAGGTACCAGGTCAGCCGGGGGTTCCCCATCGTGAGGAAGAAGACGAGGATGTTGCGACCGATGAGATAGAGGGACGCGGTGTAGAATCGATACTGAAATGGTCTGCGTATGATCGATTGGGCCATGGGTATAAGGTAAGGAGAATGCAGGCAGAGGTCAACCGCGAGATCTGTCCGCGCGCCGCCTCCCGCCCTCGGATCATCGACGAACCTTTACACGAAGCCGCGCGCCATCTCTACGATGAGATCCCGAGGAACCGACGCCGGGTAGCCGGCAAGGATCGCCCGGCCAGCCTCATCCATCATGTCCGCGGCGGTGCGGCGAGCCTCCTCCACGGCCCCCGACTCCGTAAGCTCGCCGATCACCCTTTCAACCACCTCCCCGGCCTTCTCCATGCCGAGCGCGGCTGCCGTCTCGAACGCCTCGAAGAGAGACTCCCGCCTCTCCGGCCGCCGGGAAAGGTAGAGCAGGACGGGCAGCGACATCTTCCCCTCCACGACATCGTCGCCCCGCTTCTTACCCGGATTGCCAGATGTGAGATTGGTCACGTCGTCCATGATCTGAAAGGCAACGCCGATCTTTTCCGCGACGCTCCCGAGGCCGCGCCGCTCGAGCTCCGCTTCCCCGAGAACCTCGTCCGTACGCTCGGCTTGTCCGGCCAGGGCGCCGAGCTCCGCGGCGATGCGTGCGAGAGAACCGGTCTTGTACCGGCACATGCGCATGTACTCCCCGATGGTCGGAACCGGGTCGCGTTTCCCGTGCCATCTGATGTCGAGCCCCTGGCCGATGTGGAGCCTGCTCATCCCCTCCAGGTAGATCCGGTACGCCTCGCTTCGTTCGGCGTCGGTTCGTCCCCACCCGTGGATCCGCAGTGCCGGGAAGAAGTAGAGGAGGTTCCCCGCGTTGACCGCGGCATCTACGCCGAACAAGAGGTGAACCGCGGGTCCGCCCCGCCGGTACTCGGCCGAGTCCTCGATGTCGTCGACGATCAGGCTGCCGGTATGGGCAAGCTCGACCAGGGGAGTCAGGGGGAGGATCCGTTCCCGTTTTCCCCCGGTCATCTCGCAGACGCAGACCATGAGGACCGGCCGCCACCGTTTGCCGCCTCGGGAGAGGAGTTCGCGGGCCGGGTCGAGCATGGCGTCGAGGAAGGGGGGGCGCGGGCCGGGATCGACGGTTCTTTCGGAGCGTGCGCCGGCACTGGTCGCGGCGCCGACGGCCGCATCAAGGCCGGCGCATGAGTCACCCCCGGCGGTTGAGTCAAGGCCGGCGCCCGCTCCGCTTGTACCGACGGCCGCATTAAGGCCAGCCCCTTCTGCCTGTCCCGCGGCCAGCGCGAGCCACTCGGGCCCGCAGCGGGCCGGGATCAGCCTGGCCATTTCCCCTTCTATTTCGCGCAGACGTCGGGTATACTCGGGATTCATGATCACAAGAATCGGCCAGACGGGGGTTTAAGTCAATATGCGGGAAAAGCCCGATTTTTACACGGAAAAGGCGAGACGGGAGGGATACCCCGCCAGATCGGTGTACAAGCTGGAGGAGATCCAGAACAAGTTCCGCGTATTCCGGCCCGGAAACAGGGTCCTGGACGTAGGGGCAAGCCCGGGGAGCTGGAGCATGTACGTCGACAAGATCCTCGGCGGTTCGGGAACGATCGTGGCCGTGGATCTCAACGGTCTCAACACCGGCGGTAAACCCTTCCGGAACGCCTTTTCCTTTTTCCAGGGAGACGTTTTTTCCGCGGAGATACAGGAAGCGGTCTCCCGTTTCGCGCCGTTCTCGGTCATCATGAGCGACGCAGCGCCGTCTACCTCGGGAAACCGCCTGGTGGACTCCAGGAGATCCTACGATCTCGTGGAGCGGGTCATCCTCCTCTCCGACCTTCTTCTCGATACTGCGGGAAACCTCGTCGTGAAGATCTTTCAGGGCGGGGACGAACGAGAGCTCTTCGAGGAGATGCGGAAGCGGTTTTCCCGTGTCAAAGCCTTCAAGCCGGAGGCGAGCAGGAAGATCTCCTTCGAGACCTACTTCATCGGCCTCGGGAAGGGGATCTCCGCACCGGGATGAGCAGGATGAAGGAGGCACCCGTTCCCGGCTGGCTCTCGCACCGGAGGCGCCCCCCGTGGATCTGGGTCCCCAGGGGGGCGAC
>CAZPZF010000033.1:4351-6870 GCA_964590705.1 uncultured Spirochaetales bacterium | reverse complement strand
GTGCAGGCCCAAGCCGCTGCCCCCCTGCCCGCGCTTGGTCGTGAAGAAGGGATCGAAGATCCTAGGGATGTTCTCCGGGTCGATTCCGTTCCCGTCGTCCCCGTAGATGATCCTCACCAGCCCCCCCTGGAGGGAGACGGCGATCGATATCGTCCCCTCCGTCCTCCCCTCGAAACCGTGCATGAGCGAGTTGACCACGAAGTTGGTGATGATCTGGGAAAAGGCTCCGGGGAAGCTCTCGATCTCGAGGTCCTCAGGGCAGTCGATGCTCACCTTGAAATTCGTTTTCCTCAATTTCGGATTCAGGCTGAGGAAGATCTCGGCAAGGTAGTCGTTCACATTGAAGATCCTCTGTTCGTCGCTCGTCTGGTCCACGGCCACCTGCTTGAAGCTCTGGATGAGCTCGCCTGCCCTCTGCAGGTTCTTCAAGATCATCGAGGAAGAGCGCTCCACCGTGTCCAGGAATTTTTCCAGGTCCGATTTCCTCAGCTCCTCCCTCGAGAACAGATCCGTCATCTTCTCCGTCTTGGTGAGCATATGGGAAACCGCCGTGACCGCTACCCCTACGGGCGTATTGATTTCGTGCGCGACCCCGGCCACGAGCCCGCCGAGGGCGGCCAGCTTTTCGGTCTGTACCAGCTGGGACTGGATCTCCTTCTGCCTCGCGAGCGCTTCCTCGAGTTCTCTGGTCCGCTCCATGACCCGCCGCTCGAGTTCCGCGTTGAGGATTTGGAGTTCCCTCTCCGCCGCCGTTCTCTTGCGCAGTTCCTCCTCCATGGCGAGGGTGTGATTGTGCACTTGCTCCCGGAGCGTCCAGTTCCAGAGGAGGACGATGACGACGACGAAGATCGCGAACACCAGACCGATGCCGACGCCGTAGAGGATCTTCCGGTTGTACCAAACGCCGCTTTGTTCGGCGCGTATCCACCGGCCGTTGATCTCCCTCCTCTCCTTTTCGCTGATGGAGGCGAGGGCCTTGGAAACCGCGGAGTGGAGGATGGGCAGATCCTTGGAAACCGCGAGCCTGAGTCCGTACACGATCCCGGTGTTGCCGGCTATCCTAAGGTTGGTTATCCCCTCCTTATCGATGTAATAGAGGGCGGAGGTGATGTCGATGACCATCCCGTCCACCTCGTCGAAAGAGACCATCCTAAGGCCGGTCACCAAGTCGGGAACCGAGACAAGCTCCAACCCGGGACTCGCGTCCGCGATCAGGTCGGCGGCCGGATAGCCTACGGCGGCTGCGATGGAGTAGTTGCTAAGGCTTTCCATCGCGAGCTCGCCCTTGAAGGACTTCCTCGTGATGATCACCATGGGGACCTCGTAGTAGGGCTCGGTGAACAGGAAGCGCGAGGCCGCGGATCTCGTCATAGGCATGGCCGCCGCGATATCCACAACCCGGTTGAAGCCGTCCGGAGCGGAAGAGTCCGGCGCTGCTGTCTTGGTCTTTACGAACCTGATTCCCAACTCCTTCTCGATGAGCGTTACGTACTCCGCCGAAAGTCCGCGGTACTCGCCGTTCTCGTCGAGGAACTCGAACGGCGGCCACGCGGAATCGAGGCCCAGAACGAGACTATCGCCGTTCTTGTCGAGCCACTCGCGCTCCGTCGCGGTAAGGGCGCGATCCTCCACGAGGGATGAGAAGTAGATGCCGAGGGTCAGGGCTACGGCTAGGAGGAGAATCGTATAGACCGGCCAATAATAGACGATGAAGACCCTGAGGGCTTTGCGGAGCCTCCCTTTTCCTGTCTTGACAGCCCCCCGCTGTCTGATTGCGCGGTCTGGACGGAGGAGGAAGAAGATGAAAAGTGCCGCCGCCAGACCGAAGCCGATGAACACGAACGCAGCGTTCCAGTACTGTCCGGAACTGGGGATGGCGAGAACGCTGCCCCACCGCTGTTCCACCGCGTACCGCTCAGCCTCGGTGATCAGGGAAAGCCCCTTGTTCAGGATGTCCGCGAGGATGGGTTCTCCCTTGGAGCAGCCGAACGAGATGGTGTAGGTAAAGCCGGTCTCTCCCGCCACCCGCAGGTTTGCGATTCCCTCCCGCTCGATGTAATGGGAGGCGACCTTCAGGTCGGTTATGAAGGCGTCGATCCTTCCCTCGGAGAGATCCCGGATTCCCTGGAGATTGTTCGCGGTCATTACAAGATGGATGTCCGGATACCGGGCGCTGATGATATCCTCCACGCCATAGCCTTCCGCGACGCCGACCATGAGGTTTCCCAACGTTTCGAGCGAGACCTTCTCCCGGGTCGCCTGCCTGGTGAGGATGATGGCCGGGGATTCGCCGTAGGGCTCGCTGAAGAGCAGCTCCGCGGAACCGCGCGGAGAGCGCACAACCGCGCTTATTCCGTCGATGGCGCGCGCCTCCATGGCGGTCATGGCCTCTTTCTGATTCACGTATCCGACGATATGGAATTTGACGCCTATCTTCCGTTCGAGGATCTCGAGGTAATCGGAGGAGATGCCGTCAAAGGCGCCCTTCTCGTCTATAAAGGAGACCGGGGGGTAATCTG
>CAZPZF010000033.1:1979-4341 GCA_964590705.1 uncultured Spirochaetales bacterium | reverse complement strand
CGGCGGCGGTAAAGGCCCCCGCGCCGATGGTGACCGGCGCGATGAGGATGGTGTTGTTCCTGTCGGAGAGCCATTGCAGCTCTTCCTCACTGAGGAGGCGCCTCCCCTGGCGGTTGCAACCCGCGCACAAGGAAAAAACCAGGACAATGGCCGCGCCGAAGGCGAACTGCCGAAACAGGTTCCGCATACAGCGACTGTATCCCGGAATAAAAGTATCGACAACAGTCTCTTCACTCGCTTATGATTGTGGCATGAAAAAGGCGGCACTTTCTCTTTTTCCAAGCGCTCTTCTCCTCGTGACCCTGTCATGCGCGGTTCCGGCTCGCCCAGGCATCGGTTCTGACCTTCCCCCGGACCAGCAGGACCAGCTTGCGAGGATCCAGGGAAGCCTGGTGCAAGGCGCGCTGGGGTTCGTGAAAACGCAGGATCTGTCCGTCCGGGGAAAGAAGTTCACCATGGACTGTACGGGCACGGTCCTTGCCGCCTATTGGTACGCGGGAATCGATCTTGCCCGGGATTTCGGCAAGTATACGGGCAACGGGGTCGAACGCATCTACCGGACCATGGAAAACAATGGACTGCTGTATAAGGTGACCGATCCGGTGCCGGGCGACATCATCTTCTGGGACAACACGTACGACAGGAACGAAGACGGAAAGTACAACGATTTCTTCACCCACACGGGGCTCGTTGTATCCGTAACGCCTTCCGGCGACATCGGCTATGTCCATTACAACTATGCAAAGGGGATCGTCGTTGAGTACATGAACCTTCATCAACCGGCAGTCTCTTCGCGGGGCACGGGTCCGTCGGCGGCCGTCGTCAACTCGTTCATGAGGATGAAGAAGGACGTATGGGACGACAGCCACACGACCTCGGGCCAGCTCTTCCGCATCTTCGGCAAAGGCTATTACCTGGGCCTCGAGTGATCCGCCGCCCGCGTTTCCGCGGGCTCCTCTGCCAGCTCGGGAACGACTCTATGCCTCCTGAAGAGGATCGAAAACCGGGTGCCCCTCTCCCTGCTGAGGGTCACGTCCCCATCCACCTGCCGCGCGAGGATCGAAACGAGCTGGAGCCCCATCGTGGCCGCGTTCCGGTGGTCGATTGACTCCGGAAGCCCGATTCCGTTGTCTCCCACCACGAGCGCGATGCGGTCCGGTTCCGGTTCCGAGAGCTCGAGGTAGATCGTTCCGCTTCTGTTGTCGGGGAAGGCGTATTTCAGGGCGTTGGTGACGAGCTCATTCACGAGGAGGCCGCAGGGAACGGCCCGGTCCAGGTCGAGGAGGATCCGCGTGCACGAGAAGATCCTGTGAACCCGTCCGGCCATGCCGTACAGAGAGAAGAGTTCGGCTGTCATGGTGTCGAGGTATTCGGTGAAATCGATTTCCTCGAAATTCCCCGACTGGTAGAGTTTCTCGTGTATCAGGGCCATGGACCGTATCCGGTCCCGGCTCTCCTTGAACATCGAGAGGATGCGCGTTTCCGTGATCTGGTCGGCCTGCATGCTGAGGAGGCTCGATATCACCTGGAGGTTGTTCTTGACCCGGTGATGGACCTCGTGAAGGAGGATCTCCTTCTCCCGCAGCGATGCCTCGAGATCCTTCCGATTCCTCTCGATCTGCAGCAGATCCCGGTAGGACCGGAGCGACGAGACGATTGCCGTGTGCAGCTTTTTATCGGTGAGCTCGATCTTTTCTTTGTAGTCGTTGATGTCGAAATTGCGGATGACGTCCATCTCGGGCGCCTGGCCAGGCTGACCGGTGCGCAGGATGATGCGCACGAGGGTGTTGCCGATGATCCTCCTGATGTACTCGACGAGCCGGAGCCCGGTGTCCTCCTCCTCCATTACGATGTCGAGCAGGACGAGAGCGGTATCCGGGTTCTCCCGAACCAGAACCTCGGTTTCCTTCCCCGAGTAGGCCGAGAGGAATTCGATTCCGTTTCCCTCGAAGCTGAAATCCTCGAGGGCAAGCCGGGTGACCGCGTGAACCTCGGCGTCATCGTCCGCGATCACGATCTTCCACCGGCGGTTTTCTCCGCTTTTCTCCGCGCTCCCGTCCTCCGGTTTGAATGCGAACGGTTTCTCCGGATCGTCCATTGTTCTCCCTTTTTAGAACCTCCTTTCTGGTTCCGGCCGGGCGGGCCGGCTGAGAAGGGGCAGAGTATTGTAGCGCGAGAACGGAAAAACCGGAAGCGGCTATGCGGCCCCGTTCGGCAGAGAGCGGCCGCGCCGGACGGCGCGCGGTCCTGGCGGCCGGCCGCCGCGGCGCCCGCCGCTCCGCCACGGTGCAATCAGGCCGCCGCAGCGTCGGCGCCCCGGCGCCCCGGCTCAAGGCTCCCCGCTACACGGTTGCGACCGCGC